>NZ_CP041186.1:7205000-7506250 GCF_006517175.1 Persicimonas caeni | reverse complement strand
CAACTACCTGGCCCGCCTGGGCTGGTCGCACGGCGACCAAGAACTCTTCTCGATGGACGAACTTATCGAATTCTTCGACTTCGACCACGTGGGCAAGAGCGCCTCGCAGTTCGACGTCAAGAAGTTCCAGTGGGTCAACAGCGAGTGGATGAAGCGCCTCGAGCCCGCAGAACTCGCCGAGCGCTGGAAGCCCTTCCTCGAAGAGGCCGGCCTCGAGGTCAACGACAAGGTCGCCGACGTCGCCGCCGAGATGCGCGAGCGCGCCAAGACGCTCGTCGAGATGACCGAGAAGAGCAGCTACTTCTTTACCGACGACATCGAGCGCGACGAAGGCGCCGTCGACAAGTGGCTCAAGGGCAAGTACGCCGACGCGTTCGACGACCTGGTCGATGAGTTGGAAGGCCTAGACGAGTGGACGTCGGACAACATCGATACGGTCTACCGCAGCATGTGCGACAAGCACGACATGGGCCTGAAGCACTTCGCTCAGCCCACGCGCGTGTGCCTGACGGGCAACACATCGAGCCCGGGCGTCTTCACCACGGTGTATCTGGTGGGACGTGAGCGTGCGATTGCGCGCCTTAAAGACGGTTTGGCCGTCATGAAGGAGCGCGCCGAGTAGGCAATTGACACGTTTGGGTAGTTGAGGCCCACTATTTGGGACAAAGGCAAAGGATTTGAGCGCGGCGAGGCGACCGTCGAGCATGGTTGTGGATCGCAAATCGACCACGTCACGCCTCGCCGCACTCTAATTGCGGTTTCGCGCCGTCGTTCAGGCGCCCCTAATAGCCGTCGCGAACCGACCACTGCACGCCTCGCCGCACTCTAATTGCAGTTTCGCGCCGTCGTTCAGGCGCCCTTAATAGGTGGCGCTCCAACCTCTGCAAGGCGACCATCGATGAAATCCACCTCCATTTGCGCCCTCACCCTACTCTTTGGTTTTTTCCTCGTCGGCTGCCAGTCGAGCGTCCGGATGACCCGTCCCGACGCCGACGCCAGCCTATCGCGCCCCGATGACTGGCTACGCGAACGAAACCGCGAGGCCGCGGGCACCCTCTTCCAGATTCGCCATCCCGTCGAGCCGGTGCGGATGCGCCTGCGCAGGCTCGAGACTCCCGTGACGCAATTCGCCCACGAATCGTGGGCCCTCCTTTGGCTCGACAGCGCCTTCGACATCGTCGACAGCGATGCGCCCGAGCGAGCGACGGCGGACGGGCGCGAGGGGGTCTCGGTGCGCGTACGGTTCTCGGATGCCGACGAAACCATCGCCCACGAGCTTTTTGTGGCAAACGCAGCCGGGGAAACGTACGTGCTCGAAGCCTGGGGGCATCCCGAAGCGATGGCACGCACTGAAGAGGCTCGACGGTTCATCTTACAGAGCGTCGACTTTCCTGCGAATGAGCAGGAAAAGCCAAGCGAAGCGACGACCGAGCAGACCGAGATCGAAGGCAATGGCTGGCGACTGGTGCTTCCGGGCGTGGACGGGTCCGTGGTCAACTCGAAGTGGCTGGTCGAGCACCGCGACGAGCAGACGTCTGTAGTCGCTCTCCCCTCCCACCTCATCGAGGGCGAACTTCGGAGCGAGTCACTCGACTACCCCATCGACGCGGTCAAATACGCCGAGACCGCCCTGGGCGCCAAAGTTGAAGCACAAGGCGACCGGCACGATGTCATCGTCCGCCAGAATGCCAAGGCCAATGCGCGTACTCCCATGTACACCATCTACCGGTTCATCACCCGCGGCGAACGGGGTGTGCAGATTGCAGTCTCGACGCCGCAGGCTCTGTATGAGAAAAATCCAAAGGTAGTGGATGCGCTGGTCGACTCGCTCGAACTCAAAGCTACCGCAGCGGACGCCGAGCAGCGCGACGATACTTCGGAGAAGTGACGCGTGCGTTTGCCTGCCGGCTATATTTTATTGACTGCATTGCTGGCCGCGGTCTCGACCGCGCTCCTGTGTGCCTCCACCGCCCACGCCGCGCCTCCCCAATTCGGCGTCGAGATCGAAGCGGGCACTGCCGCCGGCTTCACCTCCTACCTTCGCAACGAAGTCGTCACTGAGGTCGACCGCACCCAGACCGACGAGCAAGGCCGCTTTTTGCTCGAGCCGTCGCTGGTCGACGTCGAGACCGGCGCAGGCACGTCTTTGGGCCTGCGCCTCATCGCCTCGAATATCGCCGCCGGGCTGAGCTTGCGCTGGTTCGACTTGACCGCCAACGAATTGCACCACGTCGGGCGACGCTCCATCTCGCCCGATCGCGTACGCCCCGACGGAAGCGTCGACGACAGCGGGGTCGATTACCGCGCGCTCGACCCGTCGATCGACCAGCCGATCCGCGACGAACAGCAAGACCAACTCTATGTCGTCGGGCTCAACGGTGATTATCGGTTTATCTGGCCGGGCGACGGCTTCGACGTGTTCGTGCCGGTGGGCGGGGCCGCGGTGGTCACCTTCGTGACCCGCGATGCCAGCCCCATACGGCTCGGGTTGGAGGCGAGCAGCGGCCTGGGGATGACGATCACGGTGTCTGACACCGTCGCGCTCGCCCTTTCGGGACGGGTGCACGGACTCGTCACCTCACACTACGGCCGAAGCGCCGACGCCGCGCGTCGGGCAGTATCCATCGGTGAGACGACCGAGGAGGCGTTCTTCTCGACGCTTTTATACGGCTCGGCCAATATCGCCGTTCAATTCCGAATTCGGTAGCCCAGGGAGGCATCATGCGTGAATTGCCCGACCTATCTTCGGAGGAGCTGGCCGAGATCCGCCGTGAGCTCGATGAGTTTTCTGACCGGGTCTACTGGCTGGCTCAGCAGGTGCCTCCGGGCGAGGTCGTCACCTACGGCCAGCTGGCGCTGTACGCCGGTAGCCCACGCGCGGCGCGCGCCGTCGGCACGCTGATGCGAAACAGCCTGTCGAACGGGGTCGAGGTGCCCTGGCAACGGGTCATCAACGCCTCGGGCGGTATCTCGTTCAAGGGAGACTACGCGCGCGCCGAGTTGCAGCGTCGGTTGCTCGAGGACGAGGGTGTGGTATTCGATAGCAATACGAAATGCGATTTGAAGCGTTTTCGGTGGGAGCCCGACGTTCTGTTTTGGGAAGATGACGAGTGAGCTGATCGGCCGATGAAAATGGTGACCGAAAAACTGCGCCCGCTGGTATTGGTAGTCGGCGGGCTTCTCTTTTACCTGCTCGTTCTGGGCCTTCGCGGGACCGGTACGGCCGGTTTGGAGTTGATGGAGCGGCTGCGTACGGCCAATAAGGCGTTGATGAACGACGCGCCGGTCGACGTATTCGACAGCCCGCATCCGTTCATCGACCTGCTCTACATTCCGCTGGCCGCAGCCTTCGACAACGAGGTGTTTGGGTTTGCGTTGGTCTCGGCGATTGCCGTGGCACTGACGCTTCCGGCCATCTGGCGCATGGCCCAGGCCGTCGCCGGGGGAATCGGAGCGGCCATCGCCGTGGGGCTCTTTCTGGGGCTTCCGATTGTCGCCGGCGCGGCCACAACACCCGGCCCGGCGGCGATTGTGCTGTTGTTGTGGTGCTGGCTGCTGCGTCTTTCGACGCTCTCCCAGCACCGGTGGTGGACCGCACTTTTGCTGTCTCTCGTCGCCGCGGCACTCACGCTGAGTTGGGCCCCGGCGCTCGTGTGGATTGTGGCCTGGCCCATCGTGGTGATTGCGGCACGGGGCATCGCGGGCAGACGAAGCGACCCCGAGGCAAAGGGGATGATAGCGACATCGGAGGTGCCTGTGGCCATTCTAGTGGCTCCGGTGGCCGCGGTCGTGCTTCCTAGTGTGCTCTTTTGGGCGCTGGGCGTGGCTGGCGATGCCCTGGAAGGCACGTGGTACAACTACCTGACCGCTTCGCTGCTGGGGAATTTTCCGCCGGTGCTCTTCGAGGGCACGGTGTATGCCGTGGAGCGGTCGCCGTTGACTACTGGCGCCGTTTGGGCGGCCATCGAGTTTCCGCCGGAAGTCGTTCTGGGCGCCGTTGCCGCGCTGCTGCTCCCGGCGACGGAGCGCTTCGGTATCTTCGTGGACGCGCCCGATAAGGCGGAGGGGTTCGAGCTGCCCCGCAGCTTCAGCATCTTGACGCTCATCTTTGTGCTCGGTCTCCCTTGGGCGCTGCGCACCCGCGACATGGGCGGCGTGCCCTTGCTGCTGATGGCGGCGCCGGTGTTGGCCATTTTGGCCGCCTCGATTCTGGCGACCTTCGCGCGCCTGGTCGTCGAGCGACTCGAAGAGCGCGACGTGGCAGCCCGTACGCGGCACACGGTGCTCGTCGCCTTGCTGGGATTGTTTCTGCTGCCGGGGCTGGTCTCTACGGTCCTGTACCACCCGTATCACGGAAGCTACTACAACTTGTTCGCCGGCGCGCCCGAAGGGGCAATCGAAGCGGGCCATCCGGCGAGCCGCGATGATGTGTTGCCGATCGAGGTTGCGCGGTCGGTGGCAAAGCAAGTCCGCTCAAGAAGCTTATACGCGGGCAAGTGGCGCCCACACTTCGAAGCCTACGTCGCCTCGGGCGACATCGATCCGCTTAACTTTGCGGCCAGCCCCGCAGAGTGGCAGGCTCGCTTCCACGAGCGAGAGCCGGCGCCGAAACGTCTGCAAGATGAGCCTGCCAAGCAGGTCACTTGGGGGCCGCGAAATGCGGCGGTATTCGTGCTGGATGTGAGGGAGTGAACATGAACACGCGAGTCACCAGACATATCGCCGCACTCAGCCTCTTTGTGGCCACAACCTGCGTCGGGTGCAGCATCGGCTCCTTCGGGTGCCCGAGTATGAGCACGGGCATCGATACCTTCGACAACTGCCCCGACGGTCAGGTCAAAGTTTGCGAGACCACCGAGGAGGGGCGATGCTGCACGTGCGACACACCACGAAGCACCGCCCCCGCAGCCGACGAAGAGTACTGACACCTCCACGCCGCCAACAGAAATCCCACCCCGATCTCGCCCCACCCCCAAGACGGTGTCAGGCACCGTGTGGGTTAGCTTTCATGCGCATCACGGCGCGATCGGGGAGCCGATCTTCTGCCGCATCTCCGCAAAAAAATCTGCTCGATCACGCAACGAATCGTCCCCTTTTGCCGAAAACCGTAATGAGGGCTGTTGATGAACCTTCATCTATTCACGGAGCACGGCACCCATGGGACACCCACTGCGAAATCAGGAAAAGGACGCCATTTACGAACTCGGCAACCGCACCCTGCACCAGATTTATGCACTTCTGCCCGAGGAGCAGGTCAACGCCATCATCCTGGGGCTGCTGTCCAAATACGCCTGGATGTACGGGGTCGAGATCTTCGCGTTTTGCTTCATGTCCAATCACTTCCACATCCTCGCGCGCTGCCGCTCACTGCAGATGCATCTGTTCATGCGCGACTTCCAGAGTCAGCTGGCCAAAAAGATCAACAAGTTACGCAACCGCACCGGTACCTTCTGGGAGCGCCGCTACACCGCGATCAAAGTCCTCACAGACGAGGCGATGCTCCAACGCCTGCGCTACATCGTGTGCAATCCGTCTGAGTCGAACCTCGTGCACCACCCGAAGCAGTGGCCGGGGCTGTGTTCGTGGGACATCCACAAAAGCGGGAAGCCGATGGTGGGCGAGGTGGTCAACCGCAAGACGTACTGGGCGGAGAAGCGAAAAAAGAAGAACGAGGACAAGACCGAAGCAGAGCTCATCGAGATGGCCACCGAACGGTACGCCCTCGAGATGGCCAAGCTTCCGCAGTGGCAGGAGCTCGACGACGAGGCTTACCACCAAAAGATCGTCGACGAGTGTCACACACACGCCGGAGAGTTGGCCAAACTGCGCACCGTGCCGTGCCCTGGGCCAAAGAAGGCGCTCAGCGTGAAATGGAGCGACTCTCCGAGGAAATCGAAGAAGGCGCCTCGGCCCCTGTGCCACGGCGGCGATTTCAAGCAGCGCCAGGAGTACCGCGAAGACCGACGACTTCTCGTCGATCGGTACCGAACCGCAGTCGGCAGGTGGCGCGAGGGCAAGTCGGAGGTCGAATTTCCCGACGGCACCATTCCGCCGGGCCGCCAGTTCTGCGTGGGCGGCAGCTGCGATATCCGCCGCGAGCCACCGCCTCACCTCAACTAAGTCCCCCCAATTCGCTGTCCCAGCCATTGTACCCGCCCGTTTGCGCCTTCCCGAGGCGCGAGCCCGCCGAAGTGTGCCTGCGTAGCCGCACGGGAAGCCGATACCGCAACGAATGACCTAGAATAATGCCGGAATTTGAGAACGCCCCCGTCACGTGATCAAAGGTGCCACGTATTTCCAACGCTTTGATGGGGGGTCTTACCCCGGAGATCGCCCCGTGAGCCGCATAGAGCCTGCTTTACACGGTGTCTGACACCTATTTGGGGTGGTTTTTGAGGGAGGGGTCAAATGACCCCCTCGTCCTTCATCGCCCCCACCTCCTCTGCTCCATACCCCAACCCCTCGAGCACCTCCTCAGTATGTTCACCGAGGCCGGGCGCTGCCGTGTGTTCGCGGTCTTTGGGCGTCAGTGGCGTGCGTGTCTGGTGGACGCCGGCGATGTCGAAGAACATCTCGCGCGCCTTGAAGAGTTCGTCTTCGAGGACCTCGGCCGGCGAACGCACCGGCTCGACGCAGACATCTGCTTCCTCGAAAAGGCTCAACCACTCCTCGAGGGTTTTCTGGCGCAGCACTTCAGCCACTTGCGCCCGTGTCTCCTCGCCCTGCTCCCCCGCATTCATGCCCTCACCTGCGACCTCCGGGGCGTCTATGACCTGCACAAATCCCATCCAGAACTTCGGCTCGAGTGAGCCAACCGATAGGTACTTGCCATCTTTCGTCTCGTAGACGTTGTAGCAAGGAAGCCCTCCTGTGAGCATGCCCCGGCCGCGCTCCTGAGGCTGACCGGCGGCCAACGACGAGTGCATCGGCAGGTGAAAGCTCAGCGCACCGTCGGTCATCGAAATATCGACGTGGGCGCCTTTCCCAGTGCGCTCGCGCTTGTGCAGCGCCGCCAGAATTCCCACCGCGGCATACAACGCCCCACCGGCGATGTCAGCCAACTGGAACCCCGGAACTACCGGGCTCTCCCCGTGGCGCCCGTTCTGCTCGAGCAAGCCGGCGCGCGCCATATAATTCAAATCGTGGCCGGCCTTGCCCTTCATCGGTCCAATCTGGCCGTATCCCGAAATCGAGCAGTAAATCAGCCCCTCGTTGATGTCCGACAGCGTCTCGTACCCCAAACAAAGCCTGTCCATGACGCCCGGCCGAAACGACTCGACGAGGATGTCAGCCTCCTCGACGAGCTTTTGGAGAACATAGACGCCCGTCTCCTCCTTGAGGTTGAGCGTCATCGAGCGCTTGTTGCGATTGATGCCTGCGAAGAACGCCCCATACTCACCGGCCATCGGCGGATAGTACCGCGCGTAGTCGCCGCCAGTTGTCGACTCGATCTTCAGGACGTCCGCGCCCATATCCGCCAGCATCAACGTGCAAAACGGCCCGGGCAAAAGCCTCGAGAGGTCGAGGACTTTCAAATCGGACAACCACAACTCGTCAGCGTTCATCGGAGGCTCCTTGTCGTTGGGTGCGGGGTCATCTTGCCCTCGCTTGCGAAAGCTGGAAGCACTCGCACCGATTTAAAGCAAAAAAGGCGCACCCCAAAGAGTGCGCCTTTCTTCAAACAATCGCGGCTGGCGCGATTTAGCCCATGAAGGTCTGAAGCTTCATCGCCAGGCCCATGTCGCCCTGGATCTTGATCTTGCCCATCATGAAGGCCTGCGGTCCGGGCAGCTTGCCCTCCCACATGTCGACAAAGTCGCTGTCCTTCATCTCGATGGTCACGTCGGCATCGTCGGACTCACCCTCGCTGACGTAGTCGCCGTCTTTGGTGAAGTCGACCGTCCAGGAACCACCGTCGTCGCCAGTGATGTTGAACTGGTAGACCGAGTTGATGCTCTGGATCTTCTCGTTGCCTTCGAGCTTGTTGGGAAGCGTCTCGCTGAAGATTTCCTGTGCAGTCGCCATCTCTTTGCCCCTTCGTTAGGAGGTTGTAAGCAAATACTAACAAAAGCTTCGGGAACTGCTATCACGTCAACTCGCGATGCGCAAGCCATATTCACTCGAATCGGGCGTGTCAGCGCCTCCAGCAGCCTGTCATCCGGTCGACGGGGGTCCCCGCGAAGAACAAGCTGAACACGCATACCCTCGCCAACAAGTTAGTGGCGATTGGTATGGCGGAGAACTCGAGCCGACGTAGAGCTCACCAACCAGATCGCGAGGGCCGACTCAGCGGCGCATGGACAACACCCGACGCAGTAGCTTCTTGACGGTCAACGTCAAACGAGTCCGATTATACGCGTCGCCTGCCTGTCGAATCGCCGAAGCAGTCGTCGGGTACGGATGAATGACATCGGCCAGCGTGTCGAGCTCCATGCCCGCGCGCATCGCCACGGTAATTTCGCTAATGAGGTCACCGGCACGCGGCCCCACGATCGTCGCCCCGAGGATGGCTCCGGAGTCGTCGACGTGCAGGCGAACAAACCCCTCGCTCTCTCCTTCCAAGACGGCCCGATCGACTTCATCAAAGGGCTGTGTCAACGTCCGGTAATTGATGCCCCGCTCTTCGAGGTCGCGCGGATAGAGCCCCACGTGAGCAACTTCTGGATCGGTGTAGGTGCACCAGGGAATCAACAAATCGTCGAACTTCTGACGCCCGAAGAATAGCGCGTTCCTTACGACCATTCGCGCCATAAAGTCGGCGGCGTGGGTGAACCGATAACGCGTGGCGACATCTCCGACAGCATAAATATCGGAGTTCGTCGTCTGTAGCCTGTCGTCCACGGCCACGCCGTGACGCTCGTCGAACTCGACGCCGGCCTCTTCGAGTCCTAGTTCCGTGACATTGGGGCGTCGTCCGGTGGCGACCAAGAGCTGGTCGAATTTACATGTTTCGCGACCTGCCTCCCCGACGTTCAGGTGCACGCAGATACTCGACGATTCGTCTCCGGACGACACCCTGCCGATATCCGCGCCGAGCCGAAACACCACGCCATCTTCCTCGAGCGCGCGATGCACGATTTCGGCCGCTTCGACATCCTCACGCGGCAAAATGCGCTCCTGGATATCGAAGAGGGTCACCTGCGCTCCCAACCGGCTGAACGCTTGGGCCATCTCCGCACCAATGGGCCCGGCGCCAATCACACCAAACCGCGCAGGGAGCTCGGTCAAATTGAACAGGCTCGAGCTCGTCAAATACGGCGCCTCCTTCAGGCCCGCGATGGAAGGAACCGCCGGCTGTGCCCCGGTGGCAATACACGCCTTGGCGAAGTCGAGTTCGGTCTCCCCCACCCGCACCGTGTTCGGTCCGCTGAACCTAGCTTCGCCCAGGAACACATCGACCCCCAACTCCTTTGCGAATCGCTCGGCCGAGTCGTGGTGCGAGAGCTGAGCACGTACCGCGCGTACCCGCTCCATGACCTGCCCGAAATCGATCTCGACTTCGCCTCGAACGTGCACGCCGAACTCCCCGGCGCGCCGCACCTCGGCGGCAGCACGAGCCGCCCGGAGCAACGCCTTGGAGGGCACGCACCCGAAGTTCAAGCAGTCACCACCCATCAGATGCTTTTCGATGATCGCGACTTTGCCGCCCAGGCCGGCCACGGCCGCGGCGGTGACCAATCCGCCGGTTCCTGCGCCGATGACGACCATGTTGTAGCGGTCCTTCGGCTCCGGATTGACCCAAGCGGGCGGATGCACCTGGTCGAGCAACTCGACGTTTGCCTCGTCCATCGGCTCCACGCCGATTTGGTCGACCTTTGTCGCCGTTTGGAGCATCACGTCGTCCGGCATGCGCGGCTGCAGCCCCACGCCGGAGTCGCCAGGATGCGCCGGCCCGAATACATCGGACCACGACACCTTTCCGCCGCTGCCGCTCTCGGCCTTGCGTCCGTGATCCTCATCGGACGAGAACCGGTAGAACAGGTAATCGTTCTCGAACTTGTGCTCGCGTAGCACATGGTGGAACACCCCGGCTTCGAGCAACAGGTTGCCGATTCGCTCGGCCTCCTCGATGTCGCGGGCCACCCCCGCCTCGACCATCCACGCGCACGCCTCCTCACCGACAAAGCAATCCTCGTAGGTCTCTAGCCGGTATGTACGGTCGGTAATCTCGACATTCTCGCGCAGCTTCTCGATGAGCTCGTCGGGGTGCATTCCGATATCTCGTTCTTTCTCGAGCTCCGAGACGACTTCCGTTCGCTCTTTCATGATGGCTTCGTCTACCTGAGGAATCAGACTCGAATCGTTCTTGGCACACTCTTCAGGACTCCGGCATCGTGTCGTCTCTTCGTCCCAGCACTCATAGCGGCAGGCGTACGGTGAACGTCGCGCCCTCGCCTAGCCCCGAGCTGTGCGCCTCGATGGTTCCCCCGTGCAATTCGACCAGCCCCGCAGCCACGGCCAATCCGAGGCCCAGCCCCCCGCGCTGGCGAGCGATGTCTTGGGGCTCTTGCTTGAACGCTTCGAAGAGAACGTCGGCTCGCTCGGGCCGAAAGCCGATGCCGGTATCGCTCACGCGCACCACGGCGCAGCCGTTCGAGCGCTCGGCCACAACTTTGACGGTGCCGCCGGGATCGGTGAACTTGAGAGCGTTCGAAACCAAATTCTCGAAGATCTGGGTGAGGCGGGCGGGATCGGCGCAGAGTGCCATGGGCTCATCGGAGGCTAGTTCTACCTCCAAATGGATATTCTTGGCCTTGGCGTTTCCCTCTCTCACGGCGATGACGTCGTGCAGCAGTTGGGTGAGGTCGACCTCCTGTTTGTCGACCATGATCTTGCCGCGCACGATCCGCGACACATCCAGAAGCCCGTCGATCAATTTGGCCATCTGGGCCGATTGACGCCCGAGCATCGCCACGGTGCGCTCTCGAATGGAGGCCACCTCACCCTGTTGCTCGAGCAGATCCACGGCCAGTTGGATGGCGGCCAATGGGTTGCGCAATTCGTGGCCCAGCATGGCCAAAAACTCGTCCTTACGCTGGGTTGCCTGCTTTTGCTCGGTTGTATCGCCTACTACACCGACGAGGCGCGTGCCGATGGCGTCGGCGCCGCCGCTCTCGTGCAGCGCCTTTCCGGTCGCGTGGACCCATCGAAGCTCGCCGGGTCGCGGAATCACTCGGAATTCGACGTCGTAGGCGTTGTCTAATGTCGGATCTACCGCGGCCTCGAGCGCAGCATTCACCTCCGGTCGATCGTTCTCGTGAATGCGCGACATCGGCACCTCGAGGGGCACCACGGGCTCGGTCGCACCGAAGAGCTCTCGACAGCGCGCGTCCCAAGCGACCGTCTGCGCGTTCACGTCGAAGTCCCACATGCCCATCTTTGCCGACGCGAGCGCCAGGCGCTGCAGCTCGAGCGCGCGGCGCTGCGCGGCCTCTGCCTGCACCAACGCGGTGATATCATCGGTCACCTGAACCACTTCGAAGATCTCACCGTTTTGGTCCTTGAGCGGATAAAACGACACGCGAATCCACCTTGGCTCGCCCTGTCGTCCGATGCGCGAAGGGTCGTAGTAAATCGGCGACAGACGTACGACTTCTCCGGCGAACGCGCACCGAATCTGGTCGACGACGCCCAGGGCGCGCACCTGCGGGTCCTCGAAGACATTATAACCGTCGAGAGCACCAGGTGGCGCATCCCACAACTCATGCCAGCGTTGGTTGGCCGTCTTGGCGGCTCCGTCCGGCGAGTACGTCTGGAAGGCAAACGGAGCCTGCTCGAAGGCTGCGCGCAGCGGTGCCTCGCTGCCGCGAGGCGATTCTACGGGCCGACCGACGACCGCTCGAATCTTCGACGCAATATAATCCGTCCACTTCGGACTCATGGCAGAGCTCGCTCTGGCCGTTTCTGCATGAACTCCCTCTTGTCTCGGTTCGCATGCTACCGCCCCCCAACGCTTCAAAGGTCGACCGATGCGCGGACTTTTCCACCCCCTCATGAACTCGCCCGTACGCGAGCTTCCCGACCATCCGTGCACTCAGCGCGCCTGTCATCACCCGCGGCAGCTTATCTTCGAGCGATGGATGACTTGCGACAATGCTATCGCGGGCTTATACCCATAAGAGTGATATGCCCGTCGACACCTCGGAGCGGCTTCATTGAATAGCAATCCGCACATCTTGGTCGCGCACAAAAAGAGCGCCTACGAGAAGCTCGTGCTCGAGGAGCATGACGAGTCGGTCGCTCGGCTCATCTCCGAGGACGACATCAGCGTGCGCCGGCTCAAGCGCTCCCACGAAGCGCACACCCGAAGCCTCGACAATATCAGCGAGCACCTCAGCTCGTGCGGCATCCGGTTCGACAAGTGCTTTCGCGGCGACGTCGTCGAAACGTCCGGCTACGACCTGGTTGTCACCGTCGGCGGCGACGGCACCGTGCTCGACCTGTCGCACCGCATCACCCACACCCCGCTGCTGGCGATCAACTCCGACCCCGAGTCGAGCATCGGCTACTTTTGCGCCGGCACCGCCGACGATTTCCCGGAGCTGCTCTCGCGCACCATCGAAGCGCGCTGGGAGCCCTTCGAGTTGCGCCGATTCCACACGACCATCAACAACGAAACGTCGAGCGTGCCGGTGCTCAACGATGTGCTCATCAGCCACTCGAATCCCGCCGCCGTCTCTCATTATTTGCTGACGGTCGACGAGAACGAGCCCGAAGAGCAGCGCTCCAGCGGCATCTGGGTGTCGACGCCGGCCGGCTCGACCGCCGCGATTCGCTCGGCAGGCGGCTACGTGCTGCCGCTGGACAGCAAGCGGCTGCAATTCTTGGTGCGAGAGCCCTACCCCATGCGCTCGCATACCTACCACTTCCTCAAGGGGATTCGCCCCCTCGGCGAGCGCTTCGAGGTGATATCGAAGATGCACGACGGGCGCATCTTCGTTGACGGGCCCCATATCAGCTACCCGTTCTCCATCGGCGACGTCGTGGCCATCGACGCCGACGCACCGCCGCTGGTCATGTACGGGCTCGACGAGCGCCGCCGCACCGCCGAATAGCGTCTCAATAGACTCTCAGCACGCTCGTTTCCGTTTATTCCCGACCCGCTAGCTCAAATCAAAAAGGGAAATTTCTTGTGGCATTATCGCGCCGTGGTAGGTTACCCCTTACCCGCACGGCGGATGTAGGATAAGCAACGCAACCCACGTTTCTTCGGTTACAGCGCATACAAGCCCCATGAGTCGAAAAAGAACCAGCCGAAAGAAAGCCAGCAACAGCGGAGGCGGAAAGTTCAAGCGTCTGTTGGGCTGGACGGTGCTCATCGCCATCGTCTTCAGCGCCGGACTCATCACCGGCGAGCGCCTGGTGCGACGCGAAAACCTCGCCCCGCTCGTCTCGGTCACCGATCAGGTGGCCGAGCCGACCGACGAAGACGGCACAAACGGTAAAGACGGTGACAAGGCCGAGGAGCAAGAGGACGAAGAGCCGACTTTTGCTTTCTTCGACGGGCTCACCCGCAAGGACGAGGTGGCGCTCTCTTCGACGCGAAAGAAAGCCGAGAAGCCCGCCCCGAAAGCCAAAAAGCCGGCCCCCAAGCCTGACAAGAAAGCCGAGCCGAAAGCAAAAGAGCCCGCTCCCAAGCCGGAACAGAAAGCCGAGCCGGCCGCAGAAGCCCCGAAGAAGGCCGAGCAAGCCGCTGCCCGCTACACGCTGCAGGTCGCCGCGCACCCCGAAATGGAGAGCGCCAAGGCTCACATGGATCGCCTGCGCAAGATGGGCCTCGAGCCCCACCTCGTCTCGGCCGCCATCCCCGGCAAAGGCAAGTTCTACCGCGTGCGCGTCGGCAAGTTCCAGTCGATGGACGAGGCCCGCTCCTTCCAGGGTGACCTCAAGCGCAAGAACAGCCTGAGTACCTTCGTCTCGCCCCTCTGAACCTTTGATTCACCACGGTGGACACGGGGAGCACAGAGAATATGGGCTATTCTCTGTGCTCCCCGTGTCCCCGTGGTGAAATCTCAAGCCCCAAATTTCTTGAGGCGTCCTGCCTCGGCGAGCGCCAGCGGCAAGATGTCGCGTGATGCGCGGCGCCCCAGCATGCCCTTCAGGCATTCGCGCTCGGTCAGCGCGCTCGCCTGCCCCGACAGCACGGTCTTCGACCACAACGCGGTGGGAATCGGATGCCACGAGTGGTCTCCCAGCACGCTCGGAGTGCAGTGGTCTCCGGTGACCACCACCACGTCGAAGTCGAGCTCGAGCGCACGCGCGAACAGCGCGTCGCACTCCTCGAAGATGCGTACCTTGGCGTCGAAGTCGCCTTTGTGGGCCACGCTGTCGGTCTCTTTGATGTGAAGGTAGAAGAAGTCGTGCTTGTTGAAGTTCTCCTCGAGGGTTTTGACCTGATCCTCGTGGGACATGCTCGGCACGTCGAGCACATCCATCCCGAGCAGACGCGCGATGCCGCGGTACATCGGGTAGGTGGCGATCGCCGCACACTTGATGCCGTACAACTCCTGCAGACTCGGCACCGACGGCGGCGTGCCGATGCCGCGCAGCAGCACGGTGTTGGCCTCGGGTTCGGCCTCGAGCACCTCGGTCGCCTGCCGAACGAATTCGTTGACCAGGTCGGCGGCATGCTGCGCCTCGGGTCGCTCGGCCTCGACCGCCCGCGGCGAGAGCCCCGAGCGTTGCGGGTCGGCGTCGGTCAGCCCGCTGCGCAAGTCGGCGCCGCGAATCACCGCCGCGAATCGGTGCTGTTTGCCCGGAAAGATGTAGACATCGTAGCCGTCGAGGTCGATGCCGGCGCTGAGCGCGCGCGAGACCTCGTCGCTCGACTCGGTCGCGATATTGTTGGCGCGACGGTCGCCGATGACCAGACGGTCGCCAATTCGCTCGAGCGTGGCGTAATTGCCGCGCATCGCCAAGTCGGTGGGCTGGAGCGCGAAGTCATCGCACGGCTTTCCGTTGTGGTAGCACTGCTGCGCGCCGAGCACCTCGAGGACGCCGCGCGGCAGGTCGAAATGCTCGAGCGGGTAGCCAAAGAGCGACAAGTGCCCTGGCCCGCTGCCGGGCGCGACGCCGGCGCCATGCGCTTCGAGGCCGCCACAGGAGGCTCGCCTAGCGAACGCATCCAGGTTGGGAATCTGCGCCGTCTCGAGCTCGG
Organism: Persicimonas caeni; assembly: GCF_006517175.1. NCBI lineage: Bacteria > Deltaproteobacteria > Bradymonadales > Bradymonadaceae > Persicimonas > Persicimonas caeni. The sequence goes on along the minus strand of NZ_CP041186.1, from coordinate 7,491,093 downwards.
TCTTGCCGGTGTCCGGGTGCGGCACGCCGCCGATACCGTCGAAGACCCAGAACAGAATCTTGGAGTCGTTCCGAAAGCACAGCTCACTGAGCAGACGAAGTCGTTCCATGACGCAGATGCCCTGGTAAGAGAGATGTCCTGGTGAATTAGAAGCTAGATTCCGCGGGGTTGGCCGACAGGCGGCCGTCCTGCAGATCTTGGATGCGCGCGTAGCGCAGCTGGGCCTTGTCGTTGTCCGGCTCGATCTCGAGCACGCGGCGCAGCGAATCGAGCGCCTCGGACCAGTGGGAGCGCCGCTCGGCCAGCTCCGCTTGCTTCATGAAAAGTGGGATCGCGTGGGCGAGTTTGTACTCGGGCATGATCCGCTTGCGGTAGCCGTGGCGTTGCTCGCGCTCGGCCAGCACCTGGTAGGCCGACTCGATGCGGTCGCGGATTTCACGCACGCGTTGGTGAACCTCGGGCTCCATCGCCTCGGGCACGCTGGCCGGGTCGAACTGCTCGATGAGCTCCTTGTAGGCCTTCTCGACGACCTCGTCGTAGCTCGACCAGTGCACGTTGAGCACCTCGAAGTAGCTCGCCTTATGCACGCTCAAGTATTTGACGGTGACGTTCTCGCGGAAGCGCTCACGCACGATGGTCTGGTGCAACGACGTATCGAAGCGCAACACGCCCATGCGGTGCAGCGCGTAGACCACCGCGAAGGTCTCGGCGGGCGACAGGTTGCTCTCGGTAAAGACCTCGCGCAGCCGACGCCGCCCCGAGACGATGCGGTCGACCAGACGCGAATGCTCCTCGGCGAGGACGGCGCGCTCGAGGCGGTCGCGCTCGCCGGGGGCGACTTCCGGGTAGGTGTCGAGTTGCTCGGCGACGAGCACGTCGCGCTCGTCGGTCTCCAGAAGCTTGAGGCGCTCGAAGAGACGCTTGAAGATGATCCGCTCGACGGGCACGTGGACGCGAAGCGGCGGCGCCGGCAAGTAGCCCGCCGGCAGTGAGTCGCTGTCGTAGACGCGCACTTCGCCGTCTTTGACCTCGCATGTTTGTCGCAACAGGTAGGTGATGCGACCGGCGATGGCGTGACGGATGCGGTCGTGGTCGAGAATCTCGAGCTCGAGCAGGCTTCGCTCGAACGTCGTGTCGTTCTCGTCCGCGTGAGCCGCCGCCATGCCCAACTGCTGTTCGTCGATGCGATCGGCCATGTGCAGCATCGGCCCGAGTTCTTCGCGGGGCGTGCGCGGCTTGCGAGTCATCTCGACGGTCAGTCCGCCGTCGAAGTAGACCTGACGCTTGACGTTGTCGCCCTCGATCTCGAGCAGACCGGTGAATCCGCTGCCCGACAGCTGCAAAAGCACGTCGATGATGCGCTCTTCGGCCAGCGTCTCGACGCGGTCCGGGTCGGACGCCGGCTCGATCCACGACGCTTCGGGCCCGAAGGTCTTTCCCGCCCACGGATCATCACGCAGCGCGCGCTGCGTGGAGGTGAGCACGCGAAGGTCGGGGTCGGTCAGCTCGACCGAGCGGCGCACCGAAAAATCACCGCGCCGGCTCTGCGGGCTCAGCGCGCCGAGCACGACGCTCGTGCTCGGACGTTTGTGACGTTCGAACGCGTTGTCTTTGGATTCCTCGGTGTCGACCGTCGAGCTCGAAATACTCGCCATGCGCACCGGCGGCGGCCCCTGCAGGGTGCGGCGCACGGAGACGTTTTTGGGACTCGACACATCGGAGTCCTCGGAAGTCTCCGATAGCTCGACCTCACGCGTGTCGGCGTACGACTCTTCGGAGGGTTCGACCGCGCCGGGAGCCCGGCTCTTGTCGAGGTGTTCACGATGGTCTTCGTAGATGGCTTCGAGCGCGGCCCGATCCTCGCGGTCGAGCTGCGACACCTCGACCGCGGTGCCCGCCGACGAGGTGTGGACCACTCGGCCCTGGGTTTCGACGGCGAACTGCGACTCGGGAAACTCGAGCTCGACGTTGATCAGGTCGTTGAGCTTGGGGGCGTCGGCGAAGGCGACAAAGATCGCGCCCACTTCCACCGCCTGGTAGAGCAGCGCGGCGACCGCGTCGGGCGTCTCGGCGCGCAGCACAACCTGGCGCAATCCGCCACTTCTGCTTGTTTGTGAGGGAACGGCTGGTTGGGAAAGGCGGCTCGTCAGACTCTCAGTCCAGCCGCCCCGCTTCACGCTCACGGGCTGTTCTTCCAGAGCGGCAGACGTGTGCGACGAGGACTCCACCTGTGAGGAGGACGCTTCCGCGATGTCCTCGATGTCCTCGTTCCCCAACTCGGCCGCAAGGCTCTCCAAGACGCTGGCCACGTCGGACGGAGCCATCTGCTCGAATTCGGAGGTGATGACGGCTCGAAGCCGGTCTCGCAGCGCTTGAAATGTCGTGTCCTTCAGATCGCCCGCCATATACTCGTGTCGACTCGCCGGGAGGCTAAATACGGTTCACTCTCCAATAGTCTACTCGCCATGTACCATCGCTGACAAATGGCGTCCGCATACTCTGAGAAACAAACGCTAATTCACTCCTTGTCGTCGTCCTTCTTCGGCTCAGTCTCAGTCTCAGTATCCGTGTCCGTCGCCGTCCCCGTGTCCGTCTCCGTCTCCGTATCCGTCTCCGTGTCCGTGTTCGTGTCCGTGTTCGTGTTCGTGTCCGTCTCCGTGCTCGTGTTCGTATCCGTGTTCGTGTCCGTGTTCGTGTCCGTTCCCGTCTCCGTGTCCGTCCCCGTCTCCGTCCCCGTCCCCGTCTCAATCGCCCCCGCATACGCCGGACGCACATTCGCGCCGGTATAAAACGGCGTCGTTCGGTAATAATCGATCAAATCGGGCAAGATGACTTTGACGGCGCCTGCGATCGGAATCGCAAGCAAAATCCCCAGAAGTCCGGCCAACTCGCCGCCCAAGAGCAACACGATGATGACGGCCACCGGGCTCAAGCCGACCTTTTCGCCGACGATTTTGGGCGTGATCACGTAGCCCTCGAGCAACTGGACGACTGTAAAGACGAGCGTCACGCCGATGATGGCGCCAAAGCCCGACCACTCCAGAATCACGACCAATGCGGTGAGGATCACCCCGATGAGCACCCCGAAATACGGGATGATATTGAGGATGCCCATCACGATGCCGATGGCGATGCCGCTGGTCACGTCGATGCCGACGGCGCCGAAGACGATGGCCAGCCCGATGGCGTAGAGCACGCCCAGGATGGCCGCGACTTGGATTTGGCCGCGGAACCACTCGCCGACCACGTCGTCCATCAGGGCCAGGCGGCCCAGCAGAAACTTGCGTCGGTGGGCGGGCAGCAAGGTACGCGTCTTCGACTTCATCGCGTCGAAATCACGCAAAAAGTAGAACGTGAAGATGGGGATCATGATCAGGTTGAGCAGGCTGACGACCAGCGCACCGGTTCGCGTCGCCAGGCCCGACAGCCACTGGCCGACGCGCTCGAGCACGTCGGGCGCGGCCGCCTTGGCCTCCTCGCCGTACTCCTCGAAGGCCGCCTCGAAGGTCGAGGGGACCTCGTACTGGAAGGTCTCCTCGACCCACGGGATGGCCTTGTTCTGCAGCAAGTCGAGCAGCTCGGGCACCCGCTGGGCGATATTGCCGATCTGGCGGGCGATGGTGGGATACAAAAACAAGATGATCCCGACGATCCCCAAGATTCCCACGAACAAGAAGACCAGAATGCCCGGCGTGCGCCCTACCCCGCGCTCCTCGAGCCAGTCGATGCCCGGGTCGAGCAGATAGGCGATGAGCAAGCTGACGAAGATGGGGAAGAGGACGGCGCTCAGCGAATCGAGCAGCCACCAACCGATATAAAGGAGGATGCCGAAGAAGAGCAGCTTCGAGAGCAGGTACAGGTACCGGCTGTAGTGCGTCCACTGCACCGCGGGGCTCATCTGACGGTGATTGTCCTCGTCGCCGTTGGGCTCCTCGGTTCGCTCGACATCGACGGTGTCCGCCATACTGCTCCCTCACAACATTCAACAATCATCATTCACGGCGCCCGTCGCTAGACGCGCGACGCTTCTCATTTGGCCTTCTTAGAATTGGCCCTGATCGCCGGCGCTCACGCTGAATTCGGCGAGGCCTTCGGCGCTCGGCGTGCCGCGCGCGGCCAGCGTGAACTCCTCGAACGACTGATTCTTCAGGGCGCGAATGGCGTACTCGATGATGTCCTCGGCGTCCTTTTTGCCCGGGTTGACCTCGAGCGCGACCACGCCCTCGGAGGCCCAGCGCACCCCGACCGACTCGACCTGGTCGAGCCCCTCGAGGAAATTCTTCACCTTCTGGAGCACCAGGGCGTTCTCGGCGTTGCGCAGGCCGATGAACTTCTCTTCGGCCTGCACGCCCACCGGACCGGGGCCGCGCATCAAGGTATTCGACACCAGCGCGGCGAGCGCATCGGTGCTCTCCTGTCGCGCCTGGGCGAGCGCTTCGTCGGCGCTGGCCGAAAAGCCTTCACGCTCGACGGTAAACCGACTCAACGCGCTCGTCTCCCCGGACTCTGCCGACACAAGGCTCACGTCGGCCGTGGCGGCCACTCGCTCGAGCCCCAGCGCCCCGATGCCCTTTTTGCGCTCGTAGGTGATATTGCCCACGAGCACGCGTTTGGCGCCCACGAGCGAGCCGAGCGTGGCGGCGTTCGCCAGCGACAGGTTGGGAGTGCGGTAGATCTTCGAGATGCGCACCTTGCTCGACAGGCCCACGAGGTCGACGCCGCTCTGGGTGAGCGCGTTGCGCAAGATAGCGTCCGACTCGGTCCACTTGGGCTGGTCGGGCTGGACCCACCAGTAGCGCACCGTGGTCGACGCGCCCTCTTCGAGCGCGACCTCCTCGGTGATCAGAAGCAGCACGTCTCGGGCGGTCGCCGGCGTATCTTTGGGGCCCGGGGATTGCGCCACGGCGCTCGGGATCGCCAGGCCGGCGATCAGCATCATCACAAGAGCCGAAATTGTCGAACGAAGCGTGCTGCTAGACATCATCAAACCTCCAGTTAAGACTCGCGGCCCAGCTTAGAACAAAATCGGCCGGCTGGCCAAAAAGAACCGCCCCCGAAAACCGAGGGCGGTCGTAGAATCCATGGAGGGAACGAGGTCCGGCGGCGTGGATATTTCGCGACGAATCCACGCCGCCTGCACGCCCTCTATCGGCGTCGGCGCCGCAGGCCGACGAGGCCCAAGAGCACGAGCAGCGCGAGCGCCGCGTTCGACGGCCCCTGCGTGCTGCTGCACCCACAACCCGAGTCGGCCGCCGAGCCCGTGCCGAGCTGGGCCGGCGAGTCGTCGACGTCGTCACAGGCATCGCCGATGTCGTCGGCGTCGCCGTCAGCCTGGTCGGTATTGGGCGTCTGCGGGCAATTGTCGACGGTGTCGGCGACGGTATCCCCGTCGTCATCGTCGTCGCACGCGTCACCCATGCCGTCGCCGTCGGCGTCGAACTGGTCGGGGTTGGCGATCCCGGGGCAGTTGTCGTCGCAGTCGGTCACGACCGCGTCGGCGCAGGCGTTGTCGCCCGCGGTGCCCGATGCGTCGCCATCGTCGCCGATGCCGTCGCCGTCGGTGTCGTCCTCGCATGCGTCACCCGTGCCGTCGTTGTCGGTGTCGGTCTGGTCGGTGTTGGCGACCAGCGGGCAGTTGTCGGCGGTGTCGGCGATCGTGTCGCCGTCGTCATCGTCGTCGCACACATCGCCCGTCCCATCGCCGTCGGCGTCAGCCTGGGTGTCGTTGGGCTCGGTCGCACAATTGTCGTCGACGTCGAGGACTCCATCGTCATCGTCGTCCTCGTCGCACGCATCGCCCTGCCCGTCGCCATCGGTGTCGACCTGCGTGTCGTTGGGCACGCCCGGGCAGTTGTCGAGCGTGTCGGCGAAAGTGTCGTTGTCGTCGTCGGCGTCGCAAGCGTCGCCCGCGCCGTCGCCGTCGTTGTCCGCCTGGTCGATGTTGGCCACGAGCGGGCAATTATCGGCGGTGTCAGCGACCGTATCTCCATCGTCATCGTCGTCGCACGCATCGCCTGCGTCGTCTCCATCTGTGTCGGTCTGCGCGGCGTTCGGCGTCGTCGGGCAGTTGTCGAGCGTGTCGACCACCCCGTCTTCGTCGTCGTCACCGTCACATGCGTCGCCGTCCCCGTCACCATCGGTGTCCGTCTGGTCCGTGTTCGCGGTCATCGGGCAGTTGTCCGCGGTGTCGGCGACCGTGTCGCCGTCGTCATCATCGTCACAGACGTCGCCCGCGCCGTCGCCGTCAAGATCCTCCTGGTTCGCGTTGGGCACACCCGGGCAATTGTCGGCCGTGTCGGCGATCGTATCGCCATCGTCATCGTCGTCGCACTCATCGCCTGCCCCATCACCGTCGGTGTCCGTCTGATTGGTATTCGCCGTCATCGGGCAATTGTCGGCCGTGTCGGCGACGGTGTCGCCGTCGTCATCGTCGTCACACACGTCACCTGCGTCGTCGCCGTCGGTATCCGTCTGGTTCGTATTCGCCGTCATCGGGCAGTTGTCGGCGGTGTCGGCGATCGTGTCGCCGTCGTCATCGTCGTCGCAGGCGTCGCCGATCCCGTCACCGTCGGTGTCCGTCTGGTTCGCGTTGGCCGCAAGCGGGCAGTTGTCGGCGGTATCGGCGACCGCGTCGCCGTCGTCATCGTCGTCACACACGTCACCTGCGCCGTCGCCGTCGGTATCCGTCTGGTTCGTATTGGCTGTCAGCGGGCAGTTGTCGGCGGTATCGGCGACGGTGTCCCCGTCGTCATCGTCGTCGCACGCATCGCCCGCCCCGTCGCCGTCGGTGTCGAGTTGGGACGCATTGGCGACCGTCGGGCAGTTGTCCGAGGTGTCGAAAATGCCGTCGCCGTCGGTGTCGTCGCCGAGCACCAACCGAATCATCGGCGCCCACGTGTTGCCCTGATAGTCGGGGTAGGTGTCCGCCGTCGAGCTATTCGCCGAGCGGTTATAGATATTGGTGAACAGCCCGTTGCCCGCACTGAACGGCTGGGTGGGGTTATGTTGGTAATCGAAGTAGGTGGTGGAGACTGAGTCGCAATAAAACGCGACCGTGTAGGTGGTGTTGGCCTGCAGCGTGTAGCTGAGCTGCGAGATGTGCCACTTCTCGGTGCCGTCGCCGGCCGACACCGTCCCGGCGGCCAACTGATTGCCCGACGCATCGTACAGACGCGCGGCCACCGACCCGCCGTTGGGGACATCGACGAACCACTCGGCGGCCTCGATGCTCACCTCCTGAGTGACCGTGAACTGGTAGCCGCGCACCGACCAATAGAGGGTGTCGTTGCTCGGGGTGCCGTCCGACGGCGTCAAATCAACCGTCTGGGCACTCGCCGCGCTCGGCAGCGCCACGAGGAGCAACAAGGCCAACGCGAATAATCCCCTACGAACTCGATCCTTCGCTCTCATCGACGTCTCACTTCAAGTGTTTTTGGGTGCTCACGAAGCGTACCATTTCGCCTTTACGAAACAAACACAGACGGAAAGACAACAAAAAACCCGGAGCCGCGCGCTCCGGGTTGCATCTATCGCTGTGCTTTTATGGTTGCTTCAACCGGTCGTGCCGTCTTGGCTATTCGGCTCGGCTTACGCCTCGTCGGCCGCCGGCTCCGGCTCGACCGGATCTGGCTCGACCACCGGCTCAGGCTGCGGGTCACCGCCACCATCCGGCTGGACGTCGCGCCCGGTCGCGCGGCGCTCCGTCGGACGCACGCGCTCGGCGAGCTCGGGGCGGCCGGCGATCGTAAAGAAACCCTGCAGAATGAGCGCGACGCCGCGGTAGACGCGTTCCCATTCCTCGACCGTCTGGTCACGCTCAAGCATAGCGAGTTCGTCTTCACGAGCCTCGGAGCGCATGCGCTCGAGTACGGCTCGCGCGCTGGTCATCGGCCCTTCGAGGGCGTCGGCGAACTTGTCGGCGTCGAAGAGCACGCCCAACGGCCCCCGCCCCACGTTCTGGGCGGTACGAAGGCGCTCGACGGCGTTGTGGCTCGTCTCCACCAGCGCTTTGAAAGTATGCGGCATGCCGCCGTCGATGCCGAAGTCGGCCGTCGCTCGGGAGCCGGCGCTGCCTTCGACCAGGCTTCGTACCTGCAAATAGACATCGCTCAACTCGGCGTGCAACTCGTCGCGCTCCTCGCGCAGACGAGACGTCTCGCCCCGCTCACCGGCGTAACTCACCTCCGACTCGCGCATCTTGGCGGTCACGCCCTCCAATAACTCCTCGAGCGACATCAACAACGCCCGAATCATCTGTTCATCGACATGGGCGAATTGATTTGCCACGTCCGCAGCCGCTGCTGCACCATGCACACGACTCGCCGCGAGCACAGCTCCGGCGGTATCGGTGCGGTTATCTACGAGAACACTTACTTTGGCCATCTCCAACCCCATAGGTGAATGGACATGCAAAGGCGTGGCCCATTCGTGGGCAGCACCCTTGCGTCAGTGCGCGGTCAAATGTCTACAGCGATGGCCCTACTGTACCGACAGGCTCGCGCAGGGCACAAGGCCCATTCTGGGGAGGCCCGTCCACAAAACCCATCAGCGCACACCAGAAAAATCCGGCCCCTGCACCCCGCCAGGCGCCGATCACGCAAAAAAGTACGCAACGATTTTGCGTTTTTGCCGAAAACCGTAATGAGGGGTGGATGTATCGTGGCCACGAATTTCCCCACAAATTTAAAACGGGCGGGTGGGTCGAAGTCAGGTTTAACCCACCAGCTGGTGGCTGAGCCGGAGGGCACAGCCTGCGGCGGAACGGTTTCCCGGTCCGCAAAACAGAGCTTTCGTAGCGAGCGTATCTACGAGGAGAAGTTGGACGGTACTTCTTCGACGCGCTCGGCGGAGGCCGAGCCGGCAGTTTCGTCCTCGTGGCGAAACGCAGTTGTCGGATTTGCCCGGTGCGGGTTTGTTGATGCGTCGAAGTTCAGATGTGGCGTGAAGATGAGCCTGTGCCATGGGAGTGCCGCAGCGGCGTCGTCGTAGCTAGTAGGTCGTGGCGTCGGGGTGGGCATGCGCCCAGCGTGTGACCTATCCGAGGTGGCTTAAAAACGGGACGGGCCTAGCCCGTTAGTCGATCACAATCACAAGCAAACACGCAGCGCCCATGCCGGCAAATTTTGTCGGTAGACGCACCATTATGCCATTTCGCCACGCGTGTGTACTCATTCGACTCCGATTGCCCGTTCCCATCAACTCCTTCCGTCGGAGATCGGCTCCGTACGTTTCTCCAACGCCTCCTTCCGCCGGACATCAGCTCCGTACGTTTCTCCAACGCCTCTTTCCGCCGGACAATCGCTCCGCCGAGTTCGCACTCTCGGATGTGTGTTGGTCATCGACCTCGTACGTTCCTCCAACGCCTCTTTCCGTCGGAGATCAGCCTTGTACGTTTCTCCAACGCCTCCTTCCGCCGGAGATCGGCCTCGTACGTTGCTCCAGCACCTCTTTCGGTCGGGTATCGGTGCCGCTACGTTCGCACTCGCGTATTTTTGCCGAAAAGCGCCTGTGTACGTTTCTCCGGCGCCTCCTTCCGTCGGGCATCGACGCTGGAGGTTCGGGAAAGTCCGTTGCATGCCGGACATCACGCTTGGAGGCTGGAAAATGGTCGACACGAAGCGGACATCAGACTTGGAGGCTGGGAAATGGTCGACGCGAGGCGGACATCAGGCTTGGAGGCCAAGGCAAGGGGGCCAAAAAAGCAAAGCCCCACGCCCACAACAGATGTGGACGCAGGGCTAAACTTTCCGGCGCTTTCCGCGCGCCATCACTCCCACTCGATCGTCGCCGGCGGCTTGCTCGACACGTCGTAGACGACGCGGTTGACCCCTTTGACTCCGTTGATGATCTGGTCGCTCATGCGGCCCAGAAAATCCATCGGTAGGTGCGATCGGTCGGCAGTCATGCCGTCGCGGCTGGTCACCGCGCGCAGGGCGATGACCTGGTCGTAGGTGCGCTGGTCGCCCATGACGCCGACGGTGCGCACGGGCAGCAACACGGCGAAGGCCTGCCACACGTTGTGGTAGTGCCCTTCGCGGCGCAGGCCCTCGATGAAGATATGGTCGGCGGCGCGCACGACTTCGAGGCGCTCGGGGGTGATGTCGCCCAGGATGCGCACGGCCAGGCCCGGGCCCGGGAACGGGTGGCGGTCGACCATGTCGGCCGGAAGGCCCAGCGTGCGGCCGAGCACGCGCACTTCGTCTTTGAACAGCTCGCGAAGCGGCTCGATGAGCTCGAAGTTCAACCGCTCGGGCAAGCCGCCCACGTTGTGGTGGCTCTTGATCGTCGCCGACGGCCCGCGCACGCTGACCGACTCGATGACGTCCGGGTACAGGGTGCCCTGCGCCAGATATTTGACGTTGGGGATCTCCTTGGCGACCTCCTCGAACACGTCGATGAAGACGCGGCCGATGATCTTTCGCTTCTCCTCGGGGTCGTCGACCCCGGCGAGTTCATCGAGGAAGCGGTCTTGGGCGTGGACGACGCGCAGGTCGATGCCGAAGTGGTCCTCGAAGACCGTGCGGACCTTCTCGGTCTCCTTGTGGCGCATCAGGCCGTTGTCGACGTACACGCAGGTGAGCCGGTCGCCGATCGCCTTGTGCAGCATCGCGGCGACGACCGAGGAGTCGACGCCTCCCGACAGCCCGCAGATGACCTGCTCGTCCTCGCCGACCTGCTCGCGGATCTGGGCGATGTGGGTGTCGAGGAAATTCGACATATTCCAGTCATCGGTGCAGCCGCACACGTGGTACGCGAAGTTCTCGAGCAGCGTCTCGCCCTCTTCGGTGTGCGAGACCTCCGGGTGGAATTGCAGCCCGTAGAAGTTGCGCTCGGTGTCGGCCATCGCGGCCAGAAGGCCGTTGTGGGTCGACGCGACGCGCTCGAAGCCCTCGGGCGCCTCGACGACCGAGTCGCCGTGGCTCATCCACACGTCGAGCTCGGTGCCCTTGTCGAACCCGTGGAACAGGCCGACCGGCTCGTCGATCTCGATGGTGGTGCGCCCGTACTCGCCGACCTCGGCGGGCTCGACCTTTCCGCCGTGGGCGTGCGCCAAGAGCTGCATGCCGTAGCAGATGCCCAGCACGGGCACGTCGAGCTCGAGCAAACCGCCCTCGAGCTTCGGCGCGCCTTCGATGCTCACGCTGCTGGGGCCGCCCGACAGCACAATCCCCTTGCCGGGCGCCTCCCCCGCGTCGACGAACTCGCCCACGCGCTCGTCGTTGCAAGGCCACACCTCGCAGTACACGCCCATCTCGCGGACGCGTCGGGCGATGAGCAGCGTGTATTGGCTGCCGTAGTCTAGGATCAAGATACCGTTTTGAAGATCAGACATTTTGTGGCCGTTGGAGCGTTTGGGATTCTCTGTGGCTGTTCTTGGTTCTTGGTTCTTGGTTCTTGCTCCAGCAAAAGAGGTCATCCATTCGACCCAAGAACTAAAAACCAAGAACCAAGAACATCTTCAGCACGCCGACACGCGTCATTTACCCACGCTTATAATTCGGCGCTTCCTGCGTAATGATCACATCATGCACATGACTCTCGCGAAGCCCCGCATTGGTAATGCGCACGAACTGAGCCTTTTCGCCGAGTTCGGCGATAGTGCCGCAGCCGGCGTAGCCCATGCCGCTTCGCAGCCCACCCATCAGTTGGAAGATATTGGCCGACAACGAGCCGCGGTACGGCACGCGCCCTTCGATCCCCTCGGGGACGAGCTTGTCGTTGGTGCCTTCCTGGAAGTAGCGGTCCTTCGAGCCCTTCTTCATGGCGCCGATGGAGCCCATGCCGCGATACATCTTATAAGTGCGGCCCTGGTACAAAATCTGCTCGCCGGGAGCCTCGTCGGTGCCCGCAAACAGGCTGCCGATCATGGCCGTCTGGGCGCCGGCGACGAAGGCTTTGACCACGTCGCCCGAGTACTTGATGCCGCCGTCGGCGATGATGGGAACGCCCGCTTTCTTGGCGACCTCGGAGCACTCCATGATCGCCGAGATCTGCGGCACGCCCACACCGGCGACGATGCGGGTGGTGCAGATGCTGCCCGGCCCGATGCCCACCTTGACGGCGTTGACGCCCGCCTCGATGAGAGCCTCGGTGGCGCCGGCGGTGGCGACGTTGCCCGCGATAATCTGCACGTAGGGGTAGCGCTTGCGGAACTCGGCGACCGACTCGATGACCATCTTGGAGTGGCCGTGGGCGGTGTCGATGACCAGCACGTCGACGCCGGCTTCGACCAGCGCCTCGGCGCGCTCGTCGCGGTCGCCGCCCACGCCGATGGCCGCGGCCACCAAAAGACGCCCGTGCTCGTCTTTGACCGAGCCGGGGTATTTGTCCTTCTTCTGGATGTCTTTGATGGTGATCAGGCCGAGCAGCTTGCCGTCGTCGTCGACGACGAGAAGCTTCTCGATGCGGTTCTGGTGCATCAAGCGCTTCGCCTCGTCGGTCGAGATGCCCTCCTCGGCCGTGATCAGGTCGCGGGTCATCAGCTTGGCGACCGGCTGCTCGGTGTCCTGCGCGAAGCGCACGTCGCGGTTGGTCAGGATGCCCACGGGCCGGTCGCCCTCGACGACCGGAAGGCCGCTGATATTGTGGGCGCGCATCAACTCGAGCGCCTCGCTCAGCGGGTCGTTGGCGTGCACGGTGATCGGGTCGAGGATCAGCCCGCTCTCCGACTTTTTGACCTGCAACACCTCGAGCGCCTGCTGCTCGGGCGTCATATTCTTGTGGACCACGCCGATGCCGCCCTCACGCGCCATCGTGATGGCCGTCTGGGCCTCGGTCACCGAGTCCATCGCCGCGCTCAAAAGCGGGATGCGAAGATCGATGTCGGTGGTCAACTGCGTCGACAGGTCGACCTGACCCGGCAACACATCACTTTCGGCGGGAACAACGAGCACGTCGTCGAACGTCAACGCCTCGCCCGACGGTAGACCGGTCTTCTTGAACTTCGATGCCATGGGGATGTCCTCGGGAGTCACGTACAACTGATGATCCGCGAGGCGATGGCCTGCGCGGGCTCACCTAAAATTTGCGAACCCATAGCAGAATTCCTGCAGGGGTGCCAAGACTCAATCCCGCCACATCTCCACACGCGCCCCGCTCGCTTCGAGCAAATCGCGATACCATTCCGCCGTCTTCTCCGTACGCCCTTCCAACTCGCTCGTCCCCCACACGATGCTCAGCGTACGCTCCGTCCTGTCGTGGGTCTTGGTGCGCTGCGAGTCCTTCACAGGCCCACCGCTCGGGCCTTCTGCATCGAATAAGGTGACCAGGCCGGTCACATCGATGGTATGCCCGGTTGGATTGAAGACGTACTCACATTCTTCCTCGCAAATGGCGATACGAAGCGGCGCGGCGAGCTTGTCGGCGTCGATGACGCTGATCGGCAAGCCCGAGTGCAAGCTGACGGCGTTGAGGATGTCGACGGCGAGGTTGATGCCCTCGTCGGGTGAGATCCAGCCCTTCTGGACGGCTTTGACGAGGAATTCGGCGGCCGGCTTGTCGCGGCCTTTGGGTTTGAAGCCACCGTGGCGAAAGGCGTCGCGCACGGTGGTCTTGACGTGGTCGTCGACCGACAGCGGCGTGTCGGCCTCCAGGTCGAACAGCGACATGACGTCGGGTGGGGTCTCGAGCTCACCCAGGGGTTTTGGCAGGTGAGTTTCCAGGAAGATGAGCTCGAGGGGCTCGTAGCCTTCGACGTCGATGTCGATCATGTCTGTTCTGGCTCCAGGAGTGTGCGCAAGTGCATCGCAAAGCCGGCGATCTCGCGGCCGCCGGGGCGCTGGGCATACTCACCCAGGGCATCGAGGGCAGCGTCGATCTCGACGCGCAGCGCCTCTTTGGTGGCCTCGAGCGCGCCCGACTCCAGCACGAGCGCGCCGGCTGCGTGGATTTCTTCGTCGCTCAGAGTCTTGTCACTGGTCCACAGATCAGTCAACCGATCGCGCACCATCTCGGAGCGCGACATCGCCCATACCAGCGGGAAGGCCGGCGTGCGGGTGCGGATGTCGACGAAGCGATCCTTGCCCTTGTCGGCGCCGGTCAGGTCCTTGAGGTCGTCGGCGATCTGGAACGCCACGCCCAGGTGGTGGCCTGCGCGGTGGAAGCGCTCGGCGACGTCGGGTTTGCCGGCGAGCATCGCAGGGGCCCAGCCGCACCATCCAAAGAGGATGCCGGTCTTGCCGTCGGCGATCGATCGCCAGGTCTCGTCGGTCACGTCGGTCTGGCCGCGCGACTGCACCTCCAGGACGACCCCGCGAGTCATCTGGGCGACGACTTCGAGCGCCTGCTGCATCAGCTTCATGCCGTAGGGCTCGAGCATCTGCAGGCCGGTGCACAGCATCGCGTCGCCGCCGAGGACGGCCACGCAATTGCTCCACTGCGCGTTGACGCTCGGCTGGCCGCGGCGCACCGTGGCCTCGTCGATGACGTCGTCGTGCATGAGGCTGGCGGTGTGGATCAACTCGGCGACCACGGCCACGTCGACCAGCGCCGCGTTCATCTCGTCGGCGCCCACCGCGCGTGCGAAATACAAAAGGAGCCTGGGCCGCGCCCGCTTGGCGGCTTGCGCCAAGGACAAGTGCTGCGAGGCCTCGCTCAAAATTCGGTCGGCGGCGTTGCCAGACGCCTGCGGAGCCAAGGCCGTGCGCAGCCGGTGCTCGACCGACTCGACGAATTTTGCGTCTGGATTAGACAGTTGCCGTAATGCGTTCATAATGTGTTCACGCTGTTCAAAACCCCTTGAACTTTACGTCAGAAATGCTAGACCCGGGTAGTGGACACGTCAAGACATACTTGCACCACAGTGAAGACTTAAACCTTAGCCGACCAGAGAGGACATGATGGTCTCGGAGCTGTTTGACGAATCTGCCTGGAAGCCCGTGAAGGGCTTCGAGTTCGAGGACATCACCTACCACCGCGCGGTGGACCAGGGAACGGTGCGTGTCGCCTTCAACCGTCCGGAGACGCGGAACGCCTTTCGCCCGCAGACGGTCGACGAGCTGTACACGGCGCTCAACCATGCGCGTCAGTGGTCCGACGTGGGCTGCGTGCTCATCACCGGAAACGGCCCGTCGCCCAAAGATGGCGGCTGGGCGTTTTCGTCTGGCGGCGACCAGACGGTACGCGGCAAAGACGGCTACAAGTACGACGGCGAGGACGGCGCGCCCGATCCGGCCAAGCTCGGCCGCCTGCATATCCTCGAGGTCCAGCGGCTGATCCGCTTCATGCCCAAGGTCGTCGTCGCGGTCGTTCCCGGTTGGGCGGTCGGCGGTGGGCACAGCCTGCACGTCGTCTGCGACATGACGATCGCGAGCAAAGAGCACGCCATCTTCAAGCAGACCGATCCGGACGTCGCCAGCTACGACGCCGGCTACGGCTCGGCGCTCTTGGCGCGTCAGGTCGGCCAGAAATTCGCCCGCGAGATCTTTTTCCTGGGCAAGAACTACGACGCCGAGCAGGCGCATCTTATGGGCATGGTCAACGAGGTCGTCCCTCACGCCGAGCTCGAAAAGCGCGCCCTCGAAATCGGCGAGACGATCAACTCGAAGAGCCCCACGGCCATGCGCATGCTCAAGTATGCCTTCAACCTGCCCGACGACGGGCTGGTCGGCCAGCAGCTCTTTGCCGGTGAGGCGACGCGGCTGGGCTACGGCACCGAAGAAGCGAAGGAAGGCCGCGACGCCTTCGTCGAGAAGCGCCCGCAGGACTTCTCGAAGTTCCCATGGCATTACTGATATCCAAGCGTCGGCGAATGTAATGACTCGTCCGCTCTCACAGCTTTCGGCCCCCGGCCAGCTCGCCGCCAAGGTTTTCGAGACCGAGCACACGGACTTGCTCGATCTCTACCGGCGCGCGTCTGGCCGGGCGTCGTCGTTTTATCGGCGAAACTCCCAAGGCACCGAAGTGCTGGGCCTGGGCGTGGCGCTGCAGTTTGTCGCCGACGACGCCGACGACGCCACGATGGCCGAGCTCCACGAGCGCCTGAGCGAGCGGCTCGCCGACGTGTCGGGCGACACCTCGAAGCTTCGCATCTTCGGGTGGACGGCCTTCGACGTCGCCAATTCCCGGCGAGCACACGCCGGCCTCCCCGACTGGAGCGCGTATGCGCGCCGGCAACTCTACGTCCCGCAGGTGCTTCTTCGCTGTCGCGATGGCAAGACCGATGCCGTTGTCCTGGCCGAGCCGGCCGACGTCGACGAGACGTGGGCGGCGTGGCAAGAGACGTTCCGCTCCACCGTCGAAATCCCGTCGCCGAGCGCGACCGAGCCCGAGGTTCGCTGGCTCGACCAGGACGAGTTTCGCCGGGGGGTGGGCCTCGTTACCGACGAGCGCGTCGCTCCGAAGGTCGTCCTCGCCCGGCGCGCGCACATCGAAGCCGCCGCGCCCATCGACACCACGACGGTGCTGCGCAGGCTCACACACGCGTATCCTTCTTGTTCGGTCTTCGCGCTCTCGCCGCACGCCGAGTCGCCCTACCCCGTCTTCGCCGGCGCGACGCCAGAGACGCTCGCGCGTGTGAACGACGGGCACGTCGAGACGATGGCGCTCGCGGGCACGTCGAGAAACGACGCCGGCCAGGCGCCGGACTTGGCAGCCGAGCGTGCGCTGTTGTCGAGCCAGAAAGACCTCGACGAGCACCGCTTCGTGCTCGACATGATCGTCGACGCCCTCGAGCCGTTGTGCTCGTCGGTCGCCGCCGATCCCGAGCCGCGTCCGCACCGACTCGCCAACGTCTCGCATCTTATGACCAAGATTTCGGGCGAGCTTGCAGAAGATGTGGGCTTGGCCGAGGTCGTCGACGCCCTCCATCCGACCCCGGCGGTCTGCGGCACGCCGCGCGATCTGGCCAAGCGGTTGATCGGAGAGATCGAGGGCTTCGATCGCGGACTCTACGCCGGCGCCTTCGGCTCGATGGACCTCGAGGGCAACGGTCAGTTCGACGTCGCCCTTCGCTGCGGCCTCATCGACGGCGCGAGCGCCCTGCTCTTCGCCGGCGCCGGGATCACCGCCGACAGCGACGTCGACGTCGAGCTCACCGAGACCCGCAGCAAATTCGCGCCGCTGCTCGACGCCATTTCGAAGGAGTAACGATGAGCGACGATGCCCACAACTCGGCCGAACGTCTGGCCCCCAACGCGAACACGTTGTGGGCGAAGGCGCTCGTCGACGAGCTCGCGCGCAGCGGGCTTCGGTCGGTGTGCATCTCGCCGGGCTCGCGTTCGACGCCGCTCGTCGTCCAATTCGCCGCGCACCCCGATATCGACGACATCTCGATTGTCGACGAGCGCTCCGGCGGCTTCGTCGCGCTCGGTATCGCCCAGGCGACGCGGCGTCCGGTGGCGCTCGTGTGCACGTCGGGCACCGCCGCAGCGAACTTCTTCCCGGCCGTGTGCGAAGCGTCCAGCGCCGGCATCCCGCTGCTCGTGCTCACGGCAGATCGCCCGCCCGAGCTGCAGGATTGCGGCGCGTCGCAGGCGATGGACCAACTGAAGCTCTACGGCGACCACGTGCGCTGGTTCCACCAGGTCTCGCAGCCGGAGGCGACGCCCAAAAAGCTTCGCTACGTGCGCTCGCTGGCCTGCCGGGCCTACAATCGCGCGCTCTCGCCGCAGGCGGGCCCGGTCCACCTGAATTTTCCGTTCCGAAAGCCGCTCGAGCCCATCGAGGTGCCTGCGGACCATCCCGACAGCGTGCCCACGTCGCTCGCCGATGAGGATCCAGTCGCCGCGTTCGGACGCGACGGCGGGCGTCCCTTCGTCGCCGTGCACACCGCGCGCCCGGCGCCCGATTTGGCGGCCATCGACGCCCTCGACGACGCGTTGGCCCGAGCCGAGCGTCCCCTGATTCTCGCAGGCGCCGACCCGAACGCGGCCGACTACCGCGAGGCCCTTGTCGACTTCGCCGAGCGCACAGGCGCGCCGATTGCGGCCGAGCCGACCTCGGGGCTACGCCACTGGGCCGGACGAAATAGCAACGTCATCAGCACGGCTGATTTTCTGTTCGATAGCGGGTTTTACGAGACCGTCGGCAAGCCCGACCTGGTCATCCGCACGGGACGCTCGCCGCTGTTGTGGTCGGCGCAGTCGCTGGTGCGAGGCCTGGAAGACGCCGAGCAAATCGTGGTGGGACGCGCCGAGAACCTCGCCGATCCCGACCACGTCGTCAGCCTGCACTTGATGTGCGACGAGCGGGCGCTCTTCGAGGAGGCGGGCGGTCACAAGGCCACCTGCGCCTGGCTGACCGCCCATCGCGGCGCCGAAGAGGTCGCCCTCGACACGCTGCGACGAACGCTCGACGCCGAGCCGGCCTTGTCGGCCGCGCGAATGTGGCGCGAGTTGGGCACAATGTTGCCCGAAGGCTCGGCGCTGTTCGTGTCGAATAGCATGCCGATTCGAAACCTCGACACGTTCATGTGCGGCGCGCGCAGCTCGGTCGACGTCTTCTTCAACCGCGGGCTCAACGGCATCGACGGCATCAACTCGACCGGGTTGGGCATCGCCCTCGCCCGCAAGCAACTCGCCCGCAAAGAACAAGCTAACGAGGCCCCGACGGTCATCGTCACGGGCGATGTCGCGCTGCGACACGACGTCAGTGGCTTGTACTTGGCCGCCGAGCTCGCCGCTCAACAGGACGTCGGCGCCACGATCATCGTGGTCGATAATGACGGCGGCGGCATCTTCGACTATCTGCCGATTGCGAAGTTCGGGAGCGTCCACGAGCGACATTTTACGACTCCGCCCGAGCGTGCGCTCGACGGGACGGCGTTGGGCTGCCTCGAGGTGAGCGAGCCGAAGGATTGGAGCGAGTTTCGCGCCGCGGTCGAGCGCTCGATGACGAGCGCCGGCACGCAGCTCGTGCGCGTGCGCACCGACCGAGCCGGCGACAAAGAGTTGCGCGAGACCACCCGACGTGAAGTCGCCGCGAAGATCGACGAGAGCATTCGCGGCATTGTTCAGTGAGGTTGCCATGTCCACCACCCAGACAATCCAACCCTCCTCGCTGAAGGCCTGGCTGCTCGCGTCGCGCCCCAAAACGCTCGCCGCGGCGGTCATCCCCGTACTCGTGGGAACTGCGGTCGCCGTGGCCGAAGGCACGTTCGCCGCACCGGCCGCGCTCGCCGCGCTGGTGGGCGCGAGCCTGATTCAGATCGGCACGAACTTCGCCAACGACTACTTCGACGCCAAAAGCGGCGCGGACAACGAAGATCGTCTCGGACCTACACGCGTGGTCCAGGCGGGGCTCATCGAGCCGTCGGCGGTCAAGACCGCCACGTTCGTGACCTTCGCGGCGGCCGCGCTCGTGGGCGTCTACCTCATCTGGGTGGGCGGCTGGCCGATTCTGGCCATCGGCGTCGCCTCGATCTTGTCGGGGCTGGCGTACACCGGTGGGCCTTACCCATTGGGTTATAACGGGCTGGGCGACGTCTTCGTCTTCATCTTCTTCGGGCTCATCGCGGTCACCGCGACGCATTATGTGCAGGCGCTCGAGTGGTCGACGACCGCGCTCGTCGCCTCGATCCCCATCGGCTTGTTGTCGACGGCGATTCTTATCGTGAACAACTACCGCGACGTCGACACCGACCGCGTCGCCGGAAAACGCACGCTGGCCGTGCGACTGGGACGCCCCGCAACCCGTTGGCACTACGCCTTGACCGTCATCGGCGCCTACGCCGTGCCGGTCATCCAGTGGGCTGCGCTGGGCGCCGACGCTTGGATTTTGCTGCCGCTTTTGACCCTTCCGCTGGGCCTCAAGCGCATCGTCGACATGTGGAAGAAGACGGGCAAAGAGCTCAACCCGGTGCTCGCCGGCACCGCGCAAGTGCTGGCGCTATTCGGCATTCTCTACGCCGTGGGGATTGTTCTATGAACACGCCCTTCCACCTCCAGAAGCTCGAGTATCGCGAGGTTGATCTCGAGCTCACCAAGCCGCTCGTGACGAGTTCGGCGCGCTACGAGACGCGTTCGCTGCTGCTCGTGCGCGCTCAGATTCGCGCCGGCGAGCATTTGGTGGAGGGGTTTGGAGAGGTGTCGCCGCTCCCCGGGTGGTCCGACGAAACGCTCGCAAATTGCATCGAGACGCTCGACGCAGCGCCGACCGACGTCGAATTCGACGCGGTCCGCGCCCTCGACGAAGTCTTGCCGACCGTCGCCGAGTTGCCCTCGCTGCGATTCGGCGTCGAGCTCGCCTTGCTGGATGCGCTCGCGCGTCTTCGCGAGACGCCCATCTGCCGGCTCTTGGCCAGCGAGCGCGGCCGCATGCCGCTGGCGTCGGTGTCGGTTCAAGCCACCATCGGCGCCAAGGGGCCCGACGAGACGGTCGCCGCGGCGCGCGCGGCCGCCGACGAGGGCTTTAACTGCGTCAAGCTCAAGGTCGGCGCGCTTCCCATCGCGACCGATATCGCGCGCATCGCGCGAGTAAGAGAGGCATGTCCGACGCTGATGATTCGCCTCGACGCCAACGGTGCATGGACGCCGCAGCAAGCGCGCGAGGTCCTGGAAGGCCTTTGGAAGCTGAATATCGACATCGTCGAGCAGCCGGTCGCCCCCGAGCACTTCGACACGTTTGTCGACGAGGCCGACGCCTTGACGGCGGCTTGTATCGCTCCCGACGAGAGCTGTGTGCCGGCTGCGCACGCTCACGAGCTCATCGACGCGGGCAAAATCGGCGCGGTCGTGCTCAAGCCGCAAGCCCTCGGCGGGCTCTTGCCGACGAGCACGCTCATCGACGACGCGCTCCGAAAAGGCGTGCGCGTGGTGCTGAGCACGCTGCTCGAGTCGGCCGTCGGCAGAAGCGCGGTCGCACATTTGGCCGCCGCCTACCCCGACGTGCTCGGGCCGCACGGGCTGGCCACCGGCGGCTGGTTTGCGAGCGATCTGGCAGAAGCGCCCGACTCGATCCTCGACGGCAGCCTGCGGCTTCGTCACGGCTCCGGACTCGGGTTCGAGCCCGACTGGAGGTCCGCATGATGACGCCCTGGCTCGCACAACGCGCCGTCGACCGCAAAGACGCCCCGGCCCTGTCGGTCGGCGACCGAACCTACACCTACGCCGAGCTCGCCGCCGAAGTGCAGAGACGCGCCGCGGGCTTGGCCGCGATGGGCATCGAGCGCGGCGCGACGGTCGGACTTCGCGCGCAGAACTCGCTCGACTGGGTCCTGGGCGCCCACGCGGTGTTCTGGCGCGGCGCCACACTCGTCCCGCTGCACCCGCGCGCCACCGACGCCGAGCTCGACTTCCAGCTATCGCAGCTGGACTTCGACTTGCTTCTCGTCGACCCGAACGACGCGGCCCCCGACACGACGGTCCGCACCGTGCCGCTCGACGAGCTTCGCGGCCCCGAAGACACGGTTTGCCGCGCCGCGCGCGTCGCCATGGACGACGTGATGACGGTGCTCTTTACCTCCGGCACGACCGGCAAGCCCAAGGCAGTGCCGCTGACGGTGCAGAATCACCTGTCGAGCGCCTCGGCCTCGGCGCTTCGGCTGGGGCTGTGCGAGAACGACAACTGGCTATGCTGCCTGCCGCTATGTCATACCGGAGGGTTGGCGATTGTGCTGCGGAGCGCCATCTACGGGACATCCTTCGAGCTGCTCGACGGGTTTTCGACCGACGACGTGCTCGCGGTGCTCGCCGAGCGCCCGGTCACGCTGGCGTCGTTCGTGCCGACGATGGTCTACCGGCTGCTCGAAGCCTGCGAGGGTGCGGTCGAGTCGAAGCTTCGCGCCGTGCTCGTCGGCGGCGGGCCCATCGAGGCGCGCCTGCTCGGCGAGGCGCGACGCCGCGGCATCCCGGCGCTTCCGACCTACGGCATGACCGAGGCCAGCTCGCAGCTCGCCACGCTCTCGCCGCACGCCGACGGCCACTTGGATACTGCCGGCACGGCGCTCGAGGGCGTCGAGCTTCGCATCGAGCGCGAAGACGGCACGCTGTGCGATGCCGACGAGGCCGGCGCCATCTGGGCGCGCGGGCCGATGATCATGGACGGCTACTTGAACCGACCCGACGAGAACACGGCGCGCTTTCGCGACGGCTGGTTTCGCACCGGAGATATCGGACGCATCGACCGCAATGGTTTTTTGCGCATCGAGCACCGGCTCACCGACCTCATCGTCACCGGCGGCGAGAACGTCGACCCGGGCGAAGTCGAGGCGGTGCTGCGGGCGGCCTCGGGTGTGCGCGACGTCGCCGTCGTAGGGCTCGACGACCCCGAATGGGGCGAAGTCGTCGCCGCGGCGGTCGTCCCCAGCGAGCCGGTCGACGAGCCGGCCGCCTTTTTCGAAGAACTCGGCGAGCATTGCAAAAGCGAGCTCGCCGGCTTCAAAACGCCGCAACGATGGGTTATCTGCAGCGAATTGCCGCAGACCCACAGCGGCAAGATTCACCGCGAGCAGACCCGCCAGTTGTTGCGGGACGCTCCGGTCGAGTGAGTTGTAAGGAAGAGAGAGCATTATGCTTCACGACAACACCGCAAAGATCGCCCACGCTGAGGCCCCCTCGGACTGCCGCGCCCCCGGCGCAGACGCGCAGTTCCCGCGGGTCGGCCGCGAGGTTCGCCCCGACGGCTCGGTCGTCTCCATCGGCGACGTCGCCTTTGGCGCCGACGAGTTCGTGGTCATCGCCGGCCCCTGCGCCGTCGAGTCGCACGCGCTGTACGACGAGGCCGCGCGCCTGGTCAGCCGCCTGGGCGCCCGCGTCCTTCGCGGCGGCGCCTTCAAGCCGCGCACCTCGCCCGACAGCTTCCAGGGACTGGGCATGTCGGGGCTGACGATCATGCAGCAGGCCTCGCGCGAGTACGGCGTGCCGTTCGTCACCGAGGTGATGTCGCCCGAGATGGTCGGCGAGATGGAGCCTATCGTCGACGCCTTCCAGGTGGGCGCGCGCAACATGCAGAACTTCGCGCTGCTCGAGGCCATCGGCCAGACGCGCACGCCGGTGATGCTCAAGCGAAACTTCGGCGCCACGGTCAGCGAATGGCTCAAGGCCGCCGAGTACATCGCCAAGGGCGGCAACGACCAGATCTTGCTGTGCGAGCGCGGCATCCGAAGCTTCGGCGACGAGACGCGCTTCACGCTCGACCTGGCCGGCGCGATGTGGGCCAAGCAACGCAGCCACCTGCCGGTCATCATCGACCCGTCGCACGCCATCGGCATCCCCGACCTGCTCGCCGGCGCCGTCGCTGCGGGCGCAGCCGCCGGTTTGGACGGCGTGATGGTCGAAGTCCACCCGGACGCCTCGCGCGCCCTGTGCGACGCCGACCAGGCCCTGACCCCGACCCAATTTGAAGAGCTCATGGAGCGCGTCGCCCCCATCGCACGCGCTGCGGGGCGTTCGATCTGACCAAAGCTTCCGTTCCGACCGAAGCACCAACTTTTTGCAGCACCAGCGGAGTGAAAACCATGTCGACCGAAGTCAACCAGATGTTCTCGCGGATCGCCGACCGCTACGACAAAGCCAACCGCTTCATCTCGCTGGGCACCGACCAGAGCGTGCGCCGCAAGGCCGTCAAGATGTCGGGCGCCAAGCCCGGCGAGGACGTGCTCGACTGCGCCGCCGGCACCGGCGACCTGACGATCCTGTTCAAGAAGACCGTCGGCCCCGAGGGCCGCGTCGTGGGCACCGATTTCAACCCCGACATGCTCTCGTTCGCCCCCGACAAGGCCAAAGACGAAGGCCTCGACATCACCTGGCAGGTCGAAGACGCCCAGGACCTGAGCTTCGAAGACGACAGCTTCGACATCGTCTCCATCGCCTACGGCATCCGCAACGTCGACGACCCCATCAAGGCCCTCGAGTCGATGACGCGCGTCCTGCGCCCCGGCGGCCGCCTCGTCGTCCTCGAATTCGGCCAGCCCCCCGCGCTGCTCAAGCCCTTCTACATGGCCTACAACCGCTTCGTCATCCCGACCATCGGCGGCATGGTCAGCGGCGACAAAGACGCCTACAAATACCTGCAACGCACCTCCGACAACTTCCCCTACGGCGACGAGTTCATTTCGATGATGGAGTCGACCGGCCGCTTCGCCAATATCGAAGCGAAACCGGCGATGTTCGGGGTGAACTGGATTTATGTGGGGACGACGAAGGGGTGACCCGGAGCGATCGATACTGACGATCGGTGTTCAGGACCCGCACGCCTAACCCCAAGGCGAGCCTTGGGGCTGCACCGGCGAGGGCTACGCTGGGGGCAAGCCCCCGCTCCGCATTTAGAGATATTGCACCATGGTCGGGGCGCGGCGCCTCTGGCCCGCCCTGGAGCCTCCCGGCTCCAGCTTGCGTGGTCCGACCGCCGCTACGGGCAACGCGCGTCGCTCCGCGCCGCGCTCGCCCGCAGCTACTCGTTCCGTAACACCCCAAGGGGTTCGAGTTTGTAGTCACTGCAGGTACTCCACATCCACAGCCGTCCGTAGGGTGGGGTCGACTGGCGAAGCCGTAAGTTCGTGGTGGGGCGACAGCCTCAAACCCCTCGTGGGTGAGACAGAACTTGTAGCCGGGGGCGAGGGAGTCGTCCGTAGGACGACGACCGTTGCCCTCGGCGGGGGTCGCGCCTCGAAACACACGGCGGCCGCCCTAGCCGCAGACGTGGGTCGTGGTCGTGTCCTTGAGCAGCGTACCGCTCGCATCCGAGCGAACTACGTCGATTTGACGCATGCAGCCGATGGCGTCGTAGGCGATGCCGCGGGTCTCGCTCTCTCCCGTCTGCGAGAGCTGGCGCACGTCTGTGACGAGCTGACCGTCGAGGTTGCAGCTCAGCGTGCGTGTGCCCGAGTCCGAGCCAGCGTACGCAATCGAGGTGACCGCCTGCGAGATGCTGTCGTCGCCATAGGCGTATTCGTTAGAACGAAGACCGTTGCCCTTGGCGGGTCTGACATCCAAGTCACCTCCGGGCGGCCCCCGCTACAGCGCGATGTCCATATGCCATAACTCTTCGAGAAACTCTCTATCCTCGCTCGATAGATTCTCCCGCATCCGTGGAGTGTGAATATCCGCCAAACTGGAGATCTCGAACAGCCAAAGCATGTATTCGCGAATGAGTTTTCGGGGAAATGGCGCCCAATCCGCTCGAAACTTCTGACGTGCGAGTCGAACCACACACCACGTCTCTGGAAACTCGAGTAGCGGCGACTCGCATAGTTGAAAAGCCGCGGCCGAAGACCAAGCCTCGAAGATTAGATAAAGCGTGGCCTCCACAAATGCTCGTGCATCAAACCGACACAGATTGCCGCTCTCGACCGTTGCCATGTAGTGATGACCCATGTAGTTCACAACCAACTCATCGGGCCGCTCTTCGGCAATCAGCTCTCTTCGTCCCTCCACATGATACTGGTAATTGAGCCGTCTACACTTCTCTAGGTCCAAATCAACGAGCTCACGCGGATCGATCCACGTCGCTGGCGCATCCAGCGAAACCTCATCTAGCTGGTCCACTGTTAGTTCAGTCATTGGTCACCCTAGGAATCAGTCGATCGAATCTCTCGCCTTTTGATAGCGATCCCGATATTTCTGCGCTTTCTCAAGAAGTCTTTTCTTTTGCTTGTCTGGAATCGACTTCGCGTTTTTGATTCGGTATATCACCTTATCCAGCCTATCGATGCTCTCATCTAGCTTTTGAATATGGTCTTTGCCTCCTGCCTTATATCCAGTCTTGGCTTGCGTTTTTGCCGCTCCTGCCAAGCCTCCCTGCACCTCGTGAGCCCCTGACCCTACTCGTTCAGAGTCTCTGATTATCTTCGACAAGTCCTTTGCGTGCTTCACAGTGTGTTTTCCCGCCTTCCCCTTTGCAGAAGCACTTTTGACCACCTTCTCGACTGCCGCCACATCCTTCGCTGCTTCCACCTGCGCTTTCGTCAGCTTTCCACGCAGCCAACGTGCTGTGTTTCGAAGCGACGTTGCCTTTGCCAACTTCGCGGCCTTGAGTGCGCGAGCGCCCTTCCCCGCAGCACTTGCAATTTTGAGTCCCTTGAGGATGCCCCCGCCCCCAAAGAGTTCGATGGACCCACGTTTTACGAAGCCGTCCTTCCACTCCTGAAGCTTACTAGGCTTTACATAAAACCCAGACGGGTCAGTGAATCGCGTTGGGTTATTCTTTGCGTATGCAAACAGATTGAGTTGACCACCGTCAGCAGAGTCAATCTCCGGCATCGCCCACAACAACGGATCGGGCGACAACCACCGCCTCAACGTCGGGTCGTAGACCCTCGCCCCCATGTAGTAGTACCCGGTCGCCCGGTCCGGCTCGAAGTCGACGAACTGGTGGCGCGGCTTGGCCACTGAAGACACATCCACCGGCTCGCCCCACGCCCCGTAGACCGCCTCCTTGTCGATCGACGCCGCGCCCTCGATGGCCGTCTTGGCCAGCACCGAGCCGCGCATGTCGCTGTGGATATAGCCCGACTCTTCTTTGACTCGGCTGCCATCGACGAGCGAGCGCGCGTCCTCGACGCTGACCGCGCCGTTGACCGGAATGCGCACGAAGATGAGCCCGTCCGGGTAGCCGTCCTGGTCGTCGTCTGGGCCCTCATCGGGCCGAATCTCGGCAATCCCGGCAAAGTCGATGACCCGGTTGACCTCGCCATTGATGTAGTCGACGGTGCTTCGGAACACGCGCCGGCCGCCCTGGCCGCACACGTGCGTCGTGGTCATGTCCTTGAGCAACGCACCATTTGCGCCCTCGCGAGCCACGTCGATTTGACGCATGACGGAAGGGCATGAGATTCCCCAACGAAGCCCATTTGGTGCGGGTCTGCGAGCCTAAGGCGACCATCGGGAGCCGCGCCGAGTGTCGTTCAACGAGGCCTCGCTAGCCCGGGGCGACCGGGGTGTAGCGGAGGGAGTCCCGGGTGGGCGACAACAACCCAAACGTACCGAATAGACGACATGAAGCGCCAAGACTTCCTCGAACGTGCGCCTCGATGACACGATACGCCCTCCCCCGGACTCGCTTCGCGTCGCCCGGGGCTACCGAGGCGCCGCAAAAAACGCGGCGCGCGCTCGCTGGCGCTCGCTTGGGCCAGACCAAACTGGCCGAACCGTCGGTCGTTGCTTGGCCTACAACCTGAAACCCCTTGTGGGTGGGACAGAACGTGTAGCCGGGGGCGGAGGTCGCGCTTCAAAACACACGCGGGCCGCCCTGGCCGCACACGTGCGTCGTGGTCATGTCCCCGAGCAGCATACCATTTGCGCCCTCGCGAACCACGTCGATCTGGCGCATGCAGCCGGTGTCGTCGTAAGCGATGCCGCGCGTCTCGCTCTCCCCCGTCTGCGAGAACTGGCGCACGTCCCTGACTAGCTGGCCGTCGATGCCCTCTGTCGCCCCACTTCTACGGGTGGTCGAGCAACTTCACATCCTCAAACCTATCATGAAGGCACTCGATGACGGATTTGTCCTGGGAGTGCACGAGCGCGAATGACGTATCGACGAGTTCGACCACGTGACGGCAGGTATCATACATTTCGGCATCGTCTCGATATTGACGGATCTGCTGTCGCTCACGGCACCCGATCAAGACAATATCTACAATCTGGTGAAACACACCGGCCATCTCAAGAAGCATGTCCCACTCGATTTCTACACCCGTCGGCGACTCTCGCGCCGCACGCTCGAGCTCGAGCACGTTGGTGCCAAACCTACTGAGATCCCCGACGGCTTCAAAGTACAGGATCGACCAGAAAAGTTGCTCGCCGTCATCGATGCATGCCAAGAGGTCCGGTAGCTCAACCACCAAGACTCCTTCGCGCTCGTCCGATATTTCGATGCCAATCACGGTTCCTCCAATGGCTCGGGCTCACCCCGTTTCGGGCTTCCGCCAGTTTCATTTGGGACGTACTTGTGCTGGTGAGGACTCGTGTGCTTATCGGGACGGCCGTGGTCCGTAAAATCAATCTGTCGCTTGGGCACGAGATTTCCGTCCTCATCGTACCCCCACTCCTTGGCTTGAGTGTAGTCACCTTTCCCCCTCTTACTTCTCTTAGTTGCAATCTGTGAATGTGGAGCATCCGTGTCAGCTTGGTGCTCTCCATGTTTTGTCTTCGGCATCTCACGCTCGGGACGGTAGCTTCCGGGTTTCGCCTTCTTCCCCGCCTTGGCCACATCCTCGACCACCTCGGCACCCTCATCAAGGACCTTACGGACTTTTCCGCCTTTGCCACGGGTCAGAATGTTGACGAGAATCATCGCGCCAACGGATGCTATCTGGACGCCATCTCCAGACTCCACGGCACTTGCGATTTTCCCAGGAGCTTCCACAGCTTCGGCAACTGGGTCGGTGGCTAAGGAGAGAGTCCCCAGCACCACTGCTCCAACCACCTTTCCGCCATCGCTCAACTCGTGTGGCTTTTGCTGGCTGAACGGATTCGGATCCCGCCCACAATCTGGCTGAGATGCCATGCAGCCGCCGCCTCCGTCCCAAATCACCGCACCGGGGTCCGTGCCTTGCGGATCGATCAACCCGACCGGGTCATTGTCCGCATACGCATACAGATTCAGACCGGCCCCGTTGCCCTCCTCCAGCCCAGGCACCGCCCACAACAACGGATCGGGCGACAACCACCGCCTCAACGTCGGGTCGTAGACCCGCGCACCCATGTAATAGTACCCGGTCGCCCGGTCCGGCTCGAAGTCCACAAACTGGTGGCGCGGCTTGGCCGCCGTCGACACCTCCACCGGCTCGCCCCACGCCCCGTAGACTGCCTCCTTGTCGATCGACGCCGCGCCCTCGATGGCCGTCTTGGCAAGCACCGACCCGCGCAGGTCGCTGTGGATATAGCCCGACTCTTCTTCGATTCGGCTGCCGTCGACGAGCGAGCGCGCGTCCTCGACGCTGACCGCGCCGTTGACCGGAATGCGCACGAAGATGAGCCCGTCCGGGTAGCCGTCTTGGTCCCGATCCGGCCCCTCGTCGGGCCGAATCTCGGCAATCCCGGCAAAGTCGATGACCCGATTGACCTCGCCGTTGACGTAGTCGACCGTGCTGCGAAACACGCGCCGACCGCCCTGGCCGCACACGTGCGTGGTGGTCATGTCCTCGAGCAATGTGCCGTTTGAGCCCTTGCGAACCACGTCTATTTGACGCATGCAGCCGGTGGCGTCGTAGGCGATGTTGCGCTTTTCGATCTCCCCTGTCTGCAAGAACTGGCGCACGTCCGTGACGAGCTGGCCGTCGAGGTCGTAGCTCAGCGTACGCGTGCCCGGCTCGGCGTTCGCATAGGCAATCGAGGTGACCGCCTGCGAGATGCTGTCGTCGCCATAGGCGTAATCCTCGTCGGGCGCGTTCTTGTCGCCCACATAGGAAATATTGCCGGTCGACGAGTAGCCGAACGCCTGGTTGAAGTTTACCGTCGGCGAGTCGAAGTCGGTGAACTTGAGCCGGTCGAGGCCGTCGTAGGTGTGAATTTTTCGCACGGTTCCGCCGCCGGCGAGGCTATGCACTTCGAAGTCGACCTTCTCGGACCTGCGCGTGTAACCGCGGCTCGTCTGTCGATAGCAATAAGGCGCCTTTGGTACTGCTGCATCGAGGCAGCCTCCGTTCTGCTCGTCTAGCTACAAGGCACTCGCCACGGGCCATTTTGGCAATCGTCGGCGGATTGCGAGTAGGATTTACTCATCATCTGATTTGGGACCTGGCTCAAAGAGCCAATTTCTGCGACCGGTGTCCGCATCCATCGCTCCAGCCTCCACCCAGTCGAAGCCTCCGCGCCATTGCTTCTCCAAATATGCCCAGAAGGCTTCAACCTCCACGACTGTGAAGGGGCTCGCTTCGGGATACGAGTGACACATATCTGTCGGACCGTGCGCGAGTGAAACGTCATCTGGATGCAATTCCTCGTAGGTCATTACGGCAATGACAGGCTCAAGGACATTCGCAATCGCCTTTCCGACCTCCGCAAACCGCTTGAGAAGAATGAGACCGTGCTCTGGGTCGCACGTGTCTCCACAGACATACTTGTCGCTAATCGACACCTCCAAGACTTCGTCGTCGAGATAGGCGGCAAGTGTCAACTTCACTGTAGTTCCATTCAGCGGCCCTACGAGAGTAACATATACTGCTAGCGCACTTCCGGATCGTCCTTGAGCGCAAGCCTCCGCGAAGGTCGTCTCGTCCCCGAATTTGACGAAATCCGGCGCCATCATCCACGGCGCTTGGCTGCTGGTAAACCCCTCCTCCCGAAGTACGTTGGACGCCTGCTCAATCCGCTCCTTACTCAACGATTCAAATGCCAGCAGGACTTCGATGTCGGTCTCGTAATCGCCCATCAGTTGTGTCTCACATGTTGCTATTCGTCTTGTGATTTAAGCTGCTTGGACTTCTCGGGAATCAGCGTATCAAACTCTCCGCCCTTGCGGATACGGACGGTCATCCCGGTTTCTTTGCTGTAAACATCGACAACCTCGTGTCCTCCTCGAGTCTTGAAAGGCTTTGATGTTTCATCGGCAGTCTCGAGAGTCTCTCGGACAGCATCTCGTGCTTTCTCAACGCCTTCTTTCGACTTTTCGAAAGGTAACCTTCCCTGCCCAATCTTTTTACCAAGCTTCTCGTTTATCCTCTTCTCGTTCTCCTTGACGAACTCCTTCGCCTGCTTCTTCCCCACATTGACCACATCGCCGACCGCCTCACCCACCTCGTCCGCATGCTTTGCCTTTTTCAACAGGAACGAAAGCGGAATAATGGCCAGAACAATAGAGACTCCAGCTTTCTCGGCATTGTCGGCGGTCGGATTGGATGCGAAGGCGAAGCTTCTCAGCGTAGCAGCGCCAATCTCCCCGGCGTCTCCCAAATCCTCGACTGTGTCCGCGCCTTGATTCAGCGCCTTGTCGAGTCCGTGATCATTACTCCAATCCGAAGCACGTTGACACTGCGCGTTCATTGCACAGCCAGGCCCCGGCATCTCCACTTCTAAGGGAAGGGGATCTGTTCCCTGCGGATCGATCAACCCAACCGGATCATTGTCCGCGTACGCATAGAGGTTCAACCCAGCCCCATTGCCCTCCTCGAGCCCAGGCACCGCCCACAACAACGGATCGGGCGACAACCACCGCCTCAACGTCGGGTCGTAGACCCTCGCCCCCATGTAGTAGTACCCGGTCGCCCGGTCCGGCTCGAAGTCCACAAACTGGTGGCGCGGCTTGGCCACTGAAGACACCTCCACCGGCTCGCCCCACGCCCCGTAGACCGCCTCCTTGTCGATCGACGCCGCGCCCTCGATGGCCGTCTTTGCGAGCACCGACCGCCGCTACGGGCAACGTTCGGCTTCCGGTGGTCGCCTCACTCGCCCGCAGCTACACGTTCCGTATCACCCCAAGGGGTTCGAGCTTGTAGTCATTGCAGGGATTCCCAGGCTGTTGCCAACTGCAGGATGCACTCGACTGGCCGAGCCGGTGGTCGTTGCTGGGCCTACAGCCTCAAACCCCTCGTGGGTGATACAGAATTTGTAGCCGGGGGCGAGGGAGTCGTCCGTAGGACGACGACTGTTGCCCTCGGCGGGGGTCGCGCTGCGGAACTGCGGAAGACGCGCCGGCCGTCCCAGCCGCTCCTGCGGCGACGAGTTCATCGGCATAATGGCGTCGACCGGCCGCTTCGCCAATATCGAGGCGAGGCCGGCGATGTTCGGGGTGAACTGGATTTATGTGGGGACGACGAAGGGGCGACCCGGAGCAATGATGCGTGCGCTCAGCGCGGCGGGCGCCTCAACCCGCGACCGCGCCCCCGCCCGCGACCGCGCCCCGCCGTTCGACAGCAATGAGGTCATTATGCCCGTCGGTTCGAGTTGGCCGCATGCGCTCGACCGGAGCGAGATACGCGCTGCGGAGGCCATGCAGGTTAAACTACGGGGCGGGGTCGCGGGCGCGGGCGCGGTCGCGGCTCCGCCTCAGCTCAAACGAACAACAATGGCCGGGGCGCGGCGCGCGCTCGCTTGGACCGGCTCTAGCACGACCGCGGAGCGGCTGCTTGCTGCCCGCGGAGCCCGCCCCGTTGTTTGGGGCGCCCGTGCAGCCCCGCGGGCTTGCCCCGGGGTGTTGATCGGCAATCGGCGTTTGCGTTGCATTGTCCGACGTGGTGCGTCGGCTATTCGTGACAACCGATTTCGCCAAATCGCGGCGCTCCAAAATGAGCCGAGTTCAGGATTCACACGCCTAACCCCAAGGCGAGCCTTGCACGGTTAAACCGCATAAAGGGCTGCACCGGCGAGGGCTACGTCCTGTTTAGCCCAGCAAGGGGGCAAGCCCCCGCTCCGCGCTAGCCGAAGAGTGACTCAATCAGAGCGCGCGACTTTCCCACCCTTCCGACTTGACGCATTCTTGCCGGCGTTTATCCCACACGGTTCGCCCAATGGTGCCGCCTGACGCGCTGTGCGCGAGGTGGCCGAACACGAATGCTTACGGGAAGTCATACCATGAAAGCAGTTGTCATGCGGGGCTACGGAGCCCCGAACGTCCTCGAATATGTCCAAGACGCGCCACGGCCGCAATGCGCGGCCAATCAGGTGGTCATTGCGGTGGAGGCGGCGTCGGTCAATCCGCTCGATTGCAAGACGCGCAGCGGTGAGCTGCGCTTGATGTTGCGGCGTAGGTTTCCGCTGGTGCTCGGGAACGACGTCTCCGGGAGGGTCGTCAAGGTGGGGGCCGACGTCGAGGGGTTTGCGCCCGGGGACGAGGTCTTCTGCATGCTCGACGCCAACGCCAGGCGCGCGTGCAACGGGTTTGCGATGAGCGGGAGTTATGCGGAGTACGCGGTCACGCGGGCCGACACCTTGTGCCGCAAACCGCAGAACCTGTCGCACGTCGAGGCGGCGGCGGTTCCGTTGGCGGCGCTGACGGCGCATCAGGCGCTCGTCGACCGTGCGAAGCTTCGGGAGGGGCAGCGTATTTTGATCAACGGGGCTTCGGGAGGTGTGGGCAGCTTTGCGGTGCAGATCGCCAAGGCGCTCGGCGCCCATGTCACCGCGGTGTGCAGCGCCCGGAACGTCGAACTCGTCGAGGGGCTCGGGGCGGATCGGGTCATCGATTACCGGGAGACCGACTTTTGCGAGGAGTCGAGGCAGTACGACGTGGTCTACGACGTCGTCTCCAATCGGTCATTCGGCGAGTGTTGTGGGGTGTTGGGGCCCGCGGGGGTGTACGTGCAGAACGTGGCGACGCTGTCGAGCTTTGCGTTTCCGCTGGTGCGGCCCGCGGCCAAGCTCTTCGGGCGCGAAAAGCGCCTCGAGCATGTGTGGGTGACACCGTCGGGTGAGGAGCTTGCGAAGGTCGCTCGCCTCATCGAAGCGGGCGCGGTGCGCCCGGTCGTCGAGTCGGTGTACCCGCTCGACCGGGCGGCGCAGGCGCATGAGGCGGTGGAGAGTGGCGGCGCTGCTGGAAAGACGGTGTTGCGCGTGGCGTGAAAAGCTCAGTCGCGCCCGAGCTCCACGTCGACCAGCGCGTGGTCACCACGCTTGAGCGTCGTCTCGGACACCCCGCGCCAGGTGGCGTCGTCGCCCTCGGCGACTGCTTCGACGATGTAGTCGCCGGCGATGATGCCGGCGACGAGGCCGACGCCGGCGTCGCAGGAGAAGCGCTGGCGCTTGATCTCGTAGAAGGCGTGGTCGTAGACGGCGACCTCGATGCGCGAGACGCCGTTAGCGCCGCAGACGCGGCCGTTTTCGAAGCGCCAGGCGACTTCGGCGGTGGCCGGCTTGGCGGTCAGGCGCACCATCGAGGTCTCGTTGAGCTTCTCGGCGCCGATGGTCACCACGCGCGGCTCGGAGATGAACGTCTCGCGGTCGGCGGCGTCGAGGCCCACAAGCGTCAGCTCGTAGTTCGCCGAGGCGATCCCCTCGACGATGACTTCGTCCTCGGTGCACGCGTAGTTCTCGGCGAAGCTTCGGTGGGCGTTTTCGAGCCGGACGCTGATCGTGTCGACGCCCGCCTCTTGGCAGCCATGCGGGCTGACCTGCCAGCTCAACGCCAGGCTTCCGTCGCCCAGCGGCTCGACAGGTTCGCCGCAGGCAGTGAGTCCGACGGTTCCGGCGGCCAACAGGGCGAGGATGATTCGGTGAGTTCTTGAGATAGGCATCGGCTCCTCCTTGGAGACTTTCAGCATGCGCAGTCCATGCGCGACTCGATACGCAGACTCTACCGCAGCATCGCTGCCCGTCAAAAAATCCCCACGACTCGAGTCTCGCAGGCTCCACGCCGCTGGTGGCACCCACCCCACCAATGTGCTACTTTGCCCGTGGACGATAACAGTGTCGCAAGGGATAGTCTCACCACCTCCCCCCGGTCTATGCAGCCTTCCAAGCTGGGCGCCGAGTACGACCATCTGCTCGACTCGCTGCCCGCCACAGAAATGCAGGTGCTGACGACGGCGCGCAACCTGGAGATCCAGGGCGACGCCGACCGCGCGTGTGCGCTTCTCGCGGCTGCTTGTGAGCGCCATCCGAGTACCCACCTGCGAAAGAGTCTGGCTGCGCTGCACCAAAAGCACGGCAACTTCGAAGAGAGCGCCCGCCTGCTCGGCCAGCTGCTCGCCGAGCAGCCCAACGACGTGCCGTCGGTGTTGTTGTTGGCCGAAGCGCAGCTCAAGGCCGGTCGGCACGCGCAGGCGAGGCAGACGCTGGCCAAGGCCGAGCGCCTCGGCGCATCGAAGCTGCGGCTTTTCAAGCTCGAGCAGCAACTTCCCGACACCCCAGACGATCCGACTCAGAACGATCCGACCCAGCCGATCGGCGACGCGACCGGGCCGATGCCGCCGCTCGAGCGTGAGACCGACCCGTTTGGTGAGGTCCAAGACGATACGACGCAGCCGAATGTGTCGGCGAGCGGGCCTACCCCGCAGCTTCCCGACGATCCGAGCGGTTCGTCGGTCTTCGAGGACGGCTCGTTCTCGAATCTGTCGTCCTTCGAACTCGCCGCGGGCGCAGCCGAGCTGCAGGGGCCCGGCACGCCGAGCATCTTCGATACGCTCGTCGATACCTACGACGACGACCCGGCCGACCGCTCTTTCGACGACCTGTTGTTGGATCTGGGCGTGCCCGTCGACGAGAGCGCGCCCGCCGACCCGGACACGACCAGCTCCCACGTGCACCGCGAGGACGAACTCGTCGCGTCGCAGTGGGGGCTCGATTCGCCCGCCGAGCAGATGGCCGGCCCGGCGGACGCCACCGCCGCCCTCGACCTCGACAGACTTCGGTCGGGCGGCAGCGGCGATCAGACCGAGCAGGTCGAGCCGCTACGTGAACGCACGCCGCGCCTCCACGAAAGCCCGCGCCTATCGACTGAAGAGGATTTGGCCGAGGACGACTTCGCCGACGAGCGGACCGAGATGCTCGGCATGAAGCTCCCCGCGCCGTCGACGCCGGAGCCGGAGCCAGCGCCCGAATTCCCCGAGGAGCCGCCCACCCAAGTCCACAAGCCGCGGGCGAGGCGCGACGGGAACCGAGGCGAGCAGCCGGCAAACAAGCCGAGTCTGCCGAAGCCGAGCTTACCGAAGCCGAAACCGTCAAAGCAGGCTTCGCCCCAGTCGCCTTCACCCCAGTCGCCTTCGCAGGACCAACCGAGATCGGAAAAGCGCCCTCTTCCGCCCTCGGTTCGAGGCGGACACCAGGCTGCAGGCGAACCTCAATTTCGGAGCCAACAAGACGCCAGGCACCGACCGACTGCACGCAACCGTGCCGTCGACCCGTCACAGCAGCGCCAGCCGACGTCGAAACAGGCACCGTCGCCACGACACACCACGCAGGCAGGCGCCGGCCAAGGCTCGGCGACCTCCAAGCTCAAGTTCATCGTCCCGGGCGTCCTGCTCACAGCCGGCCTCGCCTTAGGCGGCGTCGTCTTCGCGGCGTCGAGCTCGGCGGCGAGTGCGGTCGAACAACATGTGGCGACGTATCGACAGGCGTCGTCCACCGACACCTACGCCGACTATCTGCAGGCCGAAGCGGCGCTCGAGAAAGCCACCTCGGCGCACAGCTTTTTGGGCGCTGCGGCGGACGGGCTTCTCGCCGACGTCGGGTTGATGGGCGCGGCCCAGACGGCGCGCGACGACGCGCTCATCGAGCTGGCCGCCCTCGAGGCGATGATCGAGTACCGCTACGAGCATCTCGACACACACGGTTCGCAGAAGACCATCGAGCGTGCCGAAGAGGCCCTATCGGGCGACCCGCGGTTGCAAGTCGCCCGCGCCTACCGTCTACTGAGCACCGGCCGCGCCGACGACGCCATCGAAGCGCTGTCGGCGACCCGAAAGAATTTCCCGGGGCTCGCGCCCGCAGCGACTGCGATGGTCCGCGCACACCTCGACGCGGGCAATGTGCAGTCGGCCGCGATGGCGGCGCACGTGCTGAGTGAGCTCGACGAGCCGACCGTCCACCAGCACTACGTCATGGGTCTGGTGGAGCGTCGGCAGAAGAGGGACGCTGCCGACGGACGCTTCCGCCACATCATCGAGTCGCTCAGCCCGCAGCACATCTCGGCGCGCATCCAACGCAGTTATACGCTGCGCGCCGCGGGCGACGGCAAGGCGGCGAAGTCGCTGCTCGACGAGACGCTCGGCGCGATGGCCGACGCCGCCTCGCCGCTGCAGAAGGCCCGCGCGCATATCGCGATGGGCGACCTGTACCTCGACGACGACTCGCCGGCCCGCGCCGAGGAGCAGTACCGCAAGGCGCTGAAGGCCGTGCCGCAGCGCAGCGAGGTCTACACGCCGCTCATCGAGCTGTACCGAGACGACGGACGTCTGGACAAGGCGCTCGAGCTTATCGAAGACGCGGCGTCGCAGGGCGCGCAGTCGCCCGATCTGGCGCTGCGTCGCGCCGAGCTTCTCCGGTTGACCGGCCGCCCGGAGTCGGCGCTCGCCGAGCTCGACGACGAGGAGCTGGTGAGCGCTCGGGCGCGTTGGCTCGAAGGGATGGCGCTCGTCGACCTCGACCGCCTCGACGAGGCGTCGGAAGCGTTTGCGGCCGCCACGCAGATGAGCGACGAGTTCGCTCCGGCGCGCGCCTACCACCTGCTCTCCGAGGAGCTCGGCTCGCGCGAGGAGCGCGACGAGATTGGCGACGGGCTCGACAACCTCTTGGGCAAATACCCGCTCGACCCGCACGTGCTGCGCGCCGGCGCCCTCGCCGCCATGCATGTGGCAGGCGTGACCGACTCGCGCTCGGCGCGCGACAAACTGTTGCAGCGCGCCGGTAAGCTGCTCGAGCGGGCCAAAGAGCACGGCGGCAACGAGGCCGTGCTCCTATTTGACTTGTGTCGCCAGCAGATGCTCGCCGGCGACGCGAGCAACGCGTCCATCAACTGCGGCAAGGGCCGCCGACTCAACGGCACGTACCTGCCGGGGTTACTCACGATGGCCGACCTGGAGCTTCGCCGCGGCCGTGCCGACGCGGTGCTCGAGATGCTCGGCGACATCGCCGACCGCTTTCCCGACGACCCGCGCATCAGCCAATGGAAGGCGCTCGCGCACCTCGAGCGCTTCGAAGTCGAGCGCGCCGAGAAGGCGATCAACCGCTGGGCGGGCACCCAGGCGGCCAAGTCCCCGCTGCACCTTCGCGTCGAGGGGCGCTTGGCGTTCGCGCGCGGCCGCTACACCTCGGCGCTCGGCTATTTCCAGCGCGC
Source organism: Persicimonas caeni (assembly GCF_006517175.1). Lineage (NCBI taxonomy): Bacteria > Deltaproteobacteria > Bradymonadales > Bradymonadaceae > Persicimonas > Persicimonas caeni. Next base: position 7,453,512 of record NZ_CP041186.1, on the reverse strand, counting down.
CCACGAGAAGGCGCCGGACGACGCCCGCGCCGCCCTCTTCTATGCCCACACGCTCACCCGACTGGGCGAGCACGAGCGGGCCGTCGACATCGTTCGCGACTACACCACCGACCTCGAGTTCGAGCCTGTGGCCTGGATCATCTACGGCGAGGCCCGCCGCCGTCAGGGCCGCTTCGGCGACGCGCGCGAGAACTTCGGCCTGGCGCTGAGCAAGCTCGACGACGCGATTGCCCCTCCCTGGCGCTCCTCGCAGGCGTACACACAACTTGCGCTGGCGTGGGCCGACAGGTATGGCTTCAGGCATCGATTCGTGGGGCGTTATCTGTACCGCGGCGCCAAGCGCGGCGACGCAGACTTCCCCCCGCTCAACGCAGCCCGAGGCGCCTACTATCTGAAGCAGCGCCGCCCCGACCGCGACGCCGCGGCCGACGCCTTCGAGAAGGTCGTCGAGTTCGAGCCGTTCAATTGCGACGCGCTCGGCTCCCTGCGCGCGATTTACGAGCAGTGGGATTCCACCGACAAGCTCGAGCGCATCGGGCGACTGCACACCGAGCACTGTGAGGACTGAACGAATGCTCTCCAAGTCTGTACTCGAGCTTCTGCAATGCCCCTCGTGCGGGGACCCGCACCTCCAAATCGGCAGCGACCGCCGCCCGGCGCTCGTCTGCGTAGGGTGCGACGCGCGATTTCCGGTCGTCGACGGCATCGTCGACATGACGCCGCCCGAGAAGATGCCCGCCCCGGGTAACTACCGCACCGAGACGCTCTTCAACCTCATCGCCGGCGTCTACGACGCGGTGTTGCCGCTGATGAGCCTGGGCGTGTGGCGCTGCAGCCCGCTGCGCTATGTCGACATGGCCAACCAGGCGGTCGGTCGCGCCAACGGCGGCGTGCTCTTGGCCGCCCCGGTGGGCACAGGCGCGCCTCTCGAGCGGGTCCTCGCCCCGTACCACGACCTGACGGTCATCGGGATCGACCAGTCGTGGAAGATGCTCCGCAAGGCGGCCCGCCGCTTCGAGGACACCGACCACAACGTGCTGCTCATCCGGGCGAGCTTCCAGCACCTGCCGCTTCGCGACGGGGTCGTCGACAGCGTGCACAGCCTCAACGGCATCCACACCTTCGAGAATCGCGTGGCCACGCTGCGCGAGTTCGCCCGCTGCATGACCGACGACGGCTTTTTGGCCGGCTCGGCGCTCGTGCGCGGCCAGGAGGGCGTGGCCGACACGCTCCTCGACCGCTACGAGCGCTACGGCGTCTATCCGCTGCTGCGCACGGCCGAATTCCTGGCGCGCGAGCTCGAAGAGGCGCCCTTCGAGGACGTCCACTTCGCCACCTACGGCGCGGTCATGTTTTATTCGGGATTATCGAGAGCACAGGCGGCTCAGTCCGCCGAGTCTGCGTGAGGCGCGATGCCGAGCTCGGCGTAGCTGGTGACCCCGCTCGTGTAGCGTCCGGCGATCGCCTTTCTCTCGCGCACGACCTGGCGCACCTGGCGCTCGATGAGCGGGTTTTCCTGCATGACGCGCCGGAATTCGGCGCCCGGCAGCACGAGCAGGGTCGTGTCGCACGTCGCACGTAGGTTGGCGACGACCGGCTCTTCCTCGGCGCTCGAGATCAGCCCCACAAACTCACCTTCGCGAAGCGTGTCGATCTCCTGAGCCAACCCGGCCCCGGCGTTGCGCTCGACGCGCACCTCTCCGTTACAGATCAGATACAGGTCGTCGTCGTGGTCGCCCTGCCCCAAGAGCAGTTCGTCGGCGGGGACTTCTTCGAGGCTGAACTTTTCGGCCAACGCGCGTCGCTGCTCGTCGGTCAGGCTGCGGAAGATGGTGCTCGAGGCGAGCAGGTTGTTGAGCATGCGCGCGTAGTAGAAATCCCAGAGCACGTCCCAGATTTCGGGGTGGTCCTCGGCGATGAGGTCGAGCACATCCTGGCGAACCTCGAGCAGCGCCATGTCTGTGTGCGCGCTGACGGTGGCCGAGCCGTGGCTTCGCCCGGTGAGCAGCGCAAATTCGCCGAAGAATTCGCCCTCGCCCATCTTGGCGAGTTCGACCGTCGAGCCGTCGTCGAGCTGGCGGGTGACCACGACGGTGCCGCGCACGATCACGAAGAGGCTGCGCTCGGTGCGCCCGGGTCCGACGAGCCGCTCGCCGGCCGAGACCTCTTTGAGTTCCATATAGTGCAACAGCTGCATGAAGAGCGACGGCTCGAGCTGGCTGAAGAGCGGGATTTCGGGCAAATCCGAGCGATTCACGCTGAGCAACGACGACTCGCCAGTCGAGCTCATCGCCGCGGCGACCTCGGAGGTATCGGGCTCGTCGAGCTCGTCGAGAAAAGAGAGGTCGTCCCAGTCGCCGGTCGACTCGCGGTCGAGGCGCAGGCTCTCCATGTCGAAGACGCCCACCTCGAAGGTCTCTTGCCAGGCGTCGTCGTCGGCGCCTTCGATTTCGGTGGTGATCGGCCCATCTTGCTGGATACTTGCTCGCTGGCCGTCACCCTTGTGGACGCTGGGCAGCCCGTACTCCGTCTCGACGCGCTCGGCGCGACGCGGCATATCGGTCCCCAGCGGTGAGGTCTGGCGTCGGTCCCGATCGGTGTCCTCGGAGTCGGATCGCGCGGGGGCCGGCGGCGCCAAGATCTCTTCGGCGACGATATCGCCCTCGTCGACGTCGATGGTGGTGCGAAGCTCGGTCTGATTGTTGCGCGGCCCGGCCATCGCCCGCAGGACGCTCTCGCGGTCGGCGGCCTCCATCTCGACGGTGCTGCGCGCGTCCTCATAGGGGGAGGCGTTGTTCTCGCGTCGGCTCACGGTGCCCAACTGCTGGGTCTCCTCGCGCTCCTCGGTCACCCGAAGCTCATCGAGGTCGGGAAGGTCAGTCGCCCCGGCCTGACGCGTCTTCTCGAGCGGCTCGTCGTCCTTTTCTGCCTCGGCGAGCCCGTCGATCAACCCGGAGTTCGACACCGCCGTGGGTTCTTCGTCGGGAAGCTCCACCAGGCCGGAATTCGACACGGCGGTCGGCTCTTCGTCGGGAAGCTCCACCAGGCCCGAGTTCGACACGGCGGTTTCGACCTCGTGCGGAGACTTCTCGGGGGGCCTGGTTTGCTTGGGCTTGCTGAGGGTAATCGGCTGCGCTGCACGCTTGCTCGACTTCGGGGCCTTGGCATCGACTGCGTCCCCGCCGCCGATGCGGGGAGGGGCCGGTTCGGGCTCGACGGGACGCGCAATGCGCGCCGTGCCGCCGGCGGCGTCGGGCACGCGGGCGAAGAGGCGCGCCAAGAAGAGCTGCGTCTCGGTGTGCTGGGGCTCCATCTCGAGCACGGCCTTGCACGCCGCGATCGCCTCGAGCGGCAAGCCCTCGCGGGCCAGCAACTTCGAGGCGGTGACGTACTCCTCGACGGCGTGGGCCTCGCGGCCCATATCCCGGAAAATGGCGGCCAAGCGCAGCCGAGCCTCGATGTTGTCGGGCTCTTCACGCAAGGTCTTCTGGTAATACGCCAGATATTTCCGGAGCTTCTTCGAGGTCATGTCGCGTCAGCCTGCCCGCTCGGACTGCCGGGCATCTTGAGGGGGCCAAACGGCGGGTTTTTACCGCATTTTCCGTTGGTTAGACGGAGTTTTACCACCCGAGTGTCGAGTCATTCAGCGCACAACATTATCGGCGGGGTCACGCGCATGTCAAACATGCGTAAAGTGACAATCACAAAAACGACAAAAAGGCCGCCCCCTTTTCGGGAGGCGACCTTTTTGCGTTCTACTTGCTCTAGTGGTGTTCGCTCGTTCAGCCGTGGTACTTCTTGACGGCGGTGCGAAGGGTGACGATGCCACCGTTCGGGCCGGGCACGCTACCCTTGACGAGGACGGCGTTGTCCTCGGGGAGCACCTGGACGACCTGCAGGTTCTGGATGGTCGTGATGGCGTTGCCGTACTGGCCGGGCATCTTCATGCCGGGCAGGACGCGGCTGGGGTCAGCCGACATACCGATCGAACCACCGTGACGGAAGAACTCGTGCACACCGTGGCTGGCCTTGGCGCCGGCGAAGTTGTGACGGCGCATGACGCCGCTGAAGCCGCGACCCTTGCTGGTGCCGGTGGCGTCGATGTACTCGCCGACCTGGAAGTAATCGGCGCCGAGCTCCTGGCCGACTTCGTACTGGTCGAGGTCCGCCTCGTCGACGCGGAACTCACGAACGTGCTTGCGCGGCTCGTCGATGCCGGCGGCGGCGAACATGCCCACCTGCGGCTTGGCCAGGCGCCAGCGCGGCTCGGTGCCCTCTTTCTCGAGCTTTTTGACCGAGCCGTAGCCCAGCTTGACGGCGGCGTAGCCGTCTTTGCCGTGCTCGCTCTTCTTCTGGATGACCACGTTGCTGCCCACGTCGATGACGGTGACCGGGATGCGGACGCCGTCCGGGCCGAACAGCTGAGTCATGCCGACTTTCTTACCAATAAGTCCTTTGCGCATTGTGTAGCCTCAATAAGGTGTTGGGAAACCCCTCACCACTCGTACGCCTTGCCTGGTGACAACCAACGCATTGGAGCAGGAGTTCTGTCGAACTTCGGGGGCGAAGCTAAACACCCGCACGCCCCGTTGGCGCGCGAATGGAGGCGGGAGTCTTAGCTTATGGTTGGGAGGAGGTCAAGTATGGAACACGCAGCTGATCTGCACGCACGCCGTCACGCGCAAACGCGTCGTCTCTGCAGGGCGTTCGCTTTGGTCGTTTCTCCGAGGCGTAGGCCATGCAAGGGCGCGACGCCAGCTACATGGGGCGCCCTGAACAGCGGGCGTTAAGGACATAGGGGTTGCGTGGCGCAGCGTGTGGGTTGCTGCAGCCGACGATGGCGCGCCTTCAGACATCCAAGTGGCGCAACTCGCAGCCCCAATGTCCTTAACGCGCGTTTTCCAGCGCGCCTTATGTAGTGGACGTGCCGTCTCTGCAAGGCATTCGAAACGGACACACACACCCTACAGTCCAGCAGCGACCTCCCCGGCCGCCCGTTCGCCCGACTCGATCGCGCCGTCCATATACCCGTTCCACTGAGTGGCCGTCTCCGTGCCCGCCCAGTGGATGCGCCCGACGGGGGCGCGCAGCGCGTCGCCGATGGTGGTGTGGACGCCCGGGGGCATGAAGCCGACGTAGCAGCCGCGGCTCCAGGGCTCGGCGAGCCAGTCTTTTTCGGCGTATTCGACCGGTGAGAGGGCTTCGGAGCCGAAGAAGCGGGCGAATTCGGCCAGGACTGCCTGGCGGCGCGCGTCTTCGGGGCGGGCGGTCCACTCGCGGGCGTTCTCGCCGAGCATGAACCCGACGAGCGCGGCGTGGCTGCCGTCGTGGGAGCAGTCGTCGAAGCCGAGCTGGATGGCGCCGGTGTCGGCGAGCATCTCGCCGGAGTAGCCGGCGTCTCGCCAGAACGGGCGTTTGTAGGCGGCGATGCATTTGATGACCGAGCCCATGGGCATGCGTTGGGTGAGCTGGTCTCGGCGCGCGGGGAGCTCGGGGGTGTAGTCGATGCGGCCGCACAGGGTCGGCGGGATGGCGACGATGACGCGCGCGGCGCGGAAGGTCGCCGCGTCGGTGCGCACGGTGACGCCGTCGTCGTCCTGCTCGATGGCGCGCACGGGGTGCTCGAGGCGAACGCGGTCGCCGAGTTCGTCGGCCATCACGTCGCTCAATTGCTGCGCGCCGCCCACGAAGCGCTCTTGTTGAGCGCCCTCCGGGATGCTCGCCAGCCGCATGAACCCGCCGCCGGAGCGGACATAGAACAGAAAGTGCAGAAACGAGACCTCGTTGGGCTCGGCCGCGAAGATCGCGCGCACGGCGAAGTCGAAGGCGGTGCGCGCCTTGGCCGTGCGCACGTTGTTCTGCTTCCACGTCTCGACGGTCATCGCGTCCCACTCGCGCGCCTTTTTGGCGCTGAATGGGCGATCGAGGGGGACCTTCTTGGCCAGGCGGTCGACCTTCATGATCACCCACTGCAGGTCGACGAGGCTCCAGATGGGGAGCGACGGGATGGTGTGTTTGTAGGTCGAGATCTCGCCGCCGATCGACATCGACTTTCGGCCCGTGTCGAACTGCGTAAACCGCTCGATGTTGAGCTCGTCGGCCAGTGCGATGACGCGGTCCTGGGTCGGGCCGACCCATTGGCCGCCCAGGTCGATGACGTAGCCGTCGCTCAAGGCCTTGCTGTAGGTGCGGCCCCCTACCCTGTCCTGCGCCTCGAGCACGACGACGTCGACGCCCTCGCCGTGCAGCTTGCGCGCGGCCGTCAGCCCGGCGAGCCCTGCGCCGACGATGATTACTTCGCTTGCCTGTCGATCTCCATCTGCAGCCATGTGCCCACCTTGTTTTGATCGCTTACGACACAACCTTGTCTACGAGGGGTGTTGTCTAACGGAAACAGTTCACCCTGTCATCTGGCGAACTAAAGGTCACCCGGCAGAAAGATGGAAAAACTCCAAGTTGGCGTGTGCAACTACAGCGATTACCGGCCGCCCGAGGGGTGGAAGGAGCGCTATGTGTCGAAGCTGCAGGCGTATACCGACGCGTTCTCGACCGTCGAGCTCAACCGCACCTTCTACAAGTTGCCGCAGGTCAAGACCGCCGAGAAGTGGCGCGAGAACGCCTGCGAGGGGTTCGTTTTCTGCATGAAGGCCTGGCAGGCGCTCACCCACCCGACGTGGAGCCCGACCTGGCGAAAGCGCACCTCGCAGGTGCCCGACGAATGGCAAAAAGACGTCGGTTGGCTGCGCCCCACCGAGGCGAACCGCTGGGCCTGGCAGCAGACGCGCGACATCGCCGACGCGCTCGACGCAGAGATCGTCGTGCTGCAATGTCCGCCCTCCTTCAAGCCGACCGACAAGCACGTCGGCAACATGCGCGCGTTTCTCGAGAGCATCGACCGCGGCGGTCACACGCTCGCCTGGGAGCCGCGCGGCGACTTCGAAGAGGAGACCGACCTCATCGTCGAGCTGTGCGACGAGCTCGACCTCCTCCACGTGGTCGACCCGTTTCGCAACGACGTGCTCACCGCCAAGCCCGACGCCTACGTGCGCCTGCACGGCAACAACGAGCCCCTGACCGACTTCGACTACAAATACACCGACGCCGAGCTCGCCGAACTCGCCACGATCCTCGACGGGCTGTGCGAGCGCCACGAGCGCGTCTGGTGCATGTTCAACAATTTCGAGAAGTTCGACGACGCGCAGAGGCTTCTGAGGCTGATGCAGGGGGGACTCGACGCCTCCGAATAGTTCTCGAGCGCTCCGCGTGCGTCTCGAGCTTTTCCGGCTTCGCCAAAAATCGAGACACCCCCTTCTGGAACTCTTCCACCCCCTCCAAAAATCGAGACAGCCCCCTCTCGAACTCTTCCACCCCCTCCAAAAATCGAGACAGCCCCTGCAAAAACCGGGACACCCCTCGCTCGAGCCCAGACAGCCACAGCTCGAGCGCGCCGCGTGCGTCTCGAATGCTCCGCGTGCGTCTCGAATGCTCCGCGTGCGTCTCGAATGCTCCGCGTGCGTCTCGAATGCTCCGCGGGCATAAAAAAACCTCCGCGAGCATCTTTGGGCTTGCGGAGGCTTTCTCGAATTTTTCAACGGGGGCTTTGTGCAACTACGGTGGGCTTTCGTCTTTCGGTGCGAGTGCTTCCAGCTCTCGTTGGCGAGGGCAAGATGCCCACGCACCGATGACGAGGGCAAGATGCCCACGCACCGATGACGAGGGCAAGATGCCCACGCACCGATGACGAGGGCAAGATGCCCACGCACCGATGACGAGGGCAAGATGCCCACGCACCGGTGGCGAGGGCAAGATGCCCACGCACCGATGACGAGGGCAAGATGCCCACGCGCCGGTGGCGAGGGCAAGATGCCCACGCACCGAAAACGGAAGCACTCAGAAGTACAGGCGATACCCCGCGTCGATCACAATCGCCCCGGTATTCGAGTCCCCGGTGATACGCTGGTTGAGATCACTCCACCCGAACTCGAGTGTTCCATAAATGGTGCCCGGGCCGACCGCGAAGTCCGCGCCGCCGCCAAACACAAGGCCGTACTCGTCGTTGGTCTGGGTGTTGGTGCCAAAGTCTTGGCCGTCGTTGCCCGAGGCGACCATTTCGGCCTCCATGAAGTAGGCGCGCGGGCCGATCATGCCGTAGGCGCTGATGAACTCGCCGGGGGGCATGAATCTCCAGAGGGCGTACAGCTCCAGGACGAGCATGCGCTGGGTGAGCTCCCAGTCGTAGTCGCCGGCGGTGTCCGAGGTGGGGTCGCCCAGGTTGGGGTCGGTGCCGGTGCCGTCGGCGCCCGGCTGGGTGTACATGAGGTCGAGGCCAATCTCGATAGGACGCTCGAAGCCGGCGAGGTCGACCGGCAGGATATAGCCTGCCGACAGGCCGAAGACCGGCCAGGTGCCCAGGTCGCTGGTGAGCTGCGGGAAGAGCGCGCCGACGTGGGGGGCGACCACAATCGAGTTGGTGGCGGCCGGGTGCTGGGATTCGGCCTCGATCTGGGCCGAGGCGGTCTCTTCTGCACCTGTATCTGCAGGGGCTTCGTCCTGCGCGAAGGCGTTCGTCGAGAAGGTCAAGCCGGCGGCGAGCACCGCGGCGATGAGGAGTTTTGACTGCGTGTTCACTTTGTATCTCCTGTCGATATCAAACCAAATTTCAGGCTGTCCGAGGGCGACGCACGCGGCCATTGGCGCAGCGTGCGTCGCCCGTTCGGGCGCGTGGTCACCCGGTCAACCTCATTCGGAGGTCGCGCCGACCACCGAGTAGTCGGTCGACTGCAGAATGGCGTTGTTGGTGCCCACGCCGCCGAGGACGTACATGATGCCGAAGAGCGGCGTGCTCCCGGGCAGGTAGCGGTCCTCGATGCTGCCGTCGACGGTCAGGTTGCTCCACCACGGGGCCTGGTTTTGACCCGTGCTCAACAGCTCGGCCGACTTGGTGGCCGCCTGGTTGGGTAGGCCGCCCTGGCCGTGGATGAGGAAGAGGTGGTTGTTGGCCACGCCGCCGACGTACCCGGCAAAGCTGCCCATGCCGCGGGTATCGAACGTCTGGCGAGCGCCGAGCGTGCCGCCGGCTCCCACCGAGTAGTAGTCGACGTCGTTGGTCAGACCGGCGCCGGTCTGGCCGCCCATGACGTACAGAATCGGCGGGTTCGACAGGTTGGTCGCGCTCTTCGAGGTGGCCATGGCGGCGGAGTTCTCGAAGCGCGCCCCACTCAAGGTCGCGGCGTTGGTGGTGACCGACTGGATCGTCTGGTCGAGCGGACCGTTGACCTGGATGGTCACGTAGTCGATGTCGGCGAGCGCCGTATCGGTCGCGTCGACACCGCCGGCTGCGTAGATGTGGTGCAGCGTCGGGTCGCTCGGGTCCTCGACGATGGTCAGGCCGTGGGAGTGACGCGCGGTGATCGTCGCGTTCGGGTCGGGCTGGTGCCATTCGCCCAGCGAGCCGATCGGAAGCGGGTTGTCCGCGTTGACCTGGGCCAGGTTCGGGTCGCGCAGCGAGTAGGTAGACGAGCCGTTGTCGGTGACCTCGCCGATGAGCACCTCTTGGCCGAACGGGGTGTTCGGCGACGGGCTGCGATAGATGCGGTAGCTCGTCGCATCGGGGAACGCATCCCAGGTGATGGTGGGCACGAGGTCGCCGCTGACCGGCGCGGGCACGGCCAGGGGCAAGGGCTCGGAGGCCAGGGTCTCGCCGCCGGGGTTATACAGCGGCTCGCCCTGGGCGGGGGTGTCGTTGAGGACCGCCGCGACGCGGTAGTAGTAGGTACCCTCGGTCAGGCCGTTGCCGGCGTCGACCTCGAAGTCGACGTCGCTGATGTCGGGCACGTTGAGCGGGTCGAGGACCTTGGCGCGCAGCACCTCGCCGGTCGCGCCGGTGGTGGTCGCGCCGGTGCCCTTGTAGCCGCCGACGACATAGATGAAGTCGTCGATGCGCACCGACTTGGTCAGCGTCAGGCCGCCTGCGGGCAGGCTGTGTCGCGGCATCGTCTCGAAGGCCAAGGGGTTGCCGAGGCGATCGAGGCGAGCGAATTCGACGGTGTCGAAGGCGTTGTCGGCCGTGCCGTCGTCGCCGCCGATGGCGTACAGGAAGCGCTGCTCACGCGAGGGTTGGCCGGTGTTGGCCACCGGCGTGCGACGCGCGGTGAGCATGTCCGGGCCGGCCTGGAACGGGCCCAGGCGCCAGGCGCTGGCGGGCCACGAGATGGCCACGGGCGCGAATTCGGCGAAGGTGTCGTCGGTGTTGGTCACCGTGGCCACGCAGACCGCGCCCTTCTCGACCGTGGCGTTGTTCAGGTCGACGGTGAACGGGATGGTGGTCGACTGCTCCTGGGCGGTCGAGGCGTTGTAGGTGGTCCAGTCGACGTCGATGGCCAGCGGGTCGATGGTGAACGAGGTGCCCGTGGGGCCCACGCACTCGACGGTGATCGGCTCGCTGTTGGTGGTCTCATCGAGGCGGAAATTCTCGCCTCGGATGGCCCCGGAGCTGATCTCGTTGTCGGGCCAGGTGCCCGGGTTGACCGAGTCGATGACCGGCGGGGCTTCGAGGAGCACCTCGAAGGCGCCCTCGCCGGGGGTGTTGTTCGGGTCGGTCAGGATGCCGACGGTGCCGTCGGGGTTGACCACGATGATGTCGTACTCACCCACGTCGAGGCCCGGCGGGACGATGCCGCTGAGCTCGGTGGCGCTGTTGAAGGTCGCCGCGCGAAGCTCGGTGGCCGTGGCGCCCGAGGTGCTCGTCGCCGGGTTGAGGTAGACGCGCGGGACGGCCTTGAACTGGTTGGCCGTCGGGGCGTTCTCGTCGGCGGTGATCGTCACGCTCGTCGGCGAATTCTGCCAGCCGAAGGTGGGATCGATGGAGGCGATCTGGACGGTGGTCTGGTCGGTGACCTCCACGGCGCCCGGAAGCCCGCCGGTGCAGCCAAACTGGCTGGTCACGCGCACCTCGTAGGAGTCGGCGGTCAGCCCGCTGGGCACGGTCGCCAGGATGCGGTTGGGCTCGGGGCTCGAGTAGCTGCTGATGGTCGTGGCGGTGCCGGTGCTGTCGACGAGCTCGAGGCTGCTCGGAGCCGCGGCCAGCCCGGAGGTGAAGATGGTCACCTGGGTGTCGATGCCGTTGTAGAGCACGGGCGGGTCGACGAAGAAGACGACCGGGAGCGGGTTGACCACGAGCGCGTCGGCGGCGAGGCCGCTGCAGCTCTGGCCGTTGTCGACCTCGATGTCGTAGCTTCCGTCGGTCAGGCCGGCGCTAAACTCGGCTTCGAGTTCGGTGCTGCTCACGAAGGTGACCGTGTCGGCCTGGGTGCGCGTGCCGTCGGAGGCGATCGCGGTGACCGTGGCCCCCTGGGCGAAGTCGGCGCCGTTGACGGTGATCACGCTGGCGGTGTCGGCGCAGACGTTGGCCGGCTGGACGCTCGTGACGGTGGGCGGCGGCGCGATGCCGAATTTGTCGCTGATGGTCGCGTCGCAGGTGGCCACGCCAGGGTTATCGATGGTGACGTCGATCGGGCCCTCGCTGAAGCCGGAGGTGTCGACGTCGACGGTGATCGTCCCGCAGCTCTCGGCGGTCTGGCCGTCGACGGTCAAGGCGGTGCAGTCGCTCACTTTAGAGTCGTCGATGGCGATGCTCTGGCCACCGATGTCGAGGGTGAACCACTGGCCGTCGACCTTGAGGAAGCCGCTGCCGCTGATCTCGATGGAGTTTGTCCCCGTGCTCGTCGAGCAGACGTTGGCCGGGGTGACCGACGCGATGGCCAGCGTGGGCGGCACGGTCAAGATGGTGCTGTCGGAGACCGAGCAGCCGACCGGGTTCGGGTTGATGACCTCGACCTGGGTGTCGCCCGCGGCGAGGGTGCCCTGGGGCAGGCTCAACGTGAGCGTGGTGCATGCCTCGACGGTCAGTCCGCCGGCGACGTTGGCGGTCGCGGCGCAGTCGCTCGCGGCCACGTTGGCCGAGTCGACCGCCACCCCGTCGAGGGTGACCGTGGGCACGGTGCCGTCGACCGTCAGGAAATTCGTGCCCGTCAGGACCACGTCGCGAGCGCCTTCATCGGTGCAAGCGAGCGCGGGCTCGGCGCTCTCGAGGGTCGGGCCTTCGAGCACGGTGAGCAGGTCTTGCTGGGTGTCCGAGCAGCCGGCCGGGTCGGGGTTGGTGACCGAGACTTCCGGGTTGAACGGCGGAGTGCCTGCGAGCTCGGCATCGGAGACGGTGACGACGAGCTCGTTACACGACTGGACGTCCATGCCGTCGACGACGAGCGCCGAGCAGTCTTGCGGGGCGATACTGGTCGGGTCGACAGCCGTGCCGTCGAAGGTGACCGTGGGAAGCTCGAGACCGTTGCCGGCGACGACGGTGATGAAGCCGGAGCCGACGATGGTCACGTCGCGCGGGCCGTCATCGACGCAGACGGCGGGCGGGCGAACTTCGTCGACCGTCGGCGGAGGCACGATGGTCACGTAGGCCTGGTCTTGGTTCGAGCAGCCGGCGGGCTCGGGGTTGGTGACCACGACGGGCTGGCGGCCCGGGTCGACCGCGCCCTCGGGCACGACCATGGTCAAGGTGGTGCAGCTTTCGATGGTGCTGTTCAAGGCCTCGAGCGGCGAGCAGTCCGAGGCGGTGACGTCGAACTCGGTGCCGTCGACGGTGACGGTGGGCAGCTCGCCGTTGATCGTCAGGAAATCGGAGCCGCTGATCTCGAAGGTGCGCTCGCTCTGGGCGACGCAGGCCATCGGCGGGGCGATGGTGTCGATGGTCGGCGGCGGCACGACGCGAAGGTTGATGGTCTCTTCGCTGTTGCACTGCGCCGTTTCGGGGTTGTTGAGCGTCAGCGCGGGATAACCCGGCGCGATATCGCCCTGCGGCAGCGTGATGTCGCCGGCGCTGCAGGTGCGCGCGTCGATGCCCTCGTGGGCGATGTTCTGGCAGTTCTCGTCGGCGAAGCTCACGTCGTAGGTCTTGGCCTCGCCCTCTTCGGGTACGACGGCGACGGTGGGCGTCTGGCCGGCAATTTCGAGGAAGGTCGAGCCCGACACGGTCACGGTGCGGTCGCCTTCGGTCAGGCAGACCACGTCCGGAGCGAGGTCGGTCAGCTCGGGCTTGGGCGCCACGGCGAGCGCGCCCTGCGAGACGGCCTCGTTGTCGTTGGCGTTGGTGACAGTGACGTCGAGGATGCCGGTGGGCAGCGGGCCGGTGGTGCCGTCCGCCAAGGTGAGCTCGGGGTTGACCGTGAAGGTCATCTGCTCCTGGCTCTGCCACTTGAGCAGCCCGCGGTTGGTCGGGTTGTCGGGATCACCGCTGTAGGTGACGTTCGCTGCTTCGGCCTCTTCGCCGGTCAGCGACGTCATCCGGTCGAGCGAGATGGTCGGATACTCGATCCGAGACTCGTCCTCGAGCGAATCGATGACCAGCGGCGAGAAGTTCTGACCGGTCACGGTCACCGTGGTGGTGAGTTGATCGGCGCAGACGATTCCGGGCTCGATCGGTAACGGCTCTTGGTCGGCCGCGGGCGCCTCGAGCGACGGCTCGGGCCCCTCGACATCTTCGCTACAAGCGCTAGCAAAGCCCAAAGCTAGAAGGGCTGTCGCTGACAGCACCCCTCTTAGCTTGCTCAGCCTCTTCGAACATACTCTCATTTGTCACTCCTTATACGAACAACCCTGCCAAACACCGCGCCAAATGCGGCGGCGTCTACCCCACGAGACACGATCTTCCTGATCGGTCTCTGCAGGTCCTAAGAAATACTTCTATTCAGAAGCATACATTTTTTGCGAGGGCGAATGCAAGCGATTCGCTGCTTATAGAGAATACACGCCACAGCGCAATAATCGCACCCCTGCGGGGCACAGAAGGCGCATATTGCGGGGCCCCGCTGCTGCGAGCAAACAGCGCTCTTGGCAAAATAGTATACGGCGTAGTGTCTTGATCGCGGCGCATTTTTTGCCTCCCGGCCAAGCGTAATGGCGAGGACGTCTCCACCTTGCATTTGTCGTGTCGACGTGTAGATCAGTGCGCACAGATCGCTGTCGCGCATTGGCGAACCACATACCTGCCGGAGAAACTCATGAGCACGCTCACGTTTGGAACCCCGAATCAGGAAGGCGCACGCAAGCTACTGTTGCTCGGCTCGGGAGAGCTGGGAAAAGAGGTCATCTTGGAGGCGCAACGCCTCGGCGTCGAGACCATCGCGGTCGATAGCTACGAGGCGGCGCCGGCGATGCAGGTCGCGCATCGCTCGCACGTCATCGACATGCAGGACGCCGACGCCCTTCGTGCGTTGGTCGAGAAGGAAAAGCCCGACTTCATCGTCCCCGAGATCGAGGCGATCGCCACCGCCACGCTCGAGGAGCTCGAGGAGGAAGGCTTCAACGTGATCCCGACGGCTCGGGCCACCCGGCTGACGATGGACCGCGAGGGGATTCGCAAGCTCGTGGCCGAAGAGCTCGGCCTGCGCACCTCGCCGTACGCCTTCGCCAGCACCGAAGAAGAATTCTTGGCCGCCGTCGAAGAGATCGGCACCCCGTGTGTGGTCAAGCCGGTGATGTCGTCGAGCGGTAAGGGCCAGTCGGTCATCGAGCCCGGCGGGCGCGCGCTCGACGCCTGGGAGTACGCCATCGCCGGAAGCCGCGGCCGTTCGCAGCGCGTCATCGTCGAGGGATTCGTCGACTTCGACACCGAGATCACGCTGCTCACCGTGCGTCACGCCGGCGGTACGAGCTTCTGCCCGCCGGTCGGCCACCGCCAGGAAGGCGGCGATTACGTCGAGTCGTGGCAGCCGCAGCCGTTGGCCGACGGCGTGCTGGAAGAAGCGCAGCAAATGGCAGCCAAGGTCACCGAGGAGCTCGGCGGGTGGGGACTCTTCGGCGTCGAGTTTTTCATCGACGGCGAGACGGTCTACTTCAGCGAGTTGTCGCCGCGGCCGCACGACACGGGCATGGTCACGATGGTCAGCCAAGAGCTGAGCGAGTTCGCGCTGCACGTGCGCGCCATTTTGGGGCTGCCGATCCCCGAGATCGCCCTGCTCTCGCCTGGCGCCTCGGCGGTCATTCGCGCCGACGGACACGGCACGAAGCCGATCTTTACGGTCGACACGGCGGCGTTGGAGACGCCGGGGACGCATCTGCGGTTGTTCGGCAAGCCCACGACGCGGCCTGGGCGGCGTATGGGTGTCGGTTTGGCGCGGGCGGAGAGTGTCGAGCAGGCGCGCGAGAACGCGAAAAAGGTCGCGTCGGCGGTGGAGGTCGGTTACGCGGAGGACGCGGATTGAGCACCGGCCGGAGCATTGGAGGCAGCGCTTCCAGCGCTGGAAGCGCTGCCTCCAATAGTTTAAACCAGCGCGTTTCGGCTGCTGTAGAGCGGTGTGAGGAGAAAGGCGTACACGGAGCCGACCACGGCGCCGTAGACGATGTGGAGCAGCATGAAGACGCAGACGCCGGCCAGCCCCTCGTGGGCCATGAACATGCCGGGTTGAACCGTGGCGTGCGGGAGTACCATCGGTAGAAACGTGACGAGAAAGCCCGCCAGGATGATGTGAATCATCGAAAACGCCGCGCCCACGCTCCAGCCGGCCCGGCCGGTGAGATCTTCGAAGCCGTGCACGTAGATCACGGCGAACCATGCCCCCACGATAAGATGTGCGACGAGGCCGGCGAGCCAGCCGGCGCCGCTGCCGGGCTCGAAGCCTAAAAAGGTCCCCAAGAGACTCTCGAGACTGACGGCAATCCCCAACTCGCCGAATACGAGCGCGGCGACCGTCATCGCCAACGCCCCGGCCACGCCTGCAAACACTGCGCGCCCTACTTGCATATGCCCTCCCCCGGCTATGCTTCGGTCGTTCTTTTCGTCAAATAGAAGGTCTACCCCCTAATTGAAGGTTCGACACGGCAGAGCATGCAGGCAAGAAGCCGGTGGGATATGGCCGAAGTTTAATGTTTGCAACGGGTTGTTCTAGTGCAGGGTTGTTCTGGGCCGGCGGTGTTTCGCAAGGGCTCGGGGGCCTCTTCTCGGGCGAATGAACGGCGATGGGGTGCGCCTCGAGAAACCCAATTGCGCCGATCGCATTCTTCCTCGAAGAGGCCCCCGTCGCCCTTGCTTCTGTGTTGGAACGCCCTGCGAGCCGGAAAAGAAGCGTGGGACCTCTGGGCTGGAAGGCCCTGCAAGCCGAAAAACGAGCGGGGGACCTCTCTGACGTAGACCGCGATCGACGCAATTGATTTGCTCCAAGCGCAGGTCGCCGGCGTTCGGTCGGAGGAAGAGAGGTCCCCCGCTCGTTTGAAGGCGACGGTCGCTCTTTTTTCAATGACAATCAGGCGTCCTCTTTGCGCGTCCACCGGTCCGCATCACGGATATCGTACTTTTCGAGCACGCCTTCGAACTCCTCGGTCAGGTCGACGTCGAGTGAGTTGGCGATGCAAACGAGCACGAACAGGATATCGGCGAGTTCGGAGCCGATACGGCCCTCCTCTTCGCTCGACTTTTTGGGTTTCTCGCCGTGCTGGTCGTTGATCTCGCGCGATAGCTCGCCGACCTCCTCGACGAGGCGAGCGAGGTTGGCCAGCGGGCTCCAGTAGCCCTCCTCCCACTGAGAGATCCATCCATCGACAGCGTCCTGAATCTGTTGCAGACTGAGCTCGGAAGACTTTTCGGTCATTTTCATTTCTCCATTCGAGTACGTCATGTCCGAAGACACGAAAGAAGAGCAAGAATACAAATTTTTCAAAGTATTGGCCGACGACAAGCTCGCCGAGGGCGAAGGCAAAGAGGTGCGCGCCGGGCTCAAGAAGGTGGCGATCTTCAAGTACGAGGGCGAGGTTCACGCCATCCAGAATTTCTGCCCGCACGCCGGCGGCCCGCTGGGCCTGGGCGAGTTCTCCAACGGCGTGGTGCGCTGCCCGCGCCACCACTGGGGCTTCGACGTCAAAACGGGCGCGTGTCGCACGAACCCGCGCTACAGCACCCGCCGCTACCCCACCCGCGTCGAAGACGGCTACATTTTGGTCGGCGTGCCCGACGACGGCAAGCTGGTTTAGTCGTTCTCAGTCTTTCGTGGCGCGCGAGACGTCGGCGGCGAAGACGAACTCGCGCACCCGCTCGTCTTCCGACTCGAGCAACGAGGCCGGCGCGCCCTCGGCGATGATCTCGCCGTGATGCAACAGCGCGACCTTGTCGGCGATGCGGAAGGTCTGGGCCATGTCGTGGCTGATGATGACGCTGGTGACGTCGAACGCCTCCTGCGTCTCGACGATCATGTCCTCGACGTATTTGGCCAAGATGGGATCCTGGCCGGTGGTCGGCTCGTCGTAGATCATCAGCTTGGGCTCGGTCAGCAGCGCGCGGGCGAGTGAGACGCGCTTTTGCTGGCCGTTGGAGATCTCGTTGGGAAAGTCGTCGCGCACCTTCGACAGGCGCAACTTGTCGAGGATGTCGTCGACGCGCGGCGCGGCTTCCGATTGGCTCATCGTGCCGCGGGCGACCAGCGGAAAGGCGACGTTTTCGGCAACCGTCATCGAGTCGAAGAGCGCGGCGTGCTGGAAGAGCATACCGATCTTGGTGCGCATCTCGCGAAGCTCACTCTCGCTCATCTTCGACAGGTCATTGCCGAAGACCTCGACCTTTCCGCGGTCGGGCTGAAAGAGCCCCAGGATATGCTTCATCATCACGCTCTTCCCGGAGCCCGAAGCGCCGATGAGAATCGTGATCTTGTCCTTGGGCAGCGTAAACGACACGCCTTTGAGCACGTCGTTGTTGCCGAACGACTTGTAGACGTCGGTCACGCGCACCGTGTACTCGTAATCCTCCCCAAACTCGGTCGACGCGGCGGTGTCGGCGCTGATGTCGGTCTTGTTCGCCCCCGCCAACAACTTCTGGATGCGCTCGTCGTCGCTCTTGCGAATCTCGTCGGGCGGCCCGTGGGCGATGATCTTGCCGCCGTACAAGATGGCGATGCTGTCGGCCAGACGCATCGTCGAGGCGATGTCGTGGCTGATGATGACGCTCGTCAGCCCGAAGCGCTCGGTGATGTCGAGGATCATGTCGTCGACGAACTCCATCATGATCGGGTCGAGGCCGGTGGTGGGCTCGTCGAACAGGACGACTTCGGGGTTGGGGATGATGGCGCGCGCAAGTGAGACGCGCTTTTTCATGCCGCCGGAGAGCGACGGAGGATACGCGTCGAGCACGTGGCCCAGGCCCAGGTCATCGAGAATCTCGGCGGCGCGCTCCTCGGCCTCGCCGATGGACATGGCTTTGTTTTCGACCAGCGGGAAGGCGACGTTTTCGAGCACCGTCATCGAGTCGAAGAGCGCGTAGTTCTGGAACAGCGTGCCCACGCGCTTACGCTGACGGTCGAGGTCGACGTCGCCCAGCTCTTTGGTGTCGTTACCAAAGAGCATCACCTGCCCCTCGTCGGGCTTGAGGAGTCCGTTCATGTGCTTGATGAGCACGGACTTGCCGGACGCCGAGGCCCCCATGATCACGGTGATCTCGCCGGGCGTGATGGTGAGGGACAGCCCGTCGAGCACCGTCTCGTCGCCAAACGACTTGTGGACGTCGCGCAGCTCGATGATCGGCTCGCCGCCGTCGACGGGCCACCGCTCGACGTCGGGCACGAGCAGGTTCTTGCGGTCTTCGGCCGCCTGCGCGGGCGTGTTCGAATTTTGCTCGCTGGCTTCGGTCATGACGTACGGGCCAAACTGCGGTACAAAGAAAACACTGAACGGCAACTCGAAGAGCACCGGACCAAGACTACGCAATGGCAACAGCAACGATCGACGAGCTCAGCGACGCAAATTTCGACACCGAGGTGCTCAAGGCCGACCGTCCGACGTTGGTCGAATTCTGGGCGCCGTGGTCGAGCGCTTGCGAGCGCGCCGAGGCGGGCCTCGAGGCAGTCGCGGCCGATTTCGAGGAGACGGTGCGCACCGTGCGCATCAACGTCGACGACAATCCTCAGACCGCCAGTAACTTCAGCGTGACCAACCTGCCCTCGTACGTGCTGTTCGCCGACGGCCAGACGGTCGCACGCGTGACCGGCTCGGCCTCCAAGCGCACCCTGCGCCAACTCTTCGAGCAGGCGGCCGGTTGAAAGGGCTGCGGCCCAATCATCAGGCCATGAGCGGCTTTCGGCGCATGCTCACATTGAGCAGCAAGCCGAGGGCGAGCATCATCGTCAGCAACGAGCTGCCCCCGTAGCTCAGCAAGGGAAGCGTCAGCCCGACGACCGGCAACATGCCGGTGACCATGCCCAGGTTGACGACCACATGCCAGAAGATGAGCGCGGCCACCCCCACACCGACATGTGCGCCGAATCTGTCCCTCGCGGCGCTCGAGATGCGTAACGACCATAGCAACAGCGCCATGTAGACGCCGAGCAAAAAGAGCATGCCGGCAAAGCCGTGCTCCTCGGCCCAGTTGGCGGCGACGAAGTCGTTTTCGTGCTCGGGCACAAAGCCTTTTTGAATCTGAGTCCCTTCGACGTGGCCCTTGCCCCACATGCGCCCCGATCCGAAGGCGATGATCGACTGGCGCACCTGCCAGGATTTGCCGTACTCGTCGTCGTCGAGGTTGAGGAACGAGATCACACGGTCCTTCTGGTACTCCTTGAGGCCGAAACTCCAGACAAAAGGCAGCGAGACGAGCCCGGCGAGCACGACCGCCAGGATGGTCTGCCAGCGAACGCCCTCGAAGAGCGCCATCGTGCCGAAGATCGCCAAGATGACCAGCGAGGTGCCCAGATCGGGCTGGATGAGCACGAAAAAGACGCCAAAGCCCACGATCCCCAGCGGCTTGGCCAGTTGGAACAGCCCGTAGGGTTCGGATCGGTCCTGATCGTGGAAAAAGCGTGCGGTGACGATGATCACCGCCACTTTGAGCAGCTCGGAGGGCTGCATCATGAAGAAGCCGAAGTTCAGCCAGCGCTTCGAGCCGTTGAGCTCGGTGCCGACGAGCAAGACGGCGACCAGGAGGAAGACGACGGCGCCGAAGATAATATAGGCCCAGCGCGCAATCACGCGGTAGTCGACAAGCGCGACCAATCCGACCAGCCCCAGCCCGGTCAGAAACCAGATGGCTTGGCGAGTGTGCAGCGCGAAGCCGCCGGTGGCGCTCGCCGCGCTGTACAGGTTGAGCACGCCCAGGCCGCCGAGGGTGCCCACGATGAGCAGCAGCGGCCAGTCGATGCGCTCGAAGAGGAGCTGCAGTTTTCCGGACGGTCCCTGCATCACTGCGCCTCGCTGCCAATGGAGTCGTTGGTCGTGTTCGGCATGGTGTTCATCGACAGCTCGTCGTCTTTGTCGAAGTACTCTTCGAGCACTTTCATGGCCACCGGGGCGGCCTCGCTGCCGCCGTGGCCGGCGTGCTCGAGGAAGACCACGACGACGATTTCGGGGTTGTCGCTTGGCGCATAAGAGGCAAACCAGGCGTGGTCGCGAAGCTGGAACTCTTTGTCGCGGTTGGCCACGCGTACCGCCCCGATGGAGTGAACCTGGGCGGTACCGGTCTTGCCGGCCACTTTGACGTTGTCGAGCCGCTTCGAGTACGCGGTGCCTCCATCCTCCTGGACGACGGCTTCGAGCCCGCGCTTGATCGTCTCGAGCGTCTCGTCCTCGATGTCGAGGCGTCGGCGCACCTTCGAGGCGAACTCGAACAGCGTGTCACCGCCGGCGCTGCGGATATCTCTGACGAGCTTCGGATAGTAGAGCTTGCCGCCGTTGGCGATCGCGGCGTAGGAGACCGCTGCCTGCAACGGAGTGACGAGCGTGTCGCCCTGCCCGATGACCGTGTTCAGGGCAAAGCCGTACTGGAAGCCCTCGGGGCTATGCTTTCGATGCCATTCCTTGGTGGGGACCCGGCCGGCGCTCTCGTAGTTGATGGGAAGTCCGGTCTTCTCGCCAAAGCCGAACTCGTAGCCGTACTCGGCCAAGGTGTCGATGCCGAGTTGGTCGGCGACCTGGTAGTAGTAGACGTCGCACGAGCCCTTGAGCGCCTCGACGACGTCGACGTGACCGTGGCCGCCCCATTTCCAGCAGCGGAAGCGGCGCCCGCCGAATTTGTAGGCGCCGTAGCAAGTCACCTCGCTGTCGGTGCTCATCAAGCCTTCTTCGAGCGCGGCCGCGCTGGACACGGTCTTGTAGATCGACCCGGGGAAATAGGCGCTGACCGTCTTGTCGAGCATCGGCTTGAACGGGTCGTTGTCGGTCCGCATCTTCTCGAGCGACGACAGACGCCCCGTCCAAGAGTTCGGGTTGATGCTCGGCTTGCTGTAGAGCGCGAGCACGCTGCCGTCGCGCGGGTCCATCGCCACGACCGCCCCCGACGGATATTTGCGCATCGCCTGGTCGATCGACTCCATCAGATCGGCGTCGAGCGTGGTCACCAAGTCGCGCCCGGGCACCGGTTTGACCTCTTTGTAATCGCCGATCAGAAAGCGCGTCTGCGCCTCACCCTGCGGGATGCCGTGCGCGTCGACGACCTGACGATCGATCCCTGGCGAGCCTCGCAAAACCTCCTCGAACGCGCGTTCGAGTCCCATGCGCCCGATATAATCTCCGGGGCTGTAGCCGTAGGCTTCGAGGCGTTCGAGCTCACTCTGGCCCGCCTCGGCCAAGAAACCGATGGCGTGGGCGCCGACATGATTGAGCGGATAGTGTCGATGGGAGTTGGCACGCACTTCGACGCCGGGAAGGCGCATCTTGTCGGTCTCGAGCGCGGCGACCTGCGCGCGGGTGGCGTCGCGGCGTACGAGGACCTCCGAAGCGTTGGCCTTCGCTCGCTGAGCGATGCGCTCGACCTCTCCTTCCGACAGGTGCAAGTAGCGCTGCAACAAGTCGAGGGTCTTGTCGGTGTCGTGCTTCCGGAAGATGTGCGGAAGCACGTAGATGTCGAAGGAGGGGCGATTCTCGGCGAGCACGCGGCCATTGCGGTCCAAGATCCGGCCGCGCGGGGCGCGCAATTCGATGTCCCGGATGATGTTCTCGGAGCTCGACCGATAAAATTCGTCGCCTCGGATGATCTGCAAGTACCAGAGGCGAGCGATGATGCACAAAAAGGCGAACGCGAAGCCGGCGATCAACCAGATATACCGGCCGCGGTAGTTATCGATACCGCCGCCCTGGCGGCGTTTCGGGATGTGAGACGATCCTGCCATCGACTACGTCAAACCTCTGCCGATTTCACAACAACCCTCTGCGCTTGCGATCCGAATGGGGGTCGACCGCCCGATCGAGGCGCGTCAGCAGCGCCCCCAGCGGCCACACGACCAGAGCCGCGCCGAGCGCCCCCGGAAGGGTACCCCAAAGGAGCGACTCCAAGAGCACCGTGTTGGGCTCGAAGACCAAAAGAGCGACGGCCATGACCGCCGTCTGGATCACCACCGTGACCATGGCAAGCACTGCTTGCGAAAAGCCCCAGTCCGACTGGATATTCCCGCGCGCCAGTTGCAGCGCGAAGAAGACGAAGACCAGCGAGAGCGAATAATAGCCCGGCGGACCCACCACCAGCCATTCGATGGGGATCAGCAGCCCGGCGAGGACGAATGCGCCCCCGACGAAGTCGCGGCGCAGCGCTAAGAAGATCGTCAGCGCGACTGCAGTCTGCAGCGCCCAGCCGTCGACGCCAAAAGCCGCCAGAAGCGCGCTTTCGAGCACCAGTACGCCCATTGCGACCAGCCATGTAAGCCATGACGGCATAACGCCCTACTTCGTGCCGGTGATGACAAAGACTTCTTCGAGCCGCGAAAAGTCGACGGCCGGCTCGAGGCGTACCTGCTGGAAGAGCCCTCGCTCGGCGTTGTCGACGGCGGTCACCGTGCCGATGACGAGCTCCTTGGGAAAGACTCCGCCTTTGCCGCCGGTAACCATGACGTCGCCCTCGCGCATCTCGTCCTTCTGGTTCAGATAGGAGACGCGGGCGAGGTAGTCGCGCTCGTGACCCAGGCCCTCGACGATGCCGGGGGCGCGGTTTCGTTGACTGACCGCGTCGATGCGGCTTCTGGGGTCGGAGACGATGATCACCTCGGCGAATTGGCCGTAGACCTCGTGAATCTGGCCGACAACACCGCTGGCGACCACGACAGGCTGGCGCGGCTTTAGCTTCTGGTTCGACTCGAGCTTGAGGCGCAATACTCGAAAGTAGGGGCTGATATCTCGGCCGACCACGCGCGCCGGAACCATCTCGAACTCGGGATGGCGCTTCTTGAAGCCGACGAGGTCGCGAAGGCGGGCGTTCTCTTGGAGCACGCCAATCAGCCGTGACTTCTCCTCGCGAAGCCGGGCGACCTCCTTGCGAAGCTTTTCGTTCTCGTCGGCCAACTCTCCG
Source organism: Persicimonas caeni (assembly GCF_006517175.1). NCBI lineage: Bacteria > Deltaproteobacteria > Bradymonadales > Bradymonadaceae > Persicimonas > Persicimonas caeni. The sequence continues at coordinate 7,430,198 of NZ_CP041186.1, read as the reverse complement.
TCGACCAGCCGCGCCCAGGCATCTCCCAACCAGCCTACCGAGCGATAGGCGCCCAGTTCAGTCCAGGCGAGGCCGCTGCGCACCACCTGAACAGGCTTGCTCGACGGCTCGTGACCGACTCGGGCGTCTCCCGCCGAGGCGAGCATGACCAGCGGAAGCGCCACCAAGAGGAGCGCTACGAGCTTGGGTCGATGGTTGCTCAAAAAATCGTACATAATCGCGAGTCTTGCGCCCCGGCCAGTTCAATGCGCCCGGTTCGAGTTGCGGATGGGCTCTGCTTGCGGTCAGTTTGTCTCGGTCGAGGCCTCAGTAGCTGTTATCGGCCACTTCTCGCAGCAGCTCGATCTCGTCGAGAGTCTGGCCGCTGCCGAGCACGACCGAGGACATGGGGTCGTCGGCGATCAGCACGGGCAGACCGGTCTCCTCGCGCAGGAGGATGTCGAGGTTCTTGAGCAGCGCGCCGCCCCCGGCCAGCACGATTCCCTTGTCGACGATATCCGCCGAGAGTTCCGGCGGGGTGCGCTCGAGCGCGATGCGCACGGCTTCGACAATGGCGTTGATGGGTTCTTGGAGCGCGTCGCGGATCTCGTCGGAGTTGACCTCGAGGGTCTTGGGCAGGCCGGCGACCAAGTCGCGGCCTTTGACCTCCATGGTCATGACCTCGTCGGTGGGATAGGCGGTGCCGATGGTGCACTTGATCATCTCGGCGGTGCGCTCGCCGACGAGCAGGTTGTACTTGCGCTTCATGTGCTGGACGATCGCCTCGTCCATCTTGTCGCCGCCCACGCGCACCGACTGCGAGTAGACGATGCCCGACAGACTGATGACGGCGACCTCGGTGGTTCCGCCACCGACGTCGACAATCATGTTGCCCGACGGCTCGGCGATGGGAAGGCCCGCGCCAATGGCGGCAGCCATCGGCTCCTCGATGAGGTAGACCTCGCGGGCGCCGGCCTGCTCGGCCGACTCGCGCACGGCGCGCTTTTCGACCTCGGTGATGCCGAATGGCACGCAGATGACGATGCGGGGGCGCATCAGCTTGCGGCGGTTGTGCGCGCGTTGGATGAAGTAGCGCAGCATCGCCTCGGTGATCTCGAAGTCGGCGATGACGCCGTCCTTCATCGGCCGAATCGCCACGATACTGCCGGGGGTTCGCCCCAACATCTCCTTGGCTTCGCGGCCCACCGCTTTGACGCTCTTGCCTCCGCGTGCATCCTTTCGAACAGCAACAACCGAAGGCTCACTACACACGATCCCCTTGCCCTTGGCGTACACGAGGGTGTTCGCCGTCCCCAAGTCGATGGCAAGATCGTTGGAAAAAAGGCCCAGCAGCTTGTTGACAACCATGGCTGACTTACTTAAGCCCGGAGCACATCGACGATGTGTCCGGCCTTGTATGGATGAAAAACGAGTCGCGACCGCCGCCCTCGAGGGCATTCGGTCGGGAAAAGCGTCCGAATAGACGCGGCTACAGCGACGTTCCACTATCAGAGGAACGTCCCGGTTCACAAGATCGGAAGATTCCCGAACTGCCGTCCCTTGCAATGGGGGGGAGCAGTCGTTAACATCTGCCGCCTTTCGTTATAGGCACCAAACTTGTTATGCGCGTATTTTATTCGACGCGCAATTTTCAGCCAGACATCTAACCAAGCTTTTTCGATACAGAAAAGTCCACAGGGAGCACGTAACCAATGCTAGAAGACGTCCGCCGCGCAGCAAGAAGTGGCTTCTCCTATATACTGGTTGCTGGTCTGATCGTCATCTTCGCCTTTTTCTTCGGCGTGCCCGCTGACAGTTGTGGCGGCGGCGCCCCCGGCGCCCGGCGTCACGTAGCCAGCGTTGCCGGCGAAGATGTGCATACTGATGATCTCAACGTCATCTACAACCGCGTTTACGGTACCCGTGACCGCGGTGACGAAGCCCAGATTCAGCGGCAGCAGGCCCAAGCACTCAAAGCATACCTGATTATCGAGTTGCTTGCACACAAAGCTCGCGAAGCTGGACTGCGTGTCAGCGACGAGGAGTTCAAGGCGTTTATGGCCAACCCGGCCACGCACCTGTCGTCGTTCGAGACGACCAACTACATGCGCTCGCCGATGAATATCCCGGAGCTTCGCGCCGCCTACGGCAACCAAGGCAGCTGGGATGGTACCTTCTATAAGCGCTACGTCCAGAATATGTTGCGCGTCAGCCTGCCCGACTACGAGCAGTTCAAGCGCGAGGAGATGCTGGCGCGTAAGTATCTGACTCTCATGGAGATGCAGATCGGCGTGCTTCCTCAGGAAGTCGAGAACCTCGATCAGATCCGCAACACCAAGTTGAACCTGGAGTTCGTCAAGTTCCAGCCCGAGCAGCTCGCCGAGCATGTTCAGGTTACCGACGAACAGGTCCAGCAGTTCATCGCCAACAACAAGGACAAGGTCGAGAAGTATTACGAGGAAAACCAGGCCGACTACGAGACGCCCGAGAAGCTCGCCGTGCGACGCATCTACATCGAGCGCGGCGCTGAGGTCGACGGCAAGACCGCCGAGCAGCGGTTTACGGAAGCCAAGAAGCGCATCGAAGGCGGCGAGGACTTCGCCACCGTGGCCGGCGAGATCAACGACGCTCTCAAGGCCGAGCAAGGCTTCATGAAGCTCACGTCGGCCGAAAACATGAGCCAAGACATCGTCGAAGCTCTCGAAGGCGTCGAGGTCGGCGACTTCCGCGAAATCAAAAACGACACCGAGTTCATGCTGGTGAAGCTCGAGGAGCGCCAGGAAGCGGTCAAGACGCCGCTCGCCGACGTGCAAAACGAGATCGCCCGCGACCTTCTGCAGCAAGAAAAGGTCGACGAACTCGTCGCGAAGATGAGCGAGAAGCTCGTGGCAAAGGCCAAAGAGGCAGGCTCGCTCGAGAAGGCGCTCGCCGAACTCGAGCCGAAGATGAACGGTGAAGGTGAAGGTACCGATGCCGAAGGCGAAGGTGAGAAAGGAGCTCTCGCCATCGTCGCTCCCGACACCCTGCCCTGGTCCGCCGTCGAGGTTGGCACCACCGGCGAGTTCACCCTCGAAGGCCAAGACCTGTCGAGCATGTTCCGCGGCCAGCTTCCGCCGGGAGTCTCGCTGGGACGCTCGCCGTGGGACCGCATCCCCAAGATTGGTCAGAGCCGCAAGCTCGCCGTCGACGCCTTCACCAAGCTCACCGAGGAGAAGCCGCTCGCCGAGAAGCCCTACGCAGTCAACGACACCAAGGTCGTCGTTCGCCTGAAGAGCAAGACGACGCCGGATGCATCTGCGGACAAGGCCGAAGGAGGCGATGAGAAGCCTGCTGCCGGCGCCGACGACGAACTGCTGGCCGAGCTTCGCGACGAGAAGGTCCAAGGCCTGCTTGGCCGCTGGGAGCTTCTCTTCGCCAGCCCGTCGATGGACTACGGCCCCTGGCTCGAGCAACAGTACGAGCAGGCCGTCAAGTCGGGTGTCATTGATCTCGAGTCGGCTAATGACCCGATGGTCGCCATGATCGACCCGACGGCAGTCGCAGCGACCGCTGAGGGCGCCGAGGGCGCGCCCGTCGAGCTCAGCCCGACCGAGGCTCCGGCTCAGAAGGAAGCCGGCGACGAGAAGGAATGACGCTTCCTGCTCGCTGCTAGCGAAAAGCCCCGCCCGGCTCTCAGGCCGCGGCGGGGCTTTTTGTTTAGTGGAGTGACACCACTAGCTATTTATTCTTTTGCTTCCTTGCTCTTTTGTCTCCTTGCTCTTTTGCTTCTTTGCTCCTTTGCTCAAGAAACACGAAAGGCCCTCAAAATCTGAGGGCCTTTCGTGTTTCTTCGAAGAGCGGGAGACCGGATTTGAACCGGCGACTTCAACCTTGGCAAGGTTGCACTCTACCGCTGAGTTACTCCCGCATGTAGTGCCCGGCTTTTCGGCGTTGGGCGAGCCGTCGAGGCCTCTTTCGAGGGCCTCGTGTAGAGCGGGAGACCGGATTTGAACCGGCGACTTCAACCTTGGCAAGGTTGCACTCTACCACTGAGTTACTCCCGCATGTTTCCCGGAGGGGAGGAGCTTCTGGGCGACGCGAATGCGGCCTTTGTTGAAGGCCTGCGTGTAGAGCGGGAGACCGGATTTGAACCGGCGACTTCAACCTTGGCAAGGTTGCACTCTACCACTGAGTTACTCCCGCATGGGGCGTCGCTCGAAGCCCCGGATTACCTCCGGGACGGAGGGTTATAGGCGAGGCAACAGGACCTGTCAACAAGATTTCGAAAAAGTTGTCGACGGCCTCAGTATCCCTCGTTCTGATCATCGAAACGCTCCCCCGCAGAGTCGTATTCCGCCCCGTCCTCGCCGGCTCCTGGCGTAGTCCCGCTAGGCTGAACCTGTTGCAGCTTCTGGAGGTTGGGGGTCGGAATTCTGTTGAGCTTCGGGGGCTGAACCGGAAGCTTGATGCGATCGTTGGGGATCCGGAACTTCGACGTGTCGATCTTCGGATTCAAGCGCGCCGGCTCGTTCTGATCGTCGGCCGCTTCGTCCTCGCCGACTTCCTCGTCATAAGCCTCATCGGGATGCTCCTCCTCGATGACGACGACTTCGCTGTCGTCTTCAGGCTCCCACTCCTCATCGGCGATCTCGTCGCCCTCGACGATTTCAGGCTCGTCTGGCAACTCGTCGACCGCAGGGTCCTCGACGGGCTCCTCCTCGTCGTCGACCTGCCTCACCGGGGCGGCTTCAGCATTTGCGGCTTCGTTGCCCGGACCGCCCTGATAAGGGCGAAACGACCCCGAACCGCCCTGCCCGCCGCTCTCAGCAGACTCAGGCTGCGACGACTCGTCTCCCGAGAGGGCATAGACCGTCACGCCAACGGCAGCGAGCACGGCGACGATGACGACGCTGAGGCGATTGAAGCTACGCGAGCGCCCTCGGGGGCTGTCGGCCCCTGGACGGGCCGGAGTGCCGCCGTCAGCGGAGTCAGACGATGCAGACGCCGCGGCGTTCTCGACGACCAACTCGAAGCTGCCGTCGTCGGCCTGACGAGCCTGTACATCACTGCTCTTGGCTTGATGTTCGCTAGGGTCCTTGTCCTGATTAGCAGTCATTCAGTCTCCTGCCGCTGGGGCGCCTGGCCACGCCAATAACGTGTGGACGGGCCAATCGTAGCAGACTGTGTGACGATTCACGAAGCGCAGCCTGCCAAAACTGGTTCCCGCAAAAATAATGCCGGCCCTGGCGTCGCGCCAGGGCCGGCATCACTGCTGTTGGCTTATCGCCAGCGCTTACTGAGCTTCTTCGAATTCGGCGTCGATGACGTCGTCATCGTCGTCGTCGCTTCCGCCCTCACCGGCTTGCGCGCCGCCGGGTGCAGCGCCCGGTCCTGCTGCGCCGGGAGCGCCGCCCGAGGCCTTGTACATCTCCTCGGCCGCCTTGTGCAGGACTTGCTCGAGCTCCTCCATCTTGGTCTCGAGAGCGTCGTAATCGAGCTCTTCGAGCGCCTTTTCGAGCGCCTCGACCTTGGAGGTGATCTCCGCCTTCTGATCGCCGGCGAGGTTGTCGCCCTGCTCGTCGATGAATTTGCGGGCCGAGTGTACGGAGACCTCGGCCTTGTTGCGAAGCTCGGCCTGCTCCTTTTTCTGCTTGTCCTCTTCGCGGTGCTCCTCAGCCTCGCGCACCAGGTTATCGACTTCGTCATCGCTAAGACCGGAGGAAGATTCGATGCGAATCTTTTGCTCTTTGCCGGTCGCCTTATCCTTGGCGGACACGTGCACGATGCCGTTGGCGTCGATGTCGAAGGTGACCTCGATCTGCGGCACACCACGCGGGGCGGGCGGGATGCCCTCCAGGTTGAATTTGCCCAGCGTCTTGTTGTCCGCGGACATGGGGCGCTCGCCCTGGAGCACGTGGACGGTCACCGAGCCCTGGTTGTCGCTGGCGGTGCTGAAGATCTCGCTCTTCTTGGTCGGGATCGTGGTGTTGCGCGGGATGAGCGTCGTCATCACGCCACCGAGGGTCTCGATGCCGAGCGAGAGCGGAGTGACGTCGAGCAACAGCACGTCGCTGACTTCGCCGCTGAGCACACCGGCCTGAACGGCGGCGCCGAGCGAGACCACCTCGTCGGGGTTGACGCCCTTGTGCGGCTCTCGGCCGAAGAACTCGGTCACTTTCGACTGGACCAGCGGGATACGCGTCGAGCCACCGACGAGGATGACCTCATCGATGTCACCCACGCTCTTGCCGGCGTCGTCGAGAGCGGCCTGGCACGGCTCGAGGGTGCGCTTGACGATGTCTTCGACCATCGACTCGAACTTCGCACGGGTCAACTTGACGTTGAGGTGCTTCGGTCCACTCTGGTCGGCGGTCAGGAACGGCAGGTTGATGTCCGTCTCGAGCACGCTCGACAGGTCGATCTTGGCCTTTTCGGCAGCCTCTTTGAGGCGCTGGAGCACCATCTTGTCTTCGCTGACATCGATGCCCGTGTCCTTTTTGAACTCGGTGATGAGCCAGTCGATGATGGCGTCGTCGAAGTCGTCACCACCCAAGTGGGTATCACCGTTGGTGCTAACCACCTCGATAACGTTTTCGTCGACCTCGAGAATCGAGATGTCGAAAGTACCACCGCCGAGGTCGTAGACGGCCACGAGCTGCTCTTCGGTCTGGTCGAGTCCGTAGGCCAACGCGGCCGCGGTCGGCTCGTTGACGATACGCTTGACCTCGAGGCCGGCGATGCGCCCTGCGTCCTTGGTCGCCTGACGCTGAGCGTCGTCGAAGTATGCCGGCACGGTGATGACCGCCTCGGTGACTTCCTCGCCTAGGTACTCCTCGGCGGCGTCCTTGAGCTTCATCAGGATCTTCGACGAGATCTCCGGCGGGCTGTACTTGCGCCCTTTGACTTCGATGTGGGCGTCGCCGTTTTCCGCCTCTACGAGGTGGTACGGCATGCGCTTCACTTCATTTTTGACCTGCTCATACTTGCGGCCCATGAAGCGCTTGACCGAAAAGATGGTCTGCTCGGGGTTGGTGATCGCCTGGTTGCGCGCAATGCGTCCGACGAGCACATCTCCGTTTTCATCAAAGGCGACCACCGACGGAGTCGTGCGGGCGCCCTCCTGGTTCGTGATCACCTCCGGCTCACTGCCTTCCATGATCGCAACCACGGAGTTTGTGGTACCGAGGTCAATTCCGATTATTTTTCCCATACGATACTCTCCTGCGTGTCACGAAATCGCTTCAAATTACGGGTGCGTCAAGTGGGGCGAACTGGCGACGGGGTCCCAGACCCGTCCATCCGGGCGTGACAGGCGCGGGTTTCCCGGATTCGCCTCCACCCGCGTCAATCTTGTTCGACGGAGAACTTAGACACCAATTCGCGCAAGGCAAGGCCCGCGCCTCAGGCGGCTTCGGTTCCGTCAGAAGAACCTTCGGCCGAGCCGCCACTGCCTGCTGAATCGTCACTGCTCGAAGACGAGCTGTCCGACGAGGAATTGCCCGTCGAAGACCCGCCGTAATCGGTGACGTACCAGCCACTGCCTTTCAAGTGAAAGTTGCCCCCGGAGATCAACCGCTCGATCTGAGCTTCTCCGCACTCGGGGCATGCATCGGGGTTGGGATCGTTGAATCCGCGCAGATCTTCAAAGATATGTCCGCACGACTTGCACTCGTACTTGTAGATTGGCATGGCCTACTACCTCGTACAACTGTTGCCTACCAGTCAGTTTGGGGTTCGTTGCCAGGCGTGTGTGCCCGGGTGCGCGCCCAGCGCGCAAGGGTTGACCGAGGGTCGCACGGAAGTTCGACACCGTCTCGCCGCGGTCAAGTCCGGGGGCGCATCTGCGCACCCGCTGCCCCCTGTGTGGGGGCCAAAATCCGTCTTCGGCACCGTTTGTTGCAACATTTGCAGCGTTTTGCAACCCGAAATAGGATGCCCCGCGCCTCTGTTGTGCGCACAGGGCGTCGCTGCAGCTACAACCGGTGCCTTTCGTTGCTCTTTGAATTGGGTGATGCACCATGAAATGTCCGACTCGTATAACGCTGCTCGGCCTTCTCATCTTCCTGACCGGCGCTCCCGCCTCTCTCTTCGCACAAGGCGTGGAGTCGGCGCCGACCGGGGTCGAAGATCTCGCGCCCGAATTACGGAAAGACAAGAAATCCAAACAAAGCTCGGGCTGGTTGGGGGTCATGCTCGAGGCCCCCGACGATGAGCAAGGCGTCGACGTCGTCGGGGTGCTGCGTAGCTCGCCGGCCGAAAGCGGTGGACTGAAGATCGGCGATCGCATTCTCAAGGTCGATGAAACGGCGGTCGATTCACCGTCTGATGTCCAAAAAGTTGTGCGCGCGAAGTCAAATGGCCATAACGCGACCGTCGAATTGCGCCGTGATGGCAAAGCAAAGACCCTCACCATTGAATTGGGAAGTGCTCCGAGCACCGAGCAGATTCTGCGCAATCAATTCGTCGGCCATGCCGCTCCTGCCTTCAAAGCGAAGGTGGTGGGCAAAGAGGACGCAACCGTCACCCTTGCAGAGCTCAAAGGAAAGCCTGTGGTCGTCGACTTCTGGGCGACGTGGTGCGGCCCGTGTCGTCCGTTGAGCCGCAAGTTGGCGAAGCTGAGCAAAAAGACGGGTGAAAGCGTCACCTTCGTGGGGTTGACCTCCGAGAAGACCGAGGTCGTAGAGCGCTTTCTGGCAAGTCACCCGCACGGGTTTGCGGTGGGCACGGCCAGTGAAAAGGTCATGCAACGGTACCTGGTCGAATCGTATCCCACCGTCTTCGTGCTCGATGCCGACGGCAAAGTCGCCGGTGTGTTTGTGGGGCTCGGGCATATCGACGAGATCAGAAAGCTCGTCGAGAAATTGGCCGCGAAAAAGTAAAGCCGGCCCACCCTCATCGGAGGGTGGGCCGGCTCGGCGGGGGGGCGGAAGGCGGCCTAGTAGATGATCAGGTCGTCACCACCGCCACCCGAAGCTTCGATGTCGCTGAAATCGCGCTTCTTTTTCTTTTTGCGCTTCTTTTTCTTTCGTTTCTTCTTCTTCGTTTTCTTCTCTTTGGCCGCGACTGCTTCGGCCTGCTTGGCCTGCTCGCCGTGGCGCACTTGTTCGTCGACCGGACGACCTTCGTTGAGGTTGATGTCCGAGTCGCCCACGATGGAGTCGACGACGTCGGCGTCGGCGTCGGACGCGCTTCGCGCGGTCAGCGCCTTGACTTCCGACGAGATCTCGTCGCCCTCGCCGTCGTCGGCCATCGACTCGCGCTTGGCCTCGAGGCGCTTGTCGGTCGACTTCTCGGCGAAGGTCATCGTGAAGGTGTCGTAGAATTCCTTCTTGTTCTTGACGCGCAAGACGGTGTTGTTGTCCGTCCACTCCGCGGCGGTGAGCACTTCTTCGCCGTCGGCGTAACCGTAGGCCGTGTCGTCGGGCTTGCCGTACTTCTTGGCCGCCTGGACCACGAAAGTCTCGAAGCCGACGTTCTTGAGGTACTGCTGATTGTAGGCGACGACCATCTTGTAGAGACCGCCGTCGATGAAGAAGTAGTAGCGGTTGGCGATCTTGTCTTTGACGCGCATCACCGCTTCGCCGTTCCCCTTGATGAACTCGTCGGAGATGATGCTGACTTTGTAGCTCGTGTTCTTGTCGAGCTCTTCGTAGCTCTTCTCGAATCGGTCGATCTCATCGAGCACCCGGCGTCGCTCTCGCTGCATGAGCACGCGGTCATTTTTGAGATCGTCGCGCTCACGCAGCTTTTGGAGCATCTGTTGCTTGACCTTCTCGACGACCTTGGCCTTCTTATCGCCCCACTTGATATCGCCCAGTGGCGCGGAGAGGCCGTCTTTACTGCCTGCAAAAGCCGGTAGCGCAAAGCAAAAGAGACTCAACACAACAACCAGTCCTGAGACAAGTCGTGAGGTGTTGCTCATGATGATGATCCTCGATGAAGGTAAGCGGTGACGCGTCAGCAGATTCGTCAAAAACGGTACCAGATCCCCCCTGTGGCGACAACACGGCTGCCCGCAGGACGCTACAGCAGGCTCGGCTCTGCGAGCAGCTGCCCGACGATGCCGTTGTCATCCAGCACGGGGAGATAGATCGCACTCGGCCCAGAGGCCTCGACAATGATCTCGCCACCGAGCAGCGGCGCCGGGCGTCCGGAAATATCGCGGTTGTCATCGTCTGTGACACCCGGGGCGATCTTGGCACCACTGATCACCCAACAGGAGCGGTTCGACTCGCACGGAAACACGCGCAGGTCCCCCTCGATCACCCGCTGGGATTCGGCGCCCCGATAAAAGGTGTAGTAACTCGTCTCACCGAACTCGGTGCCGAGGCGATTCCCATCGAGGAGGCTCGTTCGCCAGTCTCCCTGTAGCTCCCCGGTCGTGACCGTGCTCCGATCGACGCGCCGCAATCGTATGGGTTGCCGTCCCCGTCCGGTACGCAGATCCAACGGCACCGTCAGGTCAACCAGATTGCCGTTGATGACCGTCGGCTGGACGATGAGGTTGTCCTGGTCGGGGCTCCCCGAAAAGCGAAGCTCGACGGCCTCCTCTTCGGTGATCACCCATGTGCCCTCGTACTCGACCATTCCAAAGTCGAGGGTGACCGTGCCGCCTTCGCGGAACCGGACCAGCCCGACGTAACCGGAATTCGGTGCCTGCTCACTCGTCGACAGACCGGCCCAATCACCGGGCAACTGATCCTCGAGCGCGGTGCGCGCGTCGGTCGAGGTCTCACTCGACTCCGAGAAGTCCTCGGCCAAAATGCACCCGCCGAAGCAACTGGCGACGACGAGCAAACCTACAAACTTTATGATTCGATACATCATGTTGCTGTGGTCTCTCTCCACAGGGGCGTTATCTGGTTGGACACAGCGAGTCCGTCGGAAATTCATCTGCCGCCACTCTAGCGGCTCGATACGCGCACGAGCAACGTTGCCACACGAAAAACGAAAAAGGCCACCGCCAAATAGACGGTGGCCTCTTCGGGTCACTCTAGGTGCCGTGGAGCATTACTCCTCGGAACCTTCTTTCTGCTCACCGAGAGCAGCGCGGCGGCTAAGCTTGATGCGCCCACGCTTCATGTCGACGTCGAGGCACTTGACCAGCACCTCGTCGCCCTCTTTGAGGATATCTTCGACCTTGTCGACGCGGCCCTCCGTGAGCTCCGAGATGTGGCAAAGGCCCTCGGTGCCCGGCAGGATCTCGACGAAGGCGCCGAAGTCGGTGATGTTCTTGACCGTGCCGAGGTAGGTCTCGCCCACTTCCGGCTCGGCGGTCAGACCTTCGATGATCTCGATGGCCTGCTGCGCAGCTTCGGCGTTGTCAGCCGCGATTTTGACGGTGCCGTCATCGTCGATGTTGATGCTGGCGCCGGTGGTGTCCTGAATGCCGCGGATGGTCTTACCACCCGAGCCGATCACCGCGCCGATGGACGACGGGTTGATCTTGATGGACGTGATACGCGGAGCGTTCTCGGACAGGTCCTTGCGCGGCTCGGCCAGCGTCTCGTTCATGACGCCCAAGATGTGGTCGCGACCATCTTTGGCCTGAAGGAGCGCCTGCTTCATCGTATCGAAGCTGATGCCTTCAATCTTGGTGTCGAGCTGGAAAGCCGTGATGCCGTCGGCGGTACCGGTGACCTTGAAGTCCATGTCACCCATGTGGTCCTCGTCACCGAGGATGTCGGTCAGGACGACGTGGTCGTCGCCCTCTTTGATGAGGCCCATGGCGATGCCGGCAGTCGGCTTCTTGAACGGCACACCGGCGTCCATCATGGCGAGGCTGCCACCGCAGACAGCGGCCATCGAGCTCGAGCCGTTCGAGCTGAGCGTGTCGCTGACGATACGCACCGTGTAGGGGAACTCCTCTTCGAAGTCCGGAAGCGCCGCGGTCAGGGCGCGCTCGGCGAGTTCGCCGTGGCCGGTTTCGCGACGCGAGGTGCTGCGGAACGGGCGGCTTTCACCGACGCTGAAGGCCGGGAAGTTGTAGTGCAGGTAGAACTTCTTCTTGTAGTCGTCCTCCAGCCCGTCGATGACCTTCTCGTCGTACTCGTTGCCGAGCGTGCAGGTCACCAGCGCCTGGGTCTCACCGCGGGTGAACAGCGCCGAGCCGTGGGCTTTGGGAAGCAGGCCCACTTCGACGGTCACTTTGCGCACGTCGGTGGAGCTACGACCGTCGATGCGCTCGCCGGTCTCGATGACGCGCTTGCGCATGATCGATTTTTTGAGGTCGCCAAAGGCATCCTTGATCTCGCCTTCGCGGTCTTCGAAGCGCTCGGAGAGAGCTTCGACAACCTGCGCTTTCAGCTCGTCCTGACGGCCGTAGCGCTCCAACTTGTCCTTGATCTGAAGCGCAGCGGCGAGGTCTTCGTGGACCTCGTCGTACACGGCGCTGACGATTTCGGGGTCGAGTTCTTTGTCAGCGACGTCCATGCGCTCTTTGCCGACTTCTTCGGCCAAGCGCTTCTGCAGTTCGAGGACGTCTTGGACGGCGTTCTGGCCGAACTCGAGCGCGTCGACCATCACCTCTTCGGGCACCTCTTTGGCCTCACCTTCGACCATGACGATGGCCTTGTCGGTCACCGCAAGCACGATGTCCATGTCGGACTTCTCGCGCTGTTCGAAGGTGGGGTTGGCGATGAACTCGCCGTCGACCAAGCCGACACGCACGCCGGCAACCGGGCCGTTGAACGGCAGGTCGCTGACCATAAGCGCAGCCGAGCAGCCGGTGATGGCGAGCACGTCGGTGTCGTTGACCTGGTCGGCCGAAATGACCCATGCGACCAGTTGGGTGTCACGACGGTAGCCTTCCGGGAACAGCGGACGGTGCGGACGGTCGATCAGGCGGCTGGTCAGCGTCGCCTTCTCGCTCGGCTTACCTTCGCGCTTGAAGAAGCCACCGGGGACCTTGCCGGCCGCCCAGAAGTTCTCGACGTAGTCGCAAAGCAGCGGGAAGAACGGAAGGTGCTCCTTCTCGCCGCCGTCACATGCGGTGCACAGCACCTGGCTGTCACCGTAGCTGATGACGATCGAGCCGTTGGCCTGCATAGCCATGCGGCCGTGCTCGATGGTCAGTTCCTTGTCTCCTAGTTTCGCGCCTTCGCGTACAATGCTCATAATGCTCTTCCTCGTTTGAGACGGATTAGTGGGATCCATCAGTTAAACCGGTGCCCTCGGCGAATGCGTCATCTGGACGCACCGCGGCGGCGACACCTTTGGCGTTGTCAAAAACTCCAGCGACGAGGTCAGGCGAGCAAAACAGGTGGGACGAGTCGGGAGGACTTCTCAAGCTGCGACGCGTAGCTTGTAACGCGATTCACCAGCCGATTCTGGTGTGCCCCGCTACAGGCTACCCAGCCGCAGATACTCCGAGAGTCGTCTTCTGCAGGCTTGCCGAAAACTCTTGCTGGGTGTGCTAACGAAAACCCCCAGGATCCGCGTGGACCGTGGGGGCTCGATTCTCGCTGCTTACTTCCTGAGACCAAGCGCTTTGATCAACTGGCGATAGCGCTCGATGTCTTTCTTTTTCAGGTAGCGAAGCAGACGACGGCGCCGACCGACCAGTTTCAGCAGGCCCCGGCGGGAGTGGTGATCATGCTTATGATCAGCGAAGTGATCCTGAAGCTGGTTGATTCGCTCGGTCAGGAGCGCAACCTGGACTTCGGGGCTTCCCGTGTCACCTTCTCCGCGTTTGAATTCTTCGATGATTTCCGCTTTTCTGTCCGGATGCAATGCCATGGGGTTTCTCTCCTTTCGTTTGTCTGAGCGCCATCTCGGCGCTCGTCCGGTTCGTTACGTGGCGCCGGAAAACCCACCCATGGAGAGTAGTCCCGGCCCGATTCGGCGCAGACCGTAGGCCCCGCATCGACCGAAGTCAAGCCTTCGGTGCAAGCGGTCGACAGCACCTCGCCTCTCCCCTGTCGAACTGACGGTCGCGCCGGTTTATTCGGGTGCCGGCAGATGGGTGCGTAAGTAGTTGTAATTTCGGTCATTGAAGCGCGCCGGCCCCTGCCCGTCGAGCTCCGCGCGCTCTTCGAAGGGTCGCTCCGCGCCCGGGTCCATGATGTAGGGGCCGCTGACCTGATTGTGGAAGCGATTGGTCGGCTCGATGTCGTCTTCGGGAAAATAGGTTAATCCGAACGAATGACCCAACTCGTGGGAGACGGTGTTGCCGATGACGCTGCCGACCATGTGGATTGCATCGGCGATGGCCTCGCGTCGCGGCCCGTCGGGCCACTCCGACCCTTTGATCGGCTCGCCGTCGAGCGCCGGCATAAAGGGCTTCATGATCCGGTCGAACGCCGGCGACGTGTACTGGCTATCGGGGTTGAGCGTCGGGCTGAAGAACGAGAACGACTCGATGAAGATGCCGCCGTACGGATTGTTAAACTCTTCGCCACTCTGGGCGTTCACGCCGCCCAGGTAGTCCCCCAAAAAGAGGTTGCCGGTATCCTTGGCGACACCGTTGAAGGTGTTGTCGTAGCCAAACGCGTTGCGTCCGCTCGGATCCGGCCCACCCAACTCGATGACCGCGTATTCGATGAAGTCGTCGGGCTGTGCCTCACGAAAATCGATGTTGATGCCCTCATAGTCACGCTCGGCCACTTCGAGCACACGATCGCGAATCTCGCGCTCGACGTTGCGAAGCCCGTACTTCTCGAGGCCTTTGGAGAAGGCGGGCAGGTACTTCAGGTAGACGACCTGCTTGGTCGGGAGCACGCGAAAGACGCCCTGCCAAGCAATGCCTTCCTGGTCGCCCCAGTTGTCGAACAGTTCCGGCGTGATAGTCCCCTCGAAGACGCCCGGCGTAGCTCCCAGACCGGTCAGGCTGCGATCGTCTTCGATGGTGTACCAGACGCTCTGCTCGGCCTCTTGCTCGTTGACGATGCGATCGGGCGGGCGTCGGAGCGGCGTGGTGTTGAACTCCTGCGAAGGAAGTTCGGGGTCATCCGGGGTGAAGGTACCCTCGTAGCGCAGCAACATGCCGTAGCCACCCTCGTCGTCGGTGGGGATGAGGCCGCGGCCGACGATTGTGATCTTCTGCCCCCGGCTTCCTGCATCGGGTGACAGCCGTGCAATGTAGGGTTGCTGGATCGTTCCGCTCAGTTCGACCGTCTGTGTTCGACCCGACGTCGAGCCGTCGGTCAACTGGTTTTCGAGATAAACGCTCACCTCGAAACTGGCCGTCTGCACCCCAAAAACCGCAGGATCGACCGGCACGAGCGCCTTGTCGCGACTGCCGGCCCACCGAAGCGCGATCTCTTGGCCGGAGACGTCTCGCGACGGCCCCGCGTCAGTGTCGACACTGCCGGACTCGATGACCGCGACAGTGGCCCCCTCCTCTGGGCGCAAAAACCCTGCGCCGCTGATTTCGATGAGCTGGTTCGGATAGACGTCGCCCACCGAAAACGCCTCGGCGAACGGCTCGAGTTGGCGCACGAACTCGAATTGAACGCTGTCGAGGCGTCCGCGCACCACCGGGCCGAGCGCGTCGCTAAGTTCGACCTCCACATTGCCCTCGAAAGAACTCGGCGAGGGAGTGTCGACGTCGTCCCAAAGCGATTGGCTCACTGGCAGACGCACGACAATGTCGCCGACGTCTCCGAGGCGGTCGACCTCGGCCGAATAGGTTTCGATGAACTTCCCGTGGACGCTGTGGACGCCGGCAAAGCTGACAGTCGCCTTGTCGGCCACCACCCGGTCGGTGCTCTGGAGCCGGAGCTGCAGCACAGAACTCGGCACCAATGTGCGCTGGTCATTGTCGACCGGCACCAATCGAACGATACGCTCGTTCTCCGGTTGGTTATTGTCCTCTGTTCCGGACAGACAACCGGCCGTTCCGAAGGAAAAGACGATCGCACAAACAATGCAAAAACGGTTTCTCACAGTCGTCACTCGTCGACTCGCAATAGGCGTGGCGTTCGAACGCCCCCTATTTTGCTGCAGTCGGAGGGCAAAGGTCAAATCGCCGAGTGGCGACTGGGCATCGGCATCGCCTCGACGAGCTCAAGACGACGTCTCGAAGATGCTGTCCGGAAGGTCTTGGAGGGTGATCACCTCGCCTTCTGCTCGAGTTACAGCAGCCTCGACGATCGTCTGCGCCTCGGCGACCTCGCCGGGATAATCGTAATTCATCAGCGCTTCGAAGGCCTCGTCCGTGAAGTCGTCGAGCCCCTGCTCGGCACAGAAACGCTCGAGTAGGACTTGAAGCACCGAGAGGCGGTGAGACAGGTGCGGAATAATCAACTCACGATGTTCGAGCAACTCTCGAACCTCACTGGAGCGCTCGTCGAATACCGAGCGTTCTTCAGCGTCGGCCGAGTTGAACTCGAGGTACAGGCGCAAATCGCCGAGTTCGGCGGCCTGGCACAACCGAAGGATCACTGTGTCGGAGAGTTCGCTGGCATCCTGAATGAGCAGCGCACCGCCCTGCATCTCGGAGACCACCCCGGTATCAGCGGTGTCGTCGGGCTGACCGAAGAGTGCTACGGCATGGTCCGCTCCGCGTGCATCGCCCGCGTCGTAAGCGATTAGCGTGGACTCGCGATGTGCCTCGAGCGCGTGGGCACAGCGTGCCGTGAACGTTTTGCCGGCGCCTCGCGCACCGGCCAAGACGATCGGCTCGGGCGAATCGAGTAGGTAGAGAAGCGCGTCTACAAGCTCCGGCTCGAGCAACGCTTCAAAGTCTGCCGGCGGCGCGTCGAGCGGAACCGCCTTCGTCACCGCAACTGCTGCAGGAGCCGGCTCGGGCTCTACGGGAGCTTGTTCCACAGTAGCAGGTTCATCGGAGTCCGACTCAGAAGCCGACCTCGCCTCGAGAAGCTGCCGGCGCAGTTCTTCAACTTCTTCTTTAAGTGCATCGACCTCCTCGCTCTCGGCAACGGAGATGCTGGAAGGCTCCGCATGGGCCTCGGGGGGCGACTTGGCTTCGGGGAGCCGAAGCTCGGGAAGTCCTTCGACGAGGGCTGCGGTCCAGATTTGACCGGACAACAGGTCTTGCAATGCGTCGAGGATCTCGTTCGATGGGTGGACCGGTAACTCTGCGGCGGGTGACTCCTCGATCCCGACGAGCACCAGTTCGACCCCGTCGACTCTGACACCGCCCTCGGGCGGCGCGAGGCGCAGGGCGAGCGCCATATCCATCGTCTTGGCGATGCCTCCCATCGGGTGGGCTTGGCGGTGAATTCCGTCCGGCAATGGGACGCGAACGCCCTCTTGGATGAGGATCGACACCGCGTCGTGCAGCGCTTCGGAGGTCGGGCTGGTTCGCAGGCCGTCACCGCGAGTCTCGAGCAAAACAGATTCTTCACGCGTGGCCACGACGATAAACGGCTCTGCTTCCGGGACGAGCTCGCGCACCTGCGCCAGATAGTCGCTCACGACAATCTGGCGGTCCGCCTTGTGAGCAATGGCGTCGTAACCGGAGGCTCCCGGCCCGCGGAAGCAATAGAGGACGTCTCCGAACCAGACGAGCCCGACAATGACCGCCGAGAACCAACGCCAGCGGTTCTCCTCGAAGGAAATCGGCGCGAGGTACCATGCGAGCAGCGCCGAGAAGAGCGCGAGCACGAGGATCCACGCCAAGTATCCGGTGCCCTCTCCCAGCGTACTCGCGGGGCCGGTGTCGTCGATGCTCGCCAAAAAGATCTCGTAGACGACGAAGAGTCCGGCGATCAGGGCAGCCACATGAAGCGCCTGCTCGGCACTCTCGAAGTAGCCGCCAAAGAGCAAACCGAGCACCGAGCCGGTCGCGAACAGCCCCACGGCCAGTGAACTCCAGCCGCTCTGGGTGCCGTAGCCCGAGCCGATATTGCGCGCGAAGAACGCAAACGGACGCACGAGCGCGAAGCCTGCGATCACAGCGGCGGTCAACCCGTAATCAGAGAGCGTCCACTGATACTCGAAGGCGAGCAGCGCAATCCAGCCGATGCAGACTGTCTGGAGGCTGATGGCGACGACGGCGCCCGGTTCGAGTTCGCGTGAGCGAAACCACCACAGCCCGATGAGCACGATGGCGACGAGGCCGAAGGTGCCCACGACGCCATAAGGCGGCTCGGGGTCCGGGACCTTCATCGACCCCGAGAAGACCGCGTTTTTGCGCTCGAAGACGAGCAGCGCCTCGGGACGGCTGGCCACGATGCTGCGCACCGCCTCCGGGCCGACCTTGGTCTGCAATTTCCGCCCGTCGAGTTCGATCAGGCGGTCCGTGGGCTCGACCCCCTGGGGAAGCGCGGTCGGATCTTTGAGTTCTCCTTGAAGGGTGATGTGAAAGCGATGCAGTGGCCGCACGAGTTGGTAGCTCGCCGTGCGCGACGCGTCGTCGATTGCTTCCGCCTGCCCCGCCTCGGCTCCGGCAACCGTCGGCTGCGCCTTGTCACCGGGGCCGAGCGGCTCACCGGAAGCGACGGGAGTGTCCGGGAGGTTCTGGAGGACCATTCTGAGGTCACGCAGATCCTCGACAGATTGCCCCTCCAACGCCACGAGGCGGTCGCCACGCTTGAATTCCTGGCGCTCTGCGCCCTCTTGACGGTCGACGGAGACCGAGCGCACGGTCAGATCCGGGCCGAACTGGACGCCCAAATCGGGCAGCCCGTCGAGCTGCAGGTAACCGAAGACAAGGCTGGCAATGGCCAATAACAGCGCCACCGCCCACATGATGAGACTGGTCGGAGAGTTGGACTTCATTGAACTACCAGAAGGGGCCGCTCAGGGGTTTTGATGCGCGTAGGACATTGCAGCGCAGTTCTCTTTTAGGTCACCTTCGCCACTTTGTCGACCATTTCGATCCCGTACGTTCTCAAACACTTAATCACGCTCTCAAGTAACGCTTCAACCCATCTCCGAAATGGACCTGCAGCCGTAGATGCCTTAGAATTAAGCAGTGAACCCTTGGATCATGCACAACAAAATCGGATCACGAGACGCGATGGCGCCCCGCTTGAATACGTCGAAGTATATCGTTTCAGGTACCTGGATAGCTTTGCTCGCCCTGGCGGCGTGTGGCACGAGCCACGAGTTGCTGCAGAGTGGACAGAGCGCGGAGGCTGCGCGATCGCAGCCGGCAAGTGTTGCCGAGGTGCAGTTGGAGGCCGAGGAGCCCGAGGTGCGCGTCATCGAGCGCGAGCCGACCGTCGACCTCGCGCCAGCGAAGGCCGCCGCTTCGAAGGCGCTCGGTCACGCGGTGAACGCGGCCGGTGAACGAGTCGTCGGTTGGTGGAAGCCGCTTCCCGAGCAGCCCGACTTTGCGAAACTGCTCGACCCGAAGCGCCAGTTCATCCATTCGCTGTCCCTGGGCACCGTCGGAAGAGGCGAGCTTCGCAACGCCGCGCGTATCCCTGAAGACGGAGACCATCATTCGGTTATCGAGCGCCACCGCAATCGAAACACGCAGTTTGGCTCGGAGGCACTCATCGAAGTGATCTTGGACTCGGCGAAGGTGGTATCGAAGGCATATCCAGGCTCGAAGCTTCGCATTGGCAACATGAGCAGGAAACACGGCGGCGATATCCCCTGGAGTGCATCACACAATTCGGGACGAGACGCCGATCTGGCATTCTTCTGCAAGACCAAAAAGGACGGCAAACCGGTGCTGGCGCCAGGACTGCTCGACTTCGACTCGAGCGGCGATGGCATCAAGCGTCCGGATCTGGTGTTCGACGTCGAGCGCAACTGGAAGCTCGTCGAGGCCTTGTTGAGCCACGAGCGCGTGCATATTCAGTGGCTCTTCATCAGCGAGGGCCTCAAGAAGCTGTTGCTCGACCACGCCCGCGCACAAGGCGCCGACGAAGAAATCATCAAGCGTGCCGAGAAGGTGCTCCACCAGCCGACCGACTCGTCGCCACACGATGATCACTTCCACCTTCGCATCACCTGCCCCAAACGCGATCGCTTGGAAGGATGCCTCGATTTTGGGCCGCGCTGGGAGTGGGTCGACTGGCATTACGACGATCTACTCGCCCGTTCGATGGCGGTGGCCCGAGCGTTTCGGGCCCCTAAAGAGGAGACGCGCATTCGCGCCCTCGACTTTTTGGAGCGCATTCGCTCGCCTTACGCCCCGGAGTTGGCCCTTGCGGCCGCGTTGCACGAAAAGAGCGACAAGGTGCGAAAGCGCGCGCTCGAGGTCGCCAAAGATGTGCCGATCTGGTCCGGCGCCGCCGTCGGTGCCGCGCTTCGATTCGTCGAGCGCAGCGAATTTAGTCTGGAGGAGAAGGCTTACGCCTACAGCGTGATTCGTCGGGCGGCGGATACATTGGCGGTCGATCGCCTCAAGAAACGCATCGCCGACACCGAGCTGGCCGAGGCCGAGCGCGTGATGGCGGCGCGTTCGCTCATCCATCTTATGGAGCCGGAGCTCGTGCCCTTTCTACTCCAACAACTCGAGACACAGCCCGACGCCGTACGTGCAGAGCTTGCCGTAGCGCTACGTCGCGTGACGAATCGCGCCGAGAATGTGGATTGGGAGAAGGCATCTGACGATGCACGCGCCAAAGCCCTGGCAAGTTGGAAGAAGTGGTGGAAGGACAACGGCGATAAGAGGCGCGATGACTGGCTCGAGGAGGGCTTTATCGCCCACGGGCTCGAGGCCGACGACGTCTTTACGGTCGACGCCGTCGACGAGCTCATCCCGATGCTGAAGAAGGGACCCGAGCACGTGGCTTATAACGCCAACTTGACGCTCAAGCGTGTCACCGGGCGCTGGGCCCCGCTGGAAGCCTGGAGTCACGCACGGCTGCACCGTTACTGGTCGCGTTGGTGGCGCTCGGTGCGCCAGCGCATGGTCGCCGCTCGATGACCAGTCGGCCTACTCGAGATTCTTGGTGCGCTTGAGGCGCCCCATGACCTTTTCGTACTCGACTTCCCACTCGCGACTGCCTTCTTCGAGGTTCTTGATCTTGTCGCGGACTTCTTCGTCGAGCTCCTCTTGAACGCTCATATAGCGCTCGAGGATCGGCTTCATCGTCAGGCGAAGCGTGCGGTCGTCGGCGAAGACTTCGTTGACGAAGTGCGAGTGAAAGAAGATGTCGATGAGCTGGTCGATGATGTAGCCGATGGGATCGTCGTGAACATCGACGCCCTTGCGACGGGCCAGCCGGCTTTTGATGCGCGCGAAGCTGCCGCCCTCGGACGACTGAATATCGCGGGCACGGCTATTCAACTCGCGATCGAGCCGAATATACTCTTTGAGTACCGACTCGATGTCCATCTGGACTTCCGCCAAATTGGCCGGCTCGATTTCGAGATGGTCCTCTTTGCTCAGAGTGCGCGCGAGCTCTCCGGCAACTGCTGACACCTGACCATGATAGAGCCGCATATCTCCTCCAGTTTCCGCGGTAAAACTTAGCTTTCGTTGGGGGCTTCGAGCCTTGTTTTTTGCAGCTTTGCTAGCTGAAGGCAAGCCTAAAGTGATTTCGAACCTTCGAGCACGCGCGGCCGGCCCTGTGCCCCGGACCAAAAATGTCCTCTGGCGACTGAACAGTCAAAGCGCGCCGGGTCTTTCAAAATCTCCCACAGAAAAATTGAATATCTTCGGCGCACCTCAGTCCAAACAAAGCGAAGACATCAACAGGAGCCGTGCGCGAGCGTGTGGATAGAAAATTGGCGCGGCAATGAGATATACTCTAGTGGTGTGACACCGAGATTCGATTCACCTTCGCCGGTCTAGCAACACCAGCTTCGGCGCTCACTCCTCGACGATGCGCTGCATCGCCTGCGGGGTTCGCATCCGAATCTGGCGGCGCTATCCTCACCGAAAGGTTGAATCTCACTTCGGTGTCACCCCACTAGCTGATTCTAGCTATCAGGAGAGACCCCAAATGGCTTCCCCCATGGATCGAGACTCGAGAATGACGCCTTTGATGAGTCGATGTCGACGCATATCTGCCACGCGATGCCTTCAGGTGCTGGCCTCCTTGGCCCTGATGTTCTTGGCCGGCTGCTCCGGCTGCAATGACAAGGAGGACGGCCCCTACAGCGTCGTGGAGACATGCAGTGCCGACGGCGACTGCAGTGAAGGCCAGGTATGCCGCGAAGATAGCTGCGTGGAGGTGTGCGCCGCCGACTCGGAGTGTGCCGATGGGGAGATTTGCACCGCCGGGCGCTACTGCTGGCCCGAGCCGGGTGTCGGCGAGTGCGAATCGGATCTCGACTGCCAGTCGCGCCGCTGCGACGACGGGATGTGTGAGGCGCCGGTGCGCTGCGAGTCGGATGCCGAGTGCTTCGAAGGCGAGTTTTGTAGCGTCGACGGCGTGTGTGTACCGGCCTGTGAGGCGAGCGTCGACTGCGCGGTGGACGAAGTCTGCCACGAAGGACGCTGTGTGGTCGGCGGCAGCTGCACGCAAGATACGGACTGCGGCGAGAATGGACTGTGTGAAGACGGAAGTTGTCGCGTCGAATGCGCCGATGACACCGACTGCGGTCAAGATGCAGTCTGCTTCGAAGGGCACTGCTCATCGGGTTGCACCCAAGACGACGAATGTGGCCAAAACGGCCTTTGCTGGCGAGGTGTGTGTACGCCGGCTTCGCCGCTCGACCCGAGCCGCCCTGCCCCGGCGCCGCCTGTGGTCGGGCAGCCCGACAATAATGGAGGCACCGATGCCGGCACGCCCGACGCAGACGACGCTGGCTCGAGCACCGACCCGGACCGAAGCGAAGCGCCGACCTGCTCGTCGAACGCCGACTGCTCGGCCAACGAGCGCTGCGAGGACGGACTGTGCGTGACGGACGAGTTTTGCCAGAGCGACAGCGACTGCACCGACGGCTCGTACTGCGACCGTGGTCAGTGCCGCCTGGGATGCACCGACGACGCGCAGTGCCGAAGCGGTGAGTCTTGCGGCGCCGACGGACGTTGCGTGGCCGACTCCGGCCCGACCGGGCCTGTGTCGTGTGAGTCCTCGGCCGACTGTGAGCCGTGCGAGATGTGTGTGTCGGGCACCTGCCAGGTCGTCGACAAGATCTGCGTGACCGACGCGCAATGCGGCCTCGAGAAGAGCTGCCTGTCGGGCTTCTGCCACTACGATTGCTCTTCCGACAGTGACTGCCCCTACAGCCAGACTTGCCAGAGCGGCGTATGCAAGACCAACCCGAGCCCGGCCCAAGCTTGCACCGCCAGCAGCGAGTGCCCCTCGGGCGAAACCTGCATCGACGGATTCTGCTTCGCCCCCTGCTCGGCCGACGCCGACTGCGGCAGCCAGATGATGTGCGACCACGGCGTATGTCGCCCCGACTACCGCGCTGGCTACGAGTGCCGTGACAACAGCAACTGCGCCGGCGACGCCACCTGCGTCAACGGCTTCTGCACCACGAGTTGCTGGGACGGCACGGATTGCCGCACCGGCACCTGCGCGACGGGTGGATACTGCACGCGCTAGACGAGTTACGCTAAATGGGGAGGCAGGGACGCCCAAAACTTGCGTCCCTGCCTCCCCATGCGCTATTGGTAGAGGAGTTGCGATACTCCACGAGCCGCGCAGATGACCACAGCACGTCCAAAACTCCAGGGCTTCTTGCTCGCCGCCGTCCTGATGTGCGCGAGCGTGCTCGTGCCCTCGCCGGCGAGCGCCGAGCTTTACCGCTACGAGACGCCCGACGGCAAAATCCTCATCACCACCGAGAAGAAGTCTGGCTACAAGCTTCTCGAGGTTCTCTCCGGTGGCTCAAAGACGTCGACCAAAGACAAAAAGATTCGCAAGCGAAGCGCCAGCAAGTCTTCGAGCACGAAGACCAAGCGAAAGCGCAGAAAGCACTCCAAGCGCAAAGGCGAAGACGCATTCGACGACATCATCGCCGAAGCGTCCGAAGCCTACGATGTCCCCTTTGGCTTCATCAAAGCAGTCATTCGCGTGGAGAGTGCATTCAAGCCGAACGCGGAGAGCCACGCCGGTGCCCAGGGGCTGATGCAACTGATGCCGCGCACCGCGGCTAGCCTCAATGTGACCGACTCGTTCGATCCCAGGCAGAATATCTACGGTGGCGCGAAGTTCCTGCGCATCCTGATCGACCGATATGACGGCGACATCAACTTGATTTTGGCTGCTTATAATGCCGGAGATGCCGCCGTGAAACGCTACGACGGCATTCCTTACCCGCAGACCCGCGATTACGTCGCGTCGGTCTTCTATTGGTACAAGATCTACCAGAAGGAAGAGGAGTCTAAGTGAGCGCGGCCACGATTCGCGAGGACATCTTCAACCTTCCCAACCTCCTGACGCTCTTTCGGATCGCGCTGATCCCGGTGGTGTCGCTGTTTATCTATTACGGCGATCCGATGTCCGGGTTGATTGCGGTGTTGCTCTTCTGGGTGGCCAGCGTCACGGATTGGTTGGACGGCTATCTGGCCAGAAAGCGCAACCTGGTGAGCCTCACCGGAAAGTTTTTGGACCCGCTGGCCGACAAACTGCTGGTCATGGCCACATTGCTGATGCTCCTTCCCCTCGGACGCATCTCGCCGTGGCTCGTCATGATCATCTTGGCCCGTGAATTCTCGGTCATGGGTCTTCGAAGCATTGCCGCCGGCGAGGGCTTTATCATCGCCGCCGGACAAGGCGGCAAGTTCAAGACCGCCTTCCAGATGACCGGCCTACTCGGCCTGATCATCCACTACGAATACCTGGTCGACTACTGGTTCATCGAGTTTCGCTTGAACTTCCACCTGATTGGACTGTGGCTCCTGATCATCTCGGTGATCTTCAGCCTCCAGAGCGCCTACGAGTACTTCAAGGGATTCTTGGAGGCGATCGAGAAGGTGCAGTCCGAGGCCACCGGTCGAGAATAGGCGTGAGGCTAAGACGCCACGCGCCGCCCTCTCCCACCCAATAACAACTGCAAGGCCGACTGGCCCGGCTTCATAAAGTCAACCTGGACGCCCAGCTTGCGAAGATGGCTGGCGATCTTGAGGCGCTCTTCGCGCTCACGGGTCGAAAAGAGCTCACGGCTGATGCTGTAGCGCTCCGAGCCGTCATGATCGTCTTCATAATAGGCGGGGGTAAACGGCACCAGGAAGCGAACCGCGTGGCCTTTGATTTGTGCCAAGCGGATGGAGCGGGTGACGACTTCGGTGTTCATCACACCGCACAGGTCGCTGATCACAACGATCCATTGGCTCTCTTTGGCCGTCGTCACGATGCGTTCGATGGCCTGATTGAGGCCACGCTCCTTGAGCCCCAGGCGCGCCTCGACCCGATAAGGCACCTCCACACCGCGAAGCTGCGCAAAACGCCGCAGCAGCGACGTCTCTTCGTCGAGCAGGCCGTCGTGTAGGATGGGCGAGTCGAACTTCTCCTTCTCGAGGCGAATCACGCTGCGAAGCCAGCGTTCGAGGAGCTTGATATTGACGCCCGATTCCGGCTCGACGTCGTCGCCGCGACGAAAATCGAGGCGCTCCTGGACGACCAAGTAGTCGGCGAGCTTCTGGGCGAGTTCGACTTCGCCCCATTCGGTGAGCTCGTCGTCGACCACCGAATTGACGCCGACGAGGTGGCGCAGAATGCGGGCCAGATGGGACGGCGCCGTCGCCGGTGGGATGTGGCCGTACAGCTTTTCGTCGAAGGTCATCAACCCGACGCGGTCACGCGCGCCGATGACGCTCGTGGCCAATTCGGCGACCGACTCCACGCCATGCTCGAGCTTCTGCCCCTCCCACTGCCCGCCGCGCATCGACGTGGAGATGTCGAGCAGCAGGTACATGCTCAGGTTGACCTCGCGCTCGAAGTCGCGCGAGATGAGCCGGCGATTTCGTGCGGTCGCCTTCCAGGCGATGTGGCGAAGCGGGTCACCGGGTTGATAGTCGCGCAGCTCGCGCACCATGCTTCCGGTGCCGATCTGGCGCACCACGTGCTTGCCACCATGCTGGAGCGCGAACGCACCGAGGTTGCGCGCGCTCTGGTCTCGCCGGTGACTGCGCTGGGGAAAGCACTCGAAGGCGTGTAGGCACGGCAAGTAATCGCGCGCGGAGAGCAGCCCCAGCGGGTCGCTGATGGAGACGTCGAAGCCCTGCAACGTCCAGCGTCCGGAGCGCGCTGCTTCGACCGTCAACGGCGCTGAAACCTCGGCCTTCGTGGGCAGGTGAAAATAATCGTCGATGTCACCCAACCCCAGCGCCCGCGCGCCAAACGGCTCGAGGGCCAGGCCGTACAGGGGCACCCAGGCATCGTTGCTGATGTAGACGTCGACGTCGGTCTTCTCGCCGGTCATCACGCCGGTCGACCGAAAGCGCTTCGAGCCGGAGTCGTCGCGGACCTCGATGCGCACGAAGCGCCGATCGAGGGCGAGCGCAGCCACCACGCACAGCAGAAAAGAAATGGCGAGGACGGCCACCTGGACTTGACCGAGTAGCAGCAAGAGGGGCTGCTCGGTGACCGCGCCCGCGGCGAGGAAGACGATCGCACAGACAAAGACGAAGACGCCGCGTGTTGTCAGATGAGGATTCACGCGCTGGCGTCCTTACTCCGAGTAGGGAACCTGCTTGAGCGCCTGGCGGACGATATCGTGGGACTCGATGCCGCCGAGCTGCGCCTCGGGAAGCAACAGCACCCGGTGAGCGAGGACGCTCGGCGCCAGAATGCGCACGTCATCGGGAAGCACGTAATCGCGCCCCTGGACCACTGATCTGGCCTTGGCAGCCTTGAGCAGCGCGAGCGCAGCGCGCGGCGATGCCCCCAGCGAGGTGTGCTCGTGATTGCGGGTGAAGTTGCCCAGGGCCACGATGTAGCGAATGAGCTCGTCGGAGATATGCACCGCCTCGACGGCTTTGCGCAGCACCGCGATATCGTCTGCGCCCAAGATCGGCTCCACCGGCCTGGGGGCGACCTGATGGGTCTTCATGACCCGGAACTCTTGGTCGGGCGTCGGGTAGTCGATGACGATCTTGAGCAAGAAACGGTCGAGCTGGGCCTCGGGAAGCGCGTAGACGCCCTCCTGCTCGACGGGGTTTTGGGTGGCGAGCACCAAGAATGGCGATTCAAGCTGGTGGGTCGTGCCGTCGATGGTGACCTGCCGTTCCTGCATCGCCTCCAAGAGCGCCGACTGCGTCTTGGCCGGCGCGCGGTTGATCTCGTCGCCCAGCACGATATTGGCAAAAATCGGGCCGCGGCGCAGGATGAACTCGTTGGTCTGCAGGTTGGGAACGTAGGTGCCGGTGATATCCGAGGGCAGCAAATCCGGGGTAAACTGGATCCGGCTAAACTCGGAGTTGAGGGTGCGCGAAAAGGCGCGCACCAGCGTCGTTTTGGCCACACCGGGCACACCCTCGAGCAGAATATGCCCGCGGGCGAAGAGCGCGATGAGCAGCGCGTCGATGGTGCGCTCGGGCCCGATATAAATGCGCCCTACTTCGGCCTTGAGCCGTTCGATGCGCTCGGCGTAGCGCGCGATTACCTGCTGAATCTCGACGCTCTCACTGTCGGCGGCGTCGGATTCGGGGCTTTCGTCGGGTTCAGACCAAGCTGCGGGTACGTCGCTCATACTCTCCCTCGAGTCCCATGATCTCCAGCACACGGCGGGTGCGCCGGTATATTTTTATCAGGTCGCGCTCGCTAAAGTAAGCATCGCTGTCCAGGAAGACCCGGTGGCGTGTCGGTATTCTGGCGTAGGTGGCCAACAGGTCGGTGACCTCTTGCTCCATGCGTTGAGCTTCGGTCGGCAGGTGCCCCTGCGTGTACTTGCGCCCGAACTCTCGGCCCAACTTCTCGACGCTGGGTCGATTCTCGCCGCTGATGGGCCAATAGCCGAGGTCTTCCAAGAATAACTCCTCGAAGACCTCCTTCAAGATGGCCAGCGGCAGCGCATAATTCGTCTCACGGCCGCCGTCGCCAAAGCGCGACAGGTTCCAATCGAACTCACTTTGCGGCGACGGAACCTCGCGCGTCGTGTTGTCGACATACTCACTGTAGGGGCGAGAGGCGCGTAGGCGAAATACTGCGGCCAAGTAGAGCGCGAGTCCGCCGGCGAGCAAAATGCTCAGGTAGTAGAGCAGCCTGCCGGCGGGCATCTCCTCCATAAATTCGCTAATGGCTTCGTTGAGCTCGTCGAGCTGCGCGCTGAGCGTGTCGGGCGAGTCATCATCCGGCTGACGAGGCGTGTAGCGTCCGTACTGCTCGAAATCGCGCACGATGAGCTTGGCTCGGCACTGCTCTTGGCCCGTGCAGATGTAATCGAGCGCGTTTTGCACGAGCACCGAATTGTCGGCGACGCTGAGCATGTGGTTGATGACGAGGCTCGCGTCGGCGAAGAGAACGACTTTGCCGTCACCGAGGTTCATGTCGTAGACCAATCCGCCGCCTTCGTCATAGGAGACGACCGGGCCGCCGACGTTGAGCAAGACCGCAGGATGGTTGGCCACGACAGTGTCGACCCCCTCGAGCAAAGGGTGTCGTCCGGTGGGCTCGAAGATCGGAAGCGCGCGGTTCCCCTGCACGAAGCGGTCGTGAGGCAGCTCGCCCATGGCGACGTTGACCCGGCTGACGTCGAGCCGATCTAAAAACGCCGGGCTCGCCCCGTAGTCGTCGGCCATGAAGAGGCGACCGCCGTCGACGACGTAGTTGGCGGCATTGGCGATTTCGAGGCCGCTGGTGGGATAGACGAAGATAATCGGCTCGTCAGGGCTCTGCTCGGACCAATCGATCTGGTCGACGACCTCGATGGTGATGCCCTGCTTCTCGGCGAGTGCGACCAACCGGCTCAAACCGGTCCACGCGTCGCTCGCGGGGTCGAAGTCTTTTCCGCCCGGGCTCTCTTGGGCGACGACCGTCGATGCGGCCGTAACCAGGCAGACGACGAGCACAGCCCACACTAGCTGTCGGAGTCGAGAGGTCACGACGCCCCCTCCCCCTGGCGGTCCCGAAGCTGCAGGGCGATATCGCGCGCGAGCTCCCACACCGAGGTGTCGAAGGTGCGTCCGCTGAAATAGGTCTCCTCGACCACCGAAGTCATCATCGACACCAGCTCCTCGCCGCTGAGCGTGTCGCCCGCCTGGGCCAGCTTGTGCTCGAGCGAGCGTAGAAACGCGCGGCGAGCGGGGCTGCCGGTGTCTTGGGTCGCTTCGTCGGTCACCTCGAGCAGCGCAGCCTCGATTTCACGCGGCGACAGGCGTCCCCAGAGGTCTTGGCCGTCGAGGGTTTCGACGAGGGACTGGTAGAGCCTGCGAATCTTGAGCGGCACGGCGACCAGGTCGAGGCGTACATTGCTCAGTCGCCCCTTGTGAGGCAATCGAAAGCTGAGTTTACCCGGCATGAAGCCGCGTGCGCGCACCTCGAGCTCGTAAGCTCCGGCCGTGAGCCCATCGATGATGAAGATCCCTGCACGTGGCGAAGCTTGCCCGGTCGCGTGCTCGGTGCGGACCCGTTCTCCATCGCGCCACACGACGAGCTCGGCATCGGCCACCGGTCGATCCTTCCAAATATCCCACACCATTCCTGACAGCCGCGTGTTGTCGGGCGCGGTGTCGACGGGTTTCTCGTCCACGCCGAGGCTGTGGGGGGACAACGCCTCGGTGTCTTTGAGCGCCATCTCGGCGCGCTCTTCGCTCTCGCGCTCGTGACGGCGTCGCTGGAGCTGAGTTTCGATGACCTGCCAAAATCGCTGCAACAACAGCGCGAGTCCGCCGATCAACCCGAGGAGTCCCAGTGCGTTGAGAATCCAACGCGAAGTCGTCCGATCGAGCTCGACGGGCGCGGTCGGCACAGCGATCTCGGCGCCAAGTTCGGGCACGATGGCCGTCTGGGCATGCCAGATGCCGTCTTCGAGCTTGTCGCCGGAGTAAAACGCGCGGAAACGCCCCTGCTCGTCGGTCGTGACGAAGCGCTCGTAACGTGCCTGCTCGTCGCCGCGCGCAGATGAGCCCGGCAGTTGAGACATCTGCTCGGCTTGCTCACTCTCCTCGGACGGCTCCCCTTGGTCCTCGCGGCGAATCTTGACGGCCACTCGCACCCCCGGAAGCGGACCGCGCTCGTCGGTGAGACGTCCCTCGACGGCCAGACCGCGCTGCAGGCGCTCGACAACCTCTTGAAAGGACGCCGTCGCGTCGACCTCGGCGCTCACGCGCAGCTCTCCGACTTCTTCGACGACGTCGCGATGGCGGCCCTCGGGGATACGCACGCGCACCTCGTTGAGCCCGGGCGAAAGCGAGCCGGCGACATCGACGGTGCCGCGGCCAAACTGATCGAGGCGCGTCTCGCCAGCGTAAACGTCGTTGACGAGCACTTCGGCTTTGGCTTGCAGGCCGACACCGGCGACCGAGGCGCGCACCCGCACCGGCACCGATGGTACCTGCCCGATCACGAGCCTGGGGATCTGGGTGCGCAAATCGACCGGGGCCGGCTCGACCTCGAGCGACTTCACGATGCGGCTGGCCGTGACGTGCTCGGTCTCCTCGAACATCACAGAGACGTGCCAGGTGCCCGGTTCGAGCTCGCGCTGAGTGCTAAACCCACCGCGCCGGTCCGTATAGAGCGTTTCACTGGCGTCGGGGTGACGGCGATGTCGCCGTTCTTTGCTGAAGAAGACGACGATCTCGCGCTGGGGCAAGCCGCGGTCGAGTTCGTCGCGAAGTGAGCCGCTCACGCGCACCATCGTACCGGCAGCGGTCACACTCGTATCGAGCGCGCTCTTGGCGCGCACTCTCAGTTCGATGGCGTTTGCCTCGTCGACCGACGGTGCGCACAGAACCCCCGCGCACACAAAGAGGCCGATCATCCATGGGAGGATGAGCCGCCTGGTTGACACTTTGTGTGACAATGGCCCCATCGGTCAGAGGCGTCCTCGGTTGTAGGTGCGATTGGCCGAACGAAAAACACCGCGGCGGCGAAAGCCTATTCCGACGCCGAGTTCGACGGTGTCGTGAGGTTCGCGAGTGTGTCGCGCGCCCACTGAGCATCGTCGCCGTCGGGGGCCAGAGCAAGGTAGCGTTGCAATTGAGTGCGCGCGAGCGCCTCGTCGCCCCCTTCGAGCGCCATGCGCGCCAGGCCGAGTCGAGCGGGCGCCAAGGTCCCGTTCTTCTCGAGCGCCTTGGCGTACATCTTTCGCGCCAGGGCAAACTCGCCGCGCGCCTTGTGGTAGTGGGCGCGCTCGATCAAGAGCGTGGCCGACTCACCCATCAACTCCGCGGCCTTTGTCAGATACGCCAGTCCCTTCTCGTTGCCCTTGCGCGAGCCGTTCAAGATCGCCAGCCACTTGAGGGTTTCGGTCGCCTGCGCCGTAAAGGCCGACGAGCCCGCATAGCTGCGAAGAATGCGCGCCATGTCGCGGCGCCCTACCCGAGCGTCGAGCTCCAAATAAGCTTCTCCGAGGCCACGAAGGGCCTCGACGCTCGTGCGGTCCTTGAGCAATGCCTTGTAAAAGGACCGCTGGGCGCGCTTGGGTTCGCCCAGGCTCAAGTAGATGCGTCCCAGCTCGATGAGCATGCGTGCGTCGTCGGCGCCGCTTCGCCACGCGTCGCGAAAATGGGCGCGCGCCGTCTTGTCGTCGCCGGCGACCTGCGCGTGCAGACCACGCATCCAGTTGGCTTCAGGATGTTCGGGGGCCAGCGCCAGGGCCTGGTCTGTCCACTCGCGGCTTTGCTCGAAGCGCTTGTGCCAAAAGGCGACGTCGGCGAGGTCGAGCAGTCGCTCGAGGGACGTCGGAGACGTGGCCGCGAAGGTCTCGTAGCTCGTCGTCGAGCTCTCGGCTTTGGGGCCGCGTCGGCCGAGCACCCGCATGCGAAGCGCGTCGAGTTCGGCGCGGGCGTATGCCGCCACCTGGGCCTCGTCCAACGCGACGAGCGCTGCGCGCCCTCTTCCCGAAGCCGTCAGGCTGAGCGCGAGGTAGCGCAACGTGGTCACGTCACCCGCGCCCTTGTGGGCCTCGAGCGCTGCACGAGCGTGCTCGATCGCATTTGCATAGCGGCCGGTATGATAGGCCAGCGCCGCTCTCGCGCTGTGGCCGGGCGCGCTTTCGGGCAGGGCACGAGCCGCGCCACGGGCAGCAGAACGATTGCCGCGCCGGATCTCGACGATGGTGCGCTCGAAACCGACACGGTCGGCGACGTCGTCGATGCCACCGAGAAGCTCGAGCGTCTCGGTCGCCGCGACGCCAAAGCCGAGCACGCTCAGCACTTCGGCACGCGCGAGCAATGCCTCACGCGCGAGCGGCTCGGTTTGCACCTGCTCTTCGACCGACAAAAGCGGCACCACCGGCTCGGGCAAGGGCTTGCCCTTGTCGCTGGAGTCCCGGGGCGTCACCCGGCCGGCATCCTTGACCGGTGGAACGAATTGGTACGCGAGGTCAGCGCGGCCCGCCGCAGTGAGCGCGCGCGGCGCGACGACTTGGAGCAGCCAACGGGCGTTCATGTCGAGCCCGGGCAGCTGGGCCAGGCTCGTGAACGAGGCGACGCCCCCGTCGATATCGACCGCGGCGACCCGCAGCATACCGGCCACCAGGAGCGCGCCGCCGAGCATCGGCTCTCGTTCGAGAGCCTTGTCGACGTGTCCCAGCGCGTCGCGCGGCTTGTCCTGTCGAATCAGGTCGAGCGCACGCTCGAGGCTCTCCACTGAATGGATAAAGCGCGGCTTCGGAGAGGCGTTCTCCAGTTGCTCCTTCTGGCCGTTGTTTTCGTTGGGCTGGCCGGTCTTTTCGCCAGGCTGGTCGGTTGCTTCGTCTGGCTCGCCTGGCGCCATGTCTTCGAGCGCGATGTCGACCACCGGCATCGAAGCATAGGGGTTGGCCCGGTTGAGGTTGGCGAGCTTCTGGCGGACCGTTCGAGCTTCGTCCTGACGGCCCTGGCGAACGAGCACGCGCAACTGCCCGGTGAGCATGGGCGCAAACTCGGGCGCTGCCTCGTGGCCTCGGCCGTAGAGGCGAACCGCCGTCGCGAAGCGTCCGCGCGCCTCGGCGACGAACGCGCGTGCCCAAAACGAGGCGAACTGGTGTGGGAACTGACGCTCCAAACGCGCCGATTCTGCCAGCGCCCGCTCGAAATCTCGCTGCAGTGCAAAGGAAGCTGCCTTGGCTGCGATGCCCCAGACGGTCTCGCCGCCCGGTGCCGAAGCCGATGCCTCGCCCCACTCGGCGG
Source organism: Persicimonas caeni (assembly GCF_006517175.1). NCBI lineage: Bacteria > Deltaproteobacteria > Bradymonadales > Bradymonadaceae > Persicimonas > Persicimonas caeni. Next base: position 7,397,203 of record NZ_CP041186.1, on the reverse strand, counting down.
CGCGTACCGCCTCTAGAAAGGCGCGGCGCTCGGCAAATGCCGGGCTTGCGAGGTCGCGTTTGGAGGTCGCGGCGAAAAGCTCATCGATCTGGGTCTGTTGTGCCGGGTCGACGCTCTCGATGCTGGCGTCGAGCGCGGCTACGCTGCTCGTATCCGGCCCCGAACTCCACCAAACGTAGCCGCCGAGTCCAGCCACGAGCACCAGCACCACAAGCAAGAGGCGCCCCTTGCGCTTCGACGCGGCAGCGGGCGGCGGGTTGTGCTCTTTCGTCTCCGGGGTCTGCCTCTCGGGCGCGGGCTCGGGCTCCATATTCGTTTCTAAGGCTCGGTCAACGGGTTCCGGTTCCGGCTGGAGTTCGACCGGTGCTCGTTCGGGTTCCGGCTCCGGCGTCGGCTCTGTGATCGCTGGCTCCAGCTCCGGCTCGGGGGACGAATACGGCTCCGTCTGTGCGGGAGGTCGAGGCTCGGGCATCGGCTCCGCCGTCGGCGCCGGCGCGGGCTCGGGCGCAGGCGGCCACGTCAGGTCGTAGCCGTGCTCGTTGGCCGCACGCACGAGTTCGCGTCCCATCGACGCCTTCCCGGCCGGGTCGAGGCGCCTCAGAATATCTCGAAAAAGCTGTTCGGAGTCAGACTGCAGGACGAGCACGCCCGTAAGATCGTACTCGAGTCCTGCCGAGGTAAGCTCATCGACGTAGAGGTCGATAAGAAAATCGAGGGCGGCTCGCTCGTCTGGCTGACGTTTGAGGCCCTCGATTAAGAGAACTGCAGATCGGACCGGTTGGCCGCGATCGAGCGCTTTTTGAGCGCGCTGCTCGAAGTTGAAGCTCACCGCGAGATCTTGACTTCCTGAGGAAAGAAGAAGCTCATGCCCAGGGTCAACATGAAGTTGTTCTTGAACTCGGGATCCGAGGTGAGCGTGCTGACTTCCGAGCGGCTGTACAGGTAGTCGCGCAACTGGATATTGGCCGAGATGCCGTCACCGAGGAAAAAGCGCGTGCCCAGGCCGACGGTGGGCGCCGGACGCAAGCCTTCGAGCTGCGAGTCGACCTCACCGCCGTCGATGGCCGACTGGGCCGTCTCGCCGATGAAGGTGAACCCAGCGATCAGGTGGACGTCATAGTTGGTGATGATGCTGTTGAACAACGAGAACTTGCCGACGATGGGCACGTAGTTGACTTCGAGGCCGGCGAGCCACTGGATATGCGAGTACGACAGCTGGTTGAGCTCGTCACTGGCGTTCTCCTCGAGCTTGGCCTCGACGCTGTTGCGCAGGTCGGTGTCGAGCTGCGCCACACCGTAGCCGGCCACTGCGCTCAAGCCCCACTCGTTGGTGAGGTGATACGACAGCGTCGCCCCGACGATGCCGTTTCGCAGGTAGGCATCGTTGAGCGTCATCCCCAGCATCGGCGCCAACTCGACGCGCGTCGAGCGGTACAGGAGCTGGTGGCGGATCACCGAGCCCGACTCACGAGCCGTCTCGCGGCTCTCCTGGGCATAAGCCTCGGAGTCGAAGGCAAAGGAAGCCGCGCAGATGGTCAGCAGCGTGAACAGGCGACAGAGGGTTTGGCGCGTCATGAATTGTCTCACTGTCGATTGCACCAGAAATTAGACCCAATCATTTGGATTCGTTAGGGCGCCAGCGCCCTGCTCTATTCGGCGACTTGGTCGGAGTATTCGAACGTCGTGGGCAGGTAGAGGCTCAGGCCACCAGCCACCGTCACGATATTCGTCAACGAGCCAGGCGCGCCGCGCAGGTCGGCGGAGTAGATGACGTCGCGAACCTCGAGATTCACGGCCATCCAATCGTTCAAAAAGATGCGGCTGACTGCGCTGACCGTGCCACCGAAGGTGACGTCGCCCGACGACAACGCCAGACTCTCGGCGTCGATGCCCACGCCGCCGGCGGTCAGGCCGACGTCGTAGAAGATGATGAACGAGTCGGCCAAGGCGAACTTGCCGACGATGGGCTTGTAGCCCAGCTCCAGGCCGCCGACCCAGTTAAGTACGGCCACGTCGGCGTTGGTGCGCGTCTCGTTGGCCGTCTCGTTGAAGGCGTCGGTGGGCCCGCCGAGGGCGTCGCCGAAGTTGTACCACTCGAACAGACCGCCCAGATAGACGCTCTCGCTGAAGTGGTAGTTTCCATTCACCCCAACTTTGTAGTGGCGGTACAGCGAGTCGTTGACCGATACGCCAAAGCGCGGGACGAGATCAAAGCGGCCCTTCTGCAACACCGGCTTGCGCTGGATGACGTGGATGGTGTCATCGAACTCTTGGCGCGTCGTCTCTTGAGCGAGGGCCGGTTGGGCGGCGATGACCACCAACAGGCCGATCAGGAGACTGACCAGAAGCGAGGGCGACGATTTGAGCTGTGTCATTTGCTGTCCGTGCGACAGGAATCAGTGGCAGCGCCGTGCGCTGCGTTCCATCAGCCAGAGGCTACTCAATCAATGCTCAATTCCTCTGCCATTGGTATAGCACAGCCCCTTTTTGATCGGCAAGGTAGTGCACAGCAGAATACAGGGCGCGTCCGCGCCGCATGCGGCTCACACAGATGCCAGAGCAACACGACAGCCACCTTCGCGCAAGGCCTGCAGCGCAAAAATCCGGGCGTTCGACGCCCGAGGCCGACTCGCGCTGGATTTTCACCGAACATACGCTAGAATCGCGGCCTATCTCCACAACGAAGTAGCGCTGGGGACACGACGCGGCAGCGGCAGGCGCCGCGAATCTGTTCGTCCGTTCACCTTTGTTTGATCCCGCCTACGGTGGGAGGAGAGTCACGTGAATCATCCGCTATTTGATTTTTTGAAAAGCCGTCAGCTGCCGACTGGCCGGCGCATGTTCGTCGCCCAGGCGATGCGACAGGTCGCCGAGGAGTTGGGCGACACCGAACTCGTCGCTGATTGCGACGCGTCGTTGGCCGTCGACGGCGACACGCTGAATGTGGAGCAGAATTACAAGCGCTCCAAGTCCCAGTCCTCCAATGCGCGTGGACGCGCCATGGAGGTCGACGCCGATATCGACCGTGTCCTCTCGGGGATGCACGCGGTCGCCGAGGGCCAGAGCGTCGGCGAAGACGTCACGGCCGACCAGGCCCGCACGTTCCTCGTCGAGGCCTTTCCCGAAGGCCTCTTCGCACTCGTCACGCAGAGCTTCGAGGAGCAGTTGGCCAACATGAACGTGTTGCTCGAGCGCTTTGATAATGACTTGGCCGCACATGTCGACGCCATCGGCGTGCGCCGTCACGCAGACAAGCTCGCCGACTTGGTGGTCGAATTTCGCGCCGAACTCGAAAAAGACTCCCGCCAGCAGGTGTCCTACGCCGACGTCAAAAACGCTCGCGCGAAGGGGCTGGAGCAATTCGCCCACCTGATCTTCCGGGCGCTCGCGGCCCACGGGACCGACGCCGAGACCCGCGACAGGCTCCTGGCCGAGTTCCAGCGCCAAAACGAGATCGTCGCAGACGCCTACCGGCGCAATCGCCCCGTCGAGGACATTGATCCCGAAACCGGCGAGCCGGTCGCTGACGACACCGTTGACGACGACGTCGTCGAGCCGGTCGTGTGATCGATACTGGCGCCTGCCGCGTCTGCGGCCCCCGGCCCTCTTTTGGGTCGGGGGCTTTTTTCGTGGTGTCACCCTTGAGGGTCCGCGGACAAGCTCGCCTCGTGTTTCGACCCCCTCCGATGGTCCGAAACACAAAGCGGCTTTGATCTTCGTCCCCCTCGAGAGGGTCCTGTGATGAGGCGGCTTTGGTTTTCGACCCCCTCGAGAGGGTCCAAACACAAAGGCGACTTGTGATTTTGCCCCCGTCGAAGGGTTGAATCACAAGCCGCCTTTGTTCTGCGAGCCTCGAGATGTCTTGCGACCCCAAACGGCCGCCAGAGGCGCTACATAAACAACGCCTCGACAAACTCGTCGGCGTCAAATTCGCGCAGGTCCTCGACGCTCTCGCCGATGCCAATATAGCGCACGGGGGCTTCGAGCTCGTCGCAGATGCCCAGGATGACGCCGCCTCGGGCGGTGCCGTCGAGTTTGGTCAGGGCGATGCCGCTGATCTCGACGGCCTCGTTGAACTTCTTGGCCTGGATGATGGCGTTCTGGCCGGTGTTGGCGTCGAGCACGAGCATGGTCTCGTGGGGGGCGCCGTCGAGCGCCTTGCCGGAGACGCGCGCCATTTTGGCGAGCTCGTCCATCAGGTTGACGTTGGTCTGCAGGCGGCCGGAGGTGTCGCAGATGATGACGTCGACGTCCTCTTCGATGCCGCGCTCGATGCCGGCGTACATGACCGCCGAGGGATCGGCGTCCTGCTCGCCCTGGTGGATGGGCATGTCGGTGCGCTCGGCCCAGATGGCGAGCTGGTCGACGGCGCCGGCGCGGAAGGTGTCGCCGGCGACGAGCAGGACCGATTTGCCTTGGTCACGGTACTTGCTGGCCATCTTGCCGATGGTGGTGGTCTTGCCCGCGCCGTTCACGCCCACGACGAGCATGACGTAGGGTTTGGCGCTGTCGAGGTCGAGCGGCTCCTCGTGGGCTTTGAGGAGCTTGGCGCAGTAGTCGCGAATAAAGCCCCAGATACGCCCCGGATCGCGCTTCTCTTCGCCGCTCAAGCCCTCTTCGACCGCCATCAGGATCTCCTGGGCGACGTGCGGGCCGATGTCGGCGGTGAACAAGATCTCTTCGACGTCGTCGACGATGTCTTCGTCGAGCTTCTCGCTGCTGAAGAGGTTGCTCAGGCGGTCGATGAAGCCCGAGCGGGTCTTCTCGAGCCCCTGGGCGAGCGTCTTCGGCTCGGAGGCCTCCGGCTCGGGCGCGGGTTTTTCTTCCACGGCCGGCTCGGGTTCTTCGTCGGCGACCGGCTCCGGTTCTTCTTCCGGAGCTTCGGGCTCTTCTCGGACCTCGGGCTCCGGCTTGGGCCGCTTTTTGGGCTTGGGGAGGGGCCGCGGAAGCTTGCGCTTGACCTTGCGCTCGGACTCGGGAGCTTCGGTGACCTCGGCTCCCTCGGTGACGTCGGCGCCCTCGCCGACCTCCGGGCCTTCGGCGACTTCGGTGCCTTCGGAGACGTCGGGTCCCTCGACGACCTCGGGCTCTTCTTGTTCAGTCGGTTCTTCTTCGGCCGGTTCTTCTTCGACCGGTTCTTCTTCGGCCGGTTCTTCCTCTTCGACCGGCTTCTCTTCTTCAGCCGGCTTTTCTTCTTCGACAGGCTCTTTGACCGGCTCTTCTTGTTCGACCGGCTCTTCCGGGGCCTCCTCGGCTTCTTCAGCCTCGGCCTTCTCGGCGGCTTCCTTGGCCTTGCGCTCGGCCTCTTCGCGCTCGCGCTTGGCGCGTTCGGTCGCCTCGGCGGCCGTCTCGCGGCGCTTGCCCTTCCCTTTGACGCGCGCGGCCTTGATGCGCTTGATCTCGGCGAGCGACATGTCGTCGGTGATCTCGACGGGCTCTTCGACCTCCATGCGCTCTTCGAGCACATCTTTGGTCGGCACCTTGCCCTCTTCGGTGGGCGGGCGGCGCTCGGTGATCTCGGGCTTCTCCGGCTTGCTAAGCGATCGGACGACCGCGAAGACCAGAATGATGAGCACGACGACCGCCAGAGCGATCAGGCCGATCGTGACCGGGTCGAGGCCGCCTTCGGCCTGCGCGAGCACCAACACGGACGCGAGATTGGGGATGAGAGTGGTCATGCAACTGTCCTGAAGTAATCCAGAAAATTCAGATATTGAAAGCGTCGACGCGCAGCAAGGGCCGCGCATCGCAAGAAGTTACTTAAGCCCGACCCACCCCATATCAAGAAGCGAGGCGGTCGTCGATCTCGTGAAGCCGTACAGAGACGATTTTGGAGACGCCCGGCTCTTCCATGGTCACACCATAGAGGGTGTCGCAGGACTCCATGGTGCGCCGGTTGTGGGTGATGACGATCATCTGACTCTGCTGACTGAGCTCGCGCACCATCTCGGCGAATCGGCCCACGTTGGCCTCGTCGAGGGGGGCGTCGACCTCATCGAGCACCGAGAACGGCGTGGGCTTGAGCGAGAAGATCGCAAAGATCAGGCTCACGGCGGTGAGCGCCTTTTCGCCACCGGAGAGCAAGCTGACGTTCTGCAGGCGCTTGCCCGGCGGGCTGACCTCGATGTCGACGCCCGACTCGAGCACGTTGTCTGGGTCGGTGAGCTTGAGCTTGGCGTGGCCGCCGCGGAACAGGCGCGGGAAGAACTCCTGGAACTTCGCGTTGACCGCGTCGAAGGTGTCCCGGAAGCGCTTCTTGCTCTCGCGGTCCATGCGACGAATCGCCTTGCGCAGGTCGTCGACCGACGCCTCGAGGTCGAGTTGCTGCTCCTCGAGGAACTCCTTGCGCTCCTTGGCTTCCTCGTACTCGTCGACGGCCATCGGGTTGACCGCGCCCATTTTGTCGATCTTGCGCTTGAGCTTTTGGACGCGCTTGTCGCGCTGCTTGGGCTCGAGCTCGACCTCCTCGGCGATCTGACGCGCCTCGGGAATCGACAGCTCGAAGCGCTCGCGCAAGTTGCGGTCGACGTGCTCGATCTCGACGCCGAGCTCGCGAAGCGACATCTCGGTCTGCTGGACGCTGCCGACGTTCTGTTCGACGTCGCGGCGGCGCTCGACGATCTTGACCTCGAGCTCGCGCACCTCGTCGTTGACCGCGTCGAGCTTCTGCCGGGCGGCCTCGGCGGCCTCTTTGGCCTCTTTGTATTGGGTGTCGAGTTCGACGACCTCGCGGGTGGTCGAGTCGGACTTCTCCTCGAATTCCTCGAGGCGCTCGGCCTGGGCTTTGGCCTCGCGCTCGAGTTTCTCGATCTGGCGCCCGGTCGACTCGAGCGAGCGCTCCAGGCGCTTGACGCTCTCCTGCAGGTTGCGCCGACGCTCTTTGGCCTCGGCGAGCTCGACCTTGCGCTCGGTGACCGCGCTTTGCTGGGCTTCGAGCTCGCTCTGCATGATCTCGAAGGCCTCGGTGCTCGTCTCGAGGCGCTGCTCGAGCTCCGGAAGCGCGTCCTCGAGGGATTGGCGCTGCTCGCCGAGCCCGTCGGCCTCTTTGGCGAGTTCCTGGTGGCGCTCTTCGAGCGGCTCGACCTCGGCCTTCATGCGGCGCAGGCGCTTTTCGGTGCGCTCGAGCTCGCGCTGCTCCGAGGAGAGCTCCTGCTCGATGCGCCGCTTTTCGAGAGACGCCTGCTCGACCGCCTGACGCGCCTTGGCCAGGCGCTCTTGGCCGAGTTCGACGTCCTCCTCGGCGATCTCGTACTCCTCTTTGGCGTCCTCTTCCCAGAGCTGCAGCTTCGACAGGCGCTCGCTCAACTGCTCGAGCTCGCGCGCCTGGCGCAGCACGCTCTCGGCCTGGTCGCCGACGTGACCGCCCACGATACGCCCGTCGTGAAACTCGATGTCGCCCGAGGTGCTCGCCCAGGCGATCTTGTCGCTGTCGCGCTCGCTACGGGGCGGAAGCTCGGCCAGGGAGTCGACGACGGCGAGCTTGTCGAGCAGCGCACCGACCTCTTCGCGTGGGTCGGCGTCGGGCGCGCTGAGCACGTAGAAGCCGGCGCGGCCGACCTCGTCGTCGGTGAGCATGGCCAGCGCCTCGAGGGCCGCCTCGCGGTGGGTGACGACGACGTCGCCGAGGCGATCGCCCAAGAATGCCGCCACGGCAGCCTCGTCGCCCTCCTCGACGCTAAGGAAGTCGCCGACGGGGCCGAGCACGTCTTCGCGGCCGGTCTCGGCCGCCCACTCGAGCACCTCTTGGACGCCCTGGGCGTAGCCATCGCCGCGGCGGCGCATGGCCTCGAGGCTGTCGACGCGGGCCGACACCTCGATACGCTCCGAGCGAATCTGCTCGAGCTCGGCGCGTGATTCCTTCTGGCGCTCGCGCGCGGTCGACAGGCGCATCTCGGCGCTCTGGCGGTCTTCGCGCTTCTGCTCGACCTCACCGTCGGCGCGCTCGACGTCCATCGCCAGGCGGTTGAGCCCGCGGCGAAGGTCCTCGACCTCGCGGCCGACGCCGTCGATCTGCTCGGTTACTTGTTTCTTGCGTTGGGCGAGTTCGTCACGCTGCGACGACAGCCACTCGCGGCGGTCGTCGAGGCGTCGAAGCTTCGACCTCGCCTCGTCGAGCTTCGAGCGCGTCTCGTTTCGCTCGCGTTCCGCCTCGCGCAGCCGCTTCTTCGCGGCGGCCAACTCGTCTTCGGCTTCCTTGATGCGTGCGTGCGTGTCCTCGGGAGACTCGTCGAAGTTCGCCAACTCGGCGCGGACGCGCTCGAGCTCGGCGGACAGACCCTCTTTTCGTTTTTCCTGGCTCTCACGCTCGCGAAGCGCCTCCTGGTGGCGCGCCTTGGCGTCTTCGACCGAGTCGACGAGGTGCTTGCGGTTCGACTTGGCGAGGTTGAGCTTCGTATCGAGCTTGTAGAAATGCTCGGTCAGCTCGGCGTGCTTCTTTTCGGCCTGGAACGCTTCGACCTTCTGGTTCGAGAGCTTGCCCTCGAGCTTTTTGAGCGACGAGCGCGCCTTCTCGACGTCGGTGCGTCCCTCTTGAAGGCGTTTTCGCAGCTTTGCCGCCCTGTCGGCGAGTTCGCTGCGCTTGTCGACGATCTGGGCGATCTCGAGGGTGCGAAGCTCCTCGGTCAGCTCCTTGTGACGCTCGGCGCGACGCGCCTGGCGCTCGAGGCTGCGAAGCTGCTTATCGACCTCGCGGACGACGTCGCGCACCCGCAGGAGGTTCTGCTCGGTGCGGTCGAGCTTGCGTTGAGATCGGTCACGCTGGGCCTTGTAGCGGGTGATGCCGCTGGCCTCCTCGATGATCAGGCGCCGCTCGGAGGGCTTGGCGCTCACGGCAAAGCTGATCTGGCCCTGCTCGATAATCGAGTAGCCCTGCTTCCCCAGCCCGGTGCCGGCGAGCAGGTTCTGGATGTCCATCAGGCGGCAGGGAACGTTGTTGATGAGGTATTCGCTGTCGCCCGAGCGGTGCAGTCGGCGGGTGATCGAGATTTCGGGCATCTCGCGGTACTCGCGCGGAATGGAATCGTTGTTCCATACCGGCGCCGACTCGTCTGCGCCCTCTGCGTCTGCGTCTTCTGCGTCTTCGGCATCGTCGGAATCGACGGGCTCCGACGAATCGGGCTGCATGTGTTGTTCGGCGCGCGCTTCGCGCTGCTCGCGGGCGGCTTGCTCGGCCCTGGCCGCTTGCCGTGTCGGAGCGGTGGGCTCGGCGGGCTCGGCCGCCTCGTTGGCGAGCTCGTTCTCGAAGGTGAGCGTCACCTCGGCCATGCCGCCGGGGCGGTGGTTCTCACTGCCGGCGAAGATGACATCGGAGAGTGACGAGCCGCGAAGGCTCTTGGGGGACATGTCGCCCATGGCCCACTTGAGCGCATCGACAACATTACTCTTACCACACCCATTCGGCCCCACGATGCCGTTCATGTCATCGCTGAGCTCGATGGTGACTTTGTCCTTGAAGGACTTGAAGCCGACAAGTTGGATACGACGTAACTTCATACTGCCCTGACTACTACGCGGCTCACCCCACAAATGGGAGCGCTTGGAGAGCGGAAGTTAACGCCTTGTGGGTCCGCTTTCAACCGTCAAGCGCCGGTTTAGGGGGATCTGAGGTCTCAAAAAGGGCCAGGAGGTCGTGTCGACCGGCCGGTTTGACCAGATGATGGTCGAAACCCGACGCCAGGGAGCGCTCGATATCCTCAGGCTGGCTGCGTCCCGAGAGCGCGATGAAGGTGGCGTTGGCCAGCGCGTCGAGTTCGGTCATTTGCTCCACCAACTCGTAGCCGCTGATGTCCGGAAGGCCGAGGTCGAGGACCACCACCTCCGGAGACGCCTCGGCGGCGAGTTCGATAGCTTCGGCGCCTGTCTGGCAGGTGCTCACCGCGATCCCCTCCATTTCGAGCAAGATCTGCCAGGCGTTACACGTATCGACGCTGTCGTCGACCAGCAGCACGCTCGGCATGGCTGCGTGGGTTGGAAGCTCGTTGATTGCTCGAGATTGGTCTCCCTGACCCACGCCGCACAGGTGGGCGATGCGCTCGACGAGCACGTGGCCGTCGATCGGTTTGCTCGTGTAGTCCGTACACCCCGCTTCAAAGCAGCGCTCGCGGTCGGCGGGCATGGCGGCCGCGGTCAACGCGAGGATGGGCAACTCGAAGCCGTTTGCCCGCAGTTGGCGCGCGGCTTCGTACCCGTCCATCACCGGCATTTGCATGTCCATGACCACGATATCGAACGGAGTGCCGGCGGAGCGCGCCTCGTCGACGCGCGCCACGGCTTGGGCGCCGTTTTCGGCCACCTCGACCTCGGCCCCGCTGCGCTCGAGGAAGAAGCGAGCCAAGTAGCGGATATCGTGCCGGTCATCGACCACCAGCACTCGCGCGTCGATGCAGCGCTCGTTGGAGACCCGAGGTTCCTGCGGAATCATGATACCCTGGCGGGGCTCGACCAGTTCGAGATCGTTGCTGCTGCGCACAGGCACCTTGACCGAGAAGGTGCTGCCCTCGCCGCGTGCACTGTCGACCAAAATCTCACCGCCGAGCGCATCGACCAGCCTCTTGCAGATTGTGAGCCCGAGCCCGGTCCCGTCGTGCTTGGCCTTGTCGGGACTGGTGACCTGGCTGAACGGCTCGAAGAGCCCGTCCTGTTGCTCGGCCGGAATTCCGATGCCGGTATCGGCAACGTCGAAGCACAGCATCGGACGCCCCTCGCCCTCGAAGCTCGCCCGCACGCGCACCTGTCCGTCGTCGGTGAATTTGATGGCGTTTCCGACCAGGTTGATGAGCACCTGCCGAAGTCGCTTGGGATCGGTTTCGATATATCGGGGCAACTTGCCGACGAATTCGAGGCTCAGCGGAATGCGCTTCTCCTCGGCGCGCACCTGCATGAGCGAGATGACCTCGGCGAGCAATTCGTCGGGCGCGACGCGCGACAAGTCGAGGTCGAGCTTGCCCGCCTCGATCTTGGAAAGGTCCAAGATATCGTTGATGATCTCGAGCAAATAATCCGCGTTGCGCTTGATCGTCTCGACGCACTGCAGATCGTCGGGATTCTCGGTGTGGGCGCGCAAGACTTCGGCATAGCCCAGGATAGCCGTCATCGGTGTGCGGATCTCGTGGCTCATATTCGCCAGAAACTGACTCTTGGCCTGATTGGCGGCGTCTGCCTTCTTCTTGGCCTGCGACAGTTGCACCGAGCGCTGCAGCAACTCGTCTTCGGCCACTTTCAGCGCGGTGACGTCGCGAGCGATCGCCGAGATGCCGACCACTTGCTCGCGGCTGTCGGTCACCGGCGAGAGTGTCAGCCACACGTGCAGTCGATTGCCCTGCTGGTCGACGCGCACGGTCTCGAACGGCTCGACGCATTCGCCGGCGCGCACCCGACGCATCACCTGCTCGAGCTCGTCTTGGCGCTCCGCTGGAATGACCAGCGACATGTCTTTGCCCACCGCCTCCTCGGCCGTGTAGCCGTAGATCGCCTCTGCGCCGCGGTTCCACGCAGTGATCGTCCCATCGAGGCTCTCTCCGATAATCGCTTCGCTGGAAGACTCGACGAGGGCGGCGAGGCGCGAGGCGCGCTCCTGCGCCCGTTTGAGTTCGGTCACGTCGATAAAGGTGACCACCATGCCAGCGTCCGGCCCGTCGGGCGTAAAGTACGGCAGCACCCGCCGGATGTAGAAGTCGCCGTCCGGGGTCCGCACTTCGTGTTCGATAGCTGCTTCACGCCTGCGCAGCTCGTCGGGGTCTGGCAACGGTGGCATCTCTTTGAGCCGATGGTTGATATGAGACAGCGGCCGACCGATGTCCTGGTCGGGCAGGTGATAGATACGAACGATAGCCGGGGTGAACCGCTGAACCGTGCCGTCGTCTTTGAGGAATACCGTCGCCAGCTGCGTGCTCATCAGCAGGTTTTCCAGGTCGGCGTTCGCCCGCGAGAGGGCCTGGTTGGCCGCCTCGAGCTCCTCCTTGGAGACTTCGAGTTCCTCGTTGGCCGATTGCAACTCCTCGTTCATCGACAACAACTCTTCGTTGGTCGACTTCAACTCCTCGTTGGACGCCTCGAGCTCCTGGACGGTGCACTCCAAGTCGTCGCGGGTGCTGCTGAGTTCGCGCTCGAGATGCACGATGAGCGATTCGGCCTCCTCGTCAGGCGAGCGCACGTTGGTCGGCAGCGCGCCCATGACCGATCCGATTCGTTCGAACACGATGATGTAGAGGTCCGCGTCGCGCGCGGCGTGAGGCAACGGCTCGATGCTCAACTTGACCGGTTGGATCCCGGTGTCGGTCTTGATGGACAGATCATCGCGCTCGATGCGCTCACCTGTCTTGCGGACCTCGGCCAGGGCCGTTCGAATACCGACGCGCAGCCCCGAGCGGGCCATCTTCACGACATTGTTTTGAAAGACGCCACCCGCGATCTGCAAAAAGTCCCCTGCCTCCTCACAGGCGCACAGAACCTCACCTTCGCCGCTGACGATGATTGCCTCGGGCGCATAACGCTCGAGCAAGACCTGCTGCATGGTGTCGTAGATGTCGGGCACCTGACGAGCCTTCGGCGCGAGCCGACTCGGCCGCCAATTCTGCGACATCTTCGGGGGCGTGACCAACCGGCGAGGGGCGTCTGCGCGCCGTTTCCAGATGCGGTGACGGCTGTCGACCGCGGCGAACAAGTCTTTGTGGGAGGTGAGCGTCTCCGAGCTCCCCAAGAAGAGAAAGCCGTCCTCTTCGAGCGAGTAGTGAAACAGCGGCACGACACGCTTTTGCAGGGAAGCGTCGAAGTAGATGAGCATATTTCGGCACGAAATCAGGTCGAGGCTCGAGAACGGCGGATCGCTGATGACGTTGTGGACCGAAAAGAGACACATCTCGCGAAGCCGCGAGGAGACCTGGAGTTGCTCACCGCGACGTATGAAGAACTCGCCCAGTCGCTCTTCGCTCAACTGATCGACGGCGCGCGTCGAATAGACGCCCTGGCGCGCCACGCGAATGGCGCTCTCGTCAATGTCCGTGGCGAAGATTTGAACGCTCGGCAACGGCTCGTCATCGGGGCGTGAGTCGAGGTACTCGCACACCAGCATGGCGAACGAGTAGGCCTCTTGGCCGGTTGCGCAGCCGGGTATCCAGATGCGCACGCGATCGTTTACCTCGCGCCCCTCGAATAGCTTGGGGATGACCTCGCGCTCCAGCGCCTGGAAGGCAGCCGCGTCTCGAAAGAAGGCCGTGACGCTGATGAGCAACTCCTGGCACAACGCGCCGGCTTCGGCCGGCTCTTCGCGCAGGCGCTCGACGTAAGCGTCGACCGAGGTGATCCGGAGAATCTGCATGCGCCGTTTGATGCGCCGAACAAGGGTGCTCGATTTGTAGCTGCCAAAGTCGTGCCGCGTCTCCTCGCGCACCGCGTCGGCGATACCGTCGATGGCCTCGAGAATCTGATGGGCGAGGAGGTCGTCACTTTCGCGCGCATCGAGGCGCTCGAGATACTCGAGGTGCTCGCCGAGCACTTCGGGCATTTGTTCGGGAGGGAGTTCGAAGTCCGCCACGCCGGTTGCGATGGCGCTGCGCGGCATGCTGTCGAATTGTGCGCTCTTGCAGTCTTGGACGAGCGTCATGCCGCCCGCGTCGCTGATGGCGCGAAGCCCAAAGGTGCCATCGGAGCCCGCCCCCGAGAGGATCACGCCCACGGCGCGCCGGCCATGTGCGTCGGCCAGCGACTCGAGAAAGCGACTGATTGGAGTACGTCGCTCGTCGGGCGATTCCACCTCGCGCAACCGAATGCGCATCCCCTCCACCGACAGCACCGTCTGAGGTGGGCACACGTAGACACGGTTGGGGCGGATCATCTCGTCGGGCTCGGCCTCGGTGACTTGCATCGGCGTCACCTGAGCGATGAGTTCGGGCAACAAGCTCTTCTGAGAGGGAGCCTGGTGTTGAACCACGAGAAAGGACATCCCGGGATAGGCTGGCAGCGCCCCGAACAGCGAGCGAAGGGCATCGAGCCCGCCGGCCGAGGCCCCCACCCCCACGAGCAACCCGCGTGGATCGACGAAAGAATCATCCCCACCGCGAGAACTACTCCTCGAATTTGCCATATCCGCCGCCTGAGCTCGTTCGGGTGCACCAGATTCGAAGTCGATGCCGAGGTATGACTCGAAAGATGCACCGATCGTTGCCAACGATGTTTATAAACAACATGGCGGTAGGCAACGAAAAATCATGCTAAAACCGGGTCGTTCGCCCGGGCAGGAAAGAGCCCTGCGAGCCGCGCGTCGATTAACTCGCTCCACCGGAGTCGTGTGTCCGAATCGACGAGTTTCTCGATGATCTCGAGCGAGCCATCGGCGAGCCTCAGCGGCAGCGGCAGGGTGCGAAGCGGCTCGGAGTAAAATTCGAGCTGACGACCTTTCGATTTGCCGTAGTTGCGCAGATACCGAGCGATGAGGTCGCTGTTGAGGACGACCATCAGCGTGACCAGGTAGCGAAGCGGCTCGTCGACCTCGTCAGGCGGGATCAGATACGTACAGTCGCTCGAGATAGCGCTGGCGGATAGGTCGAGCGCAAATCGGGGCGAAGGAGCACGGCGCGGCACCACGAGCTTCGGGCCGGTCTGCTCGGCCCGGTCGCGCGGCCAGTGGATGCGATACCACGGCATGCTGCCGGTGCGGACCTCTCGGCGGTGCTCGAGCACGGGGCGGAACCGGCCCAAGTGGGTCTCCAAGACTGCCTCAGCCGCGGCCCCCACTTCACCATGAATGTAGAGCGCAAACTCCTGTGAGGGCGGTGTGATAATCACCCCGTTTGGTTCGAGATTGCCCGCGCGCACCAATGGGCGCACGACGGTCGGCCCCAACTGCGCGAGTTCAGCGGGCACCGCGCCGCGCTCGAACAAGAAGATGGGCTCTCCCTTGTCAGGAACGGGCGCGCCGGGCGCGTAGCGCTTCGGATGACGCCCGCTGAAGCGATCGGCGCCGCTGACAAAACCCTGGCGATCGACGAGCAGGGACGAAAGCGGCGTCCCCTGCTCCTCGAGGCGTCGCGCCCAGCGGTCGGTCGCCGCGTCGGCGAAGGGGGTCCATCGGTCCGCGCCCAGCCGGTGGGAGGGCTGTTCGCGGACCTGCGGCGTCTCGCATTGTTCGGAGAGCAACGCCTCGACCAGCGCAGACCAGTCGGCCGGCTCGTCCTCGAGTGACAATGCGCGCAGCCTCGCAGGCGCCTCGCCCGGCGCGCCAAAGACGCTCAGCAGCGAATGCTGGCCGGGGGCGTCAGAAAACACTCCGGTCGACTCGACGCGAATCAACACCTGGGGACGCAGCCGCTGGGTCATGTCTCTGCGGACTCGACTCGCATTCGTCGCGGTCAGCCAATAGGCCGTGGTGAGCATCGCCAGTCGGCCACCGGGACGCACAAAGGACGCCGAGCGGTGGAAGAATAAGTAGAGCAGGTCCATGCGCGGGCCGAAAAACGCAGCCAGGTGCTCGTGCCGACTGCGAAGCTCCTCGAAGAGCGCGCGATTGCCCTTCTCGCGCACATAGGGCGGATTGCCGACCACGGCGGCTGCCCGGCCCTCGAATTCGCTCCACCTCGGGTCGCGGGCCAGACCGTCGCCGACAAAGATGCGATCTTCGAGCGCCTCGCCCTGCCCCGATTTTCTCCGCTCGGCGACGAGGTTGAGGGCCGCCGCGAGAGCGAGCAAGGGGTTTTTCTCGACGCCGATGGCGCGCACGTGAGGGTGACGGCGAACGACGGCCGTGAGCAATGTGCCGGCGCCCGCAGAGAGATCGACGACCGCCTCCCCGGCGTCGGCCTCGACGGTCGCCGCGAGCGCGTCGGCCAGCGGCATCGGGGTTAGATAAATGCCGTGTCGGCGTCGGACACCGTCGTCGAGGGTCTGCTGGATCGACTCGATGTCGGCGATGTCAGCTGGGCGAAGCGACTCGTTGTCGATTCGAGCCAGCCAGTCATCGACAATTCGTTCGTCGATCACCGAGACGAGATGCTCCCGAATCCGATCTCCACAAAACTCGGTCTGAGGTCCGAGCAGATGAACCCAGGCGAGCCGAGCCAGATGTTGAATGGCCTCTGAGGGCGCTTGTGACAGGATTGAGTGCTTCAAAGGGCCCTGCGGAGTTGGAGTAATCGTGTTGTTCCAAGGTCTTGTTTGTATGAAACGCCAGATTGAGTATCATTGAAGGTGGCGAATATTCCCTCATCCTGTCAATCGGCACTGCTTGTAGCGAAGTGACTGTGGGTCATCGAACCCAACGAGCGAGTCGGCGGAAGGTATGAAGCAGTCCAGATCGGTGCATCGCGAGCATCCACTGGTACAAGGGCACGGGGACAACCCCGCCCGAGAATGTAATGAGCGATAGCGACAGCATAGTCAGCCCCGGCACCGTTCTAGCGGACCGGTACAAGCTCACCGAGGAGATCGGCCGCGGAGGGTTTGGGATGGTGTACCGCGCGCGGCAGATGAACATGGACCGGGACGTGGCGATCAAGATCCTGCCACCCAAGTTCATGGCCATCACCGACGTCGTCGAGCGGTTTCGGCGCGAAGCGCGCTTGGCAAGTCGCCTGCGCCACCCCAACACGATCACGGTCCATGACTACGGAAAGCAGGACAACCTGCTGTTTATCGTCATGGAGATGCTCGAAGGTGAAGACCTCGCCGACGTCTTGATGCGCAAGCCGACCGTGTCGATGGACCGCATCCTGCACATCGGCCGCCAGGTCCTCAAAAGCCTGCACGAAGCCCACCAGCACAACATCATTCACCGGGATCTCAAGCCGGAGAATATTTTCCTGACACGGGTGGGCAGCGAAGAAGACTTCGTCAAAGTCCTCGACTTTGGCATCGCCAAGCTGGCCATGCCCGACCCCCAAAAAGAAGGCGACACCAAGCTGCGTAAGCTGACCATGAGCGGAAGCACGGTGGGCACGCCCACCTACATGTCGCCCGAGCAGGCCGCCGGCGAAGAAGTCGACGCGCTCACCGACCTGTACGCGCTGGGCGTCATTCTGTACGAGATGGCCTGCGGGCGTCCGCCCTTCAAGGATGACAACCCGGTCAAAGTGATGCGCTGTCACCTCTTCGAGGAGGTGCCGCGCTTCCCGCAGGGCCCCCTGCGAGGCTCACGCTTCGAGAGCGTCATACGAAAGGCGTTGGCCAAGGAAAAAGGCGATCGATTCGCGTCGGCCGAGGAGTTCCTCAAGGCCATCAGCGCCGGGCCCACCGACATGCTCGAGCGCATCGAGTATGAGGAAGAGCCGCCGACCGTCGAGCTTCCGGACCTCACGGCTGACGACCTCGACTCTGCCAATATCGCCTTCGAGCGCACCGCGGCTTACGAAGTCGAGGGTTCCGACGTGCTGTCTCCACGGACGCCCCACAACACCGATGCCATGCTGGCAGCCCGAGACTCCTCGGTCACTGACGGCGCCCCCAAGCGCGAGTCGATCCCCTTCGGATCCGTGCCGCCAGGCTCAGATCGCGACCGTGTCCGGCAAGGAGCTGTCAGCTCGAGCCTGACAGACTCGTCGTCGCTGACGGAGAGCTCCGGGCTATCGAGCGGGTCTGACCTCCACGTGGCCCCACCCGGCTTCGATTCGGGAGCATCGTCTTCGTCGATCATCACCGTGCTCGAGCCGGGGCCCGACGATGACGTAATCTTGCTTACCAACAAGAAGGGTGAGGGCCGCCCGGGCCGAAAAAAAGGCCCGAATACTCCGCAACAGGCGCAGCCTGCGCCCTCGTCGCCCGTGGACACGGCGTCACAGAAAACTCCGTCCGCGCAAAGCGCGCCGAGCCAGAACCTGCACGACTCGGGCGAACTCGACGCCGCGCCGAGTGGCGGAGAATGGACGTGGGGAGAAGAAGGTGATGGGAGCTCCGAAGAGTTGTCGGTCGACGAATTTCAATCGCGTCGCCGCAACTCCGGAGCCATCTGGATAAGCGCGGTCGTCTTGCTCCTTCTCGGAGCGGCCGCGCTCGGATATCTACACTACGCGGGCATCTTCGAACTCTTCTAGTCGCGTCGCCCGTCGCCTCGCACCGCCTGCCGATTCACTCGGCCACTTTGACTGACATTTCGTAGGGCTCGCACGCAGAGCCGCGTTTGGCGGCGACGTGCACGAAATAGAGCCCCGGGGGCAAGTCGACTTGGAGCTTCTCCTCTGCCCCGGCTCCGGCGCGATTCACCTGTGCCACAAGCCCACCCTCGTCATCGAGCAACTTGAAGCCCAGGTTCAGACTGTTGGCGCCGAGCGTCAACTGCACCTGGCGAGGCGTCGGAGGCGTGGGCGCGACAACCGGTGCGCCGGTATCGCCTTCTGATTGGGCGGGGGACTCGGGGAAAGGCACGGCGAACGCAAAGACGTCGGTGTCACCGGCGCGTGCGATATAACCGATACGCTTTTGAGTAGGCTCGAGCTTGTCGGCTGTGTCGCGTGAATCATTGGGCTCGATCTCGAGGCCGGGCACATCCTGGACGTTCTCGGCAATTAGCCCGTAGTCGAAGGTCGCGTCGAGCATGCCCTCGGCAGCCGCCAATCGGCGGACCTCGAGGTCTACGTAGTCATCCTCGACCACCGTGTTGCAGAGCGTCACGTTTTCGCCCGGCTCCGACGCTTCGAGCACCGTGGGCGAGCCCTGGTTGCGCGGAAGTGACCAGGCGAGCGCGAGGCGCGTCTTCTCGTGCTTGGGGGCAATCGTTACGCGGACGACGTGGTCGGCCGGCTCCTTGTCGGCAACTCTGTCGAGTGGATCCGCAGGCTTGATGTCCGAGCCCGCATCGCCAACGTCACCAGCGTCGGCCTGCGCCATGCCAGCGTCGTTCGCCGGCTCGGGCATATCATCGGACGGCAGGCCGGCATCGGCGGCGTTCTCCGCCACAGCGCCCTGCCCGGTTGCGGACTGGCCCTCTTCGGGAATCCCGTCCACAAAGAGTCGAAAATGGTCGACGTCTTCGATGGAGTGGAAGTACCCGGCCAGTTTAGTGCTCGAGTCGATCTGTTGGGCGGTCTCGGCATCATCGTTCGGCTCGACCTCCAGACCGTGCTCTACGGGCGGATGCCCGAGGAGTTTGAGGCGATAGCTCTGGTCGCGGCTGAAGGAGTCCCCGGCGGTGAGTACGATCCACACGCCGAGCACGTCGTCCGGGAGCGATACGTTCGGCAGGCCTGCAGCCTCAGTGGGCGGCACGTGCAGCGACAGGTACGGCGCCTTCATGTCTCGATGGGTGTAGACGCGCACCTGCTGCATTACGTCGTCTATGGGGCTCACCTCGAGGGTGAATGCCTCGCCCGTCAGGTTTTTGCGCGGAACAAAGTAGACGTCGCGGTCTTCGGGGCGGTCGTAGAAGCCTTGGATTTCGCCGGGCGCCTCGAAGCGAGTGGCCACGTCGATATCGTCATTCGGCTCGGACTCGACCGCGCCGCCGGACAGGCGCTTCTGGAAGGAGAACTCGTAGTCACCCGTGGTGCCGTCGTTCCCAGTAACCATGACGCGTTGCGCCGTGGAGGAGACCGCCAGAATGGGGATGGTCTCCGGCTCACCGGGGCCGGCGATATTGTAGGTAATGGGGGCGTCGTCGGAGTCTGCCACCGCCACCCGGATGACCGGGTCGAGCGTGTCGGACTTGGGAGTTACCGTCGCCTCGACCTGCCAGGTCTCACCATTCTGTGAGGTCAACGCAAACCAATCCTTGTCGTCGGACTGGCCGATGGTGGCCTCGATGGGGCGCAAATCGCCGCCGAGCTCGAAGAGCGTCGCCTGCTTGGGGAAGTCGTTGGGTTCTTCTTCCTTGGGAGCCGACGATTCGCTCTTCTGGCGGCGCTTTTTGGCCTCTTCGACCTGCTGCTTGCGGTCGCCCGGATTGCTGATCATCTGGCGAACGCGTTCCTCGCATTCACACGAGGAAGTCACAAGGACAACGAGCAGAGCCGGAAAGAGATACCGCGTAGGATACTTCACTTTTTGTCGTAGCGTTTGATCAGTTCGTCAGTCAGGTCCATCGAGTCCTTCGCGAAGAGCACCGACGATTCGGTCTTCTCGAGGATCAGGTCGTAGCCCTTCTCTTTGGCGATCTTGTTGAGGATGGGTTCCATCTTCTTGAAGATCTTTTGGGTCGCCTTGGTCTCTTTTTGAGCCAGGTCGCGTTGCATCTCCATGTAGAGTTGCTGGAGCTTAGCCATCTCCTGCTGCAGCTCGATGGCCTTTTTGCGCTTGGCCTCGTCGGTCATCATGGCCGCGCCCGACTCGAGGCTCTGCTTGAGCTTTTTGACCTCTTCCTGCTTGTCGGTCAGCATCTTCTGCTTCTTGTCGAAGTCTTTCTTGAGGCGAGCTTTGGCCTTTTTGCCCTCCTCTACTTCGGAGAGCGCGCGCTGCAGGTCCACATAGCCAATCTTGACGTCCTGAGCGAACGCAGGCGCGCTGATCGCGGTGACGCCGACAACCAGCCCAAACGCCAGGAGAACTTGCGCCATGACCATGGCAGCACGGGTTTTCATAATGCGAGCAATCATCTTTGCTCCTATCGGGCTTGATGCGATGAACGAGTCGTTAAAAGGCATTGCCGATGCTGAAGTCGAAGACCACCGGCTCTTCACCACGTAGACGCTCCAGGGGGATACCCCATTCAAATCGAAGCGGCGCGATCGGGCTGAGCCACCGGAAGCCAAATCCGACGGAGGTGCGCAAAGCGTCGTCAAAACGCTCTTCGCGATCGGCGAACAAATCAGGAACCAGCGAGAACGGTTGGTCGTTGTCGAAGGCGTTACCCATGTCGGCGAAGACGACACCCTTGATGCCGGCAGCCGTGAAAATCGGGAACTCGACCTCGGCAGTGAAGATCAGACGCTTGTTGCCGCCGATGCGGAACGCGTCGAGCTCCGAGCCGGGATCGCCGTCTTCGTCGGCCACCTCGCGAATCGGTCCCAGCGAGAAGCGATCGAAGCCACGAACCGTCTGGGGACCACCGACGAAATAACGCTCGAACAGCGGCACAGCACCCTGCGGGTCCAGGTTGGTCACGTAGCCGAGCTCTCCCTGCAATCGGAGCACGAACTCCCAGAAGACCGGGAAATACCAGCGAGTCTCCAAGTCGAACTTGAGGAACTCGTTTTCGCTTAACGTGAAGTTGCGGTCCGCAAATTCCACCTTGGCCGAATGAAATTGGCCGTCGGTCGGGAAGAGGCGGTTGTCACGGTCGTCGTAAAAGAGACCGCCCTGGATACTGCTTGTAAGTCCGCCGCCGAACAAGGCGCCGGTCCCCTGGTTATCCGCCCCGCTCTGGCCACCGGCCTCGACGTCGACGTTCTCGAGCTTGTAGGTCGCCGAGGCGAGCAACTCGCCGGGGATCTGCAGCTCGAACGCCTCCGAAATCGGATAGCCGAAGGTCAGGTTGCCACCGGTCGACTGACGGGTGAAGTCTTGGAACGCGTACTCGAAGTTGTACAGGTCGAACGAGAAATTCCAGCGCGAGCCGAGCAACCACGGCTCGGAGAACTTCAGGTTGAACAGCGTACGAATGCTCGAAAGCTGGGCTTGGAACGATAGGCTCTGGCCGCGCCCGAGAAGGTTGTTCTGCGAAATCTGGGCGTTGGCGATGAAGCTCTCGGTGCTCGAGAAGCCGGCACCGACCTGGAAAGTGCCCGTGCGGGTCTCGTTGACCTCCACACGCACGTTGATCAAGTCGTCACGCGCCCCGCGCTGGGTCGTCACGTCGACCTTGTCGAAATAGCCCAGTCGGCGAACCTCGCGGCGCGAGGCGTCCAAGGCGGCCGACGAGAAGAGCTCGCCCTCCTCGATTTCGAGCTCGCGACGAATCACGTAATCGCGCGTCTTCTTGTTGCCGACGATCTCGATGCGGCCGATGTAGACCTTGTTGCCCTTCTGGATGTCGTAGGTCAGGTCGACGGTGTTGTCGTCCTGATTGATACGCGTCAGTGGATTGACGTTGACGTAGGCGAAGCCGGCGTTTCGGTAGAGGTTGCGCAGCTGCTCGATGTCCTGGCGCATGCGGCCGTAGTCGAAGACGTCTCCCTTGGAGAGCTTGACCAGGTCGAACAGCTCTTCCTTCTCGCTGATGAGGTCGCCCTGGATATCGATGCTGCCGGCGAAATACTGCTCGCCTTCCTCGATATTGATCGTGATGTAGAGGTAGCGCTTATCACGAGACAGGCGAATCGAGGGCATGCCCACGTTCACCTGGACGAAGCCGTGGTTGTAGTAGAACGCGGTCAGCCGCTGCAGGTCCGCCTCGAAGGCTTGCTCTTTGAAGGTGCCGAAGTCGGTCAGGAACGAGAAGTAGCTCCCCTCGCGGGTCGCCATGATGTTGGACAGCTGCTTGTCAGAGAGATTCTCGTTGCCGAGGAAGGTGATCTTTTTGACCTCGACCTTGGAAAACTCCTGAATCTGGAAGGTCACCACGGCCAAGTCGGCGCGTCCGGGCGCCTCGGTGATCTCGTAGTTCACTTCGGCCAGGTAGTAGCCCTTTTCGGCGTACAGTTCGCGAATCTTCTGGGCGTTTTGCTCGACCTTTGCCAAATCGAGGATGGCGAAGCGCTCCAAGTCGACGACCTCACCGATTTCGTCGGCGCTGAGTTCGTCGTTGCCCTCGTACTGATTCTGAGCGATCGCCGGTTTCTCTTCGACGACGTAGGAGACGACGACTTTTCCGTCCTCGGTGACGGTGGCATCAACCTGAATGTCACTGAAGTAGCCCAGCTCAAAGATGCGCTGGATGTCTCGAGAGACGGTGGCCAGGTCGAGAGGCTTTCCCTGCTCGGTCTGAACCCGCTGCAGGATCGAGTCGGCCTCGACGCGTCGGTTGCCGACCACCTGGACGACATCGACCGTCTGCCCCTCTGTGGCGGCGCGGCCCTCCGGGACGGTGGCCGTCCCGACCGGCTCGAGGTCCTCGGGCAACTCCTCCTCGGCGCGCTGCTCGTCGGCCGGCAACTGGGTGCCGAGGTCGCGACGCGGGTCGGTCTGAGCGCCGGCAGGCGACGCCAGAGCGCAGGAGAGCGCAAAGATCACCCCAGCCCAAAGCCAGCGTCCTCGCAGACGTATGGGTAGGTCGTCGTCAGCGTGTTGTGACGCCATGTGGCGTATGCGGCGAGCGCGACTCACGTTTTCCCTTGTGTGCGCACCGGGCACAATTCAATCAACCATTAAGCATGCGATCAGCGACTTCGTCGCCTTCCTTCGCGCGGGCCCGCAACTGCTTGGGGTTCGATGACTCGACGTGGAGCAGCTCTTCGGGGATCCGGTCGCCGACAGTGTCATCTCCTGCTTCGAAAGGCAGCAATCTACCATCGTCGAGCACGAGCTTTATCGGCATCTCTTCCGCAAGTCGAGGGTCGTGGGTTACGACAATCACCGTAACCCCGGTCTCCTCGTTGAGCTCACGGAGAACAGCGTGTATCCCAGCCCCGGTCTTTAGGTCAAGGTTTCCCGTCGGCTCATCGGCCAACAACAGTCGCGGCTTCATGAACAGCGCGCGGGCGATCGCCACGCGCTGCTGCTCTCCACCGGACAACTCACCCGGCTGGTGATGCAGCCTCTCTTTGAGTCCGACCTTGGTCAGCAGCTCCTCGGCGCGGTCTTCTGCTTCGGCGCGCGGCATGCGCGCGATCAGCCCCGGCAACGCCACGTTTTCCAACGCGGTGAACTCCGGAAGCAGGTGGTGAAACTGGAAGACAAAGCCGACTTCGCGGTTGCGAAACTCGGCCAGCTGCGACGAAGACTTGGCAAATAGGTCGACGCCGTCGAACAACAACCGACCAGCCGTGGGCTCGTCGAGGGTGCCGATGAGCTGGAGCAGCGTACTCTTGCCCGCCCCGCTGGGCCCCATCACCGCGATCTGGTCGCCGGCGTAAATCTTGAAATCCATATCCTCGAGCACGCTGAGCGTCTTGCCGCGGTGCAAAAACCGCTTGGTCAGCCCCTCGCTCTCGATGAGCACTTTGCGTTCGTCAGTCATATCGTAGTCCGTCGACCGGTTTGAGTTTCGAGGCCAGGTAAGCCGGATAAATCGTCGCCGCCCAACTGATGAACAGCGCGCAGACGATGACTGCACCGACCTCCCAGGCGTTGACCTCCACCGGCAGCTTCGAGATGTAGTACACTTCGGAGTCGAGGGGCACGCCGTAGACGCTGAGATAGGCGCAGATTCCAAGGCCACCCACAAGGCCAATCAACGCGCCCAGCCCGCCGATGACGAGCCCCTGGAAGACGAAAATGCGTCGAATTCCGCCGTCGGGCACACCCATCGACTTCAAGATAGCGATATCGCGCGCCTTCTCGATGACGATCATGATGAGCATCGCGATGATGCTGAAGCTTGCGACGAGGATGATGAACGTCAACACGACGAACATGGCGATCTTCTCGAGTTCGAGCGCGTAGAACAGGCTTCGGTTCATCTCCTGCCAATCGAGGACCTCGTACTTGGGTCCCAAGCTCTTTTGAAGATCGGCGGCGATCTCGATGGCCAGGTTGGCGTCGATCGTCTTGATCTCGACGCCGCTGGCTCCCTTTCGGTTCAGGAAGTCTTTGGCATCCGAGAAGCTCGTGTAGGCGTAATTCGCGTCGTACTCGTACATCCCCGTCTTGAAGATGCCGACGATGCGAAACGGGCGGCTGCGCGGCATCAGGCCGGTGGGGCCCATCTCACCTTCGGGCGTGACCACGTTGACCTCGCTGCCCAGCTCGACCTGCAGCGACTTTTTGAGTTCGGGACCGATGACCAGCCCAGGAAGCGCCTCGTAATCGGGGGCCTCATCCTGTCGGCTCGCGTCGTCGCCCTCACCCTCGCCGTCACCGAAGATGGGAGGCATGGCGCCCTCGCCGTCTTCATCTTCGGCGATGGGCGGCATGATCATCTCACCTTCGTCGTCGCCCTCCTCTCCTGCCGCTTGTTGCTCGGCGGACCCTTGATGAGGAAGCGGAGGCATGTCGAAGGCATCGTCGGCCGCTTCGTCGTCAGCCGTCACGTCGTCGGCGGGAGCAGCGCCTTTGTCTTCGCTGCCCGCCGTCTCCTCCTCGAAGTCATCCTTCTCGGAGCCGACGCGGTCGAGAATCTCGTTGATATGTCGCTCGCGCTCCTCGTCGAGCTTCTCGAGCATCGGACGCGGGTTCTGCAGGTATTTGAGGTTGCCCTCGACCATGTCTTGAGAGAGCTCACTGACCTGGCCGACCCGATCGGGATCGATGCCGCGAAGGATCACGCCGCTGAGGTTCGTGGGACTCGAGACCATGACCTCGGCCTCCAGAAACGGCTCGGCGCCCGTGACACCTTCCATCGCCGCGGCCGTCTTGGCCACCTGTCCGGCGTCGACCAAATCGTCTCCCTCGGCCGCTTGGACTACGGCGTGGGCCTTGGTCCCCAAGATCTTGTCTTTGAGGTCCTTTTTGAAGCCGCCCATAACGCTGAGCACCACGATCAGCGCGGTCACCCCGAGGGCGACCCCGCAGATCGAGATCAGCGTGATGATGGAGACGACCTGGGTTCGCTTCTTGGCCATCAAGTAGCGAAGCCCGATGAATCGTTCGTAGGACATGTCGGCTCGAAAAGCCTCTTAGATGGGTAATGAGTGACGCCGCCCTCGGGCGACGTCTGCACACGAGATGCGTCAACTCGCCTCGGCGGGCTCCTCTTCGGTCTCGCCGCCCTGCTGGAGCAGGTAGGCTTCGATGAACTCGTCGAGGTCACCGTCGAGCACCGAGTCGGTGTTGCCGATGGTCACGCCCGTGCGCAGGTCCTTGACCTGCTTGTACGGGTGCAACACATAGGACCGGATCTGGCTGCCGAAGGCGACGTCCTTTTGCTCGGAGTGCTCGGCAGCGGCGCGCTCTTCGCGCTCACGCAGCTCTTTTTCATAGAGCTTGGCGCGCAGAATCTTCATGGCGGTGGCGCGGTTTTTGTGCTGCGAGCGCTCGTTCTGGCACTGAACGACGATGCCGGTCGGCTGGTGGGTGATACGCACCGCCGAATCGGTCCGGTTGACGTGCTGACCACCAGCGCCCGAGGCGCGGTAGGTGTCGATGCGAAGATCCGAGTCGTTGATCTCGATCTCGATGTCGTCGTCAATCTCCGGGGCGACCGATACCGCTGCGAAACTCGTGTGGCGGCGGCTGCTGCTATCGAACGGACTGATGCGCACCAGACGGTGGACGCCGGCCTCGGCCTTGAGCATCCCGTAGGCGTACTCGCCTTTGACCAGAATGTCGGCCCCTTTGATGCCGGCCTCTTCGCCGTCTTGTTTGTCGGTGATCTCGGCCTTCCAGCCCTTCTTCTCCATGTAGCGCAGGTACATGCGCAGAAGCATGTCCGCCCAGTCCTGGCTCTCGGTGCCGCCGGCGCCGGAGTTGATCGAGAAGATGGCGTTGTGGTCGTCGTGCTCTCCGCCGAGCATGCGGCGAGTCTCGAGCGACTCGACTTCCCGTTCGGTCTGCTGCAGCAGATTACGAGCCTCGGCGAGCGAATCCTCATCGCCGCCGACTTCCTCGGACAGCTCGATGAAGACACGCGCCTCCTCGACGTTGGTCTGCTGGGCGTCGAATTTTTCCAGAAGCCCTTCGATCTCGCCGCGTTCCTTCATCAACTCTTGAGCGCGGTCGGAGTCGTCCCAGAAGCTGGGGTCCTGGCTGATGGCGTCTAGCTCCTCGAGGCGTGCCTGCTTTTGAGGCAGGTCAAAGATACCTCCGGAGCTCGGTCAGACGCTCTTTGAGGTCGTCGATTTTCGAGCTCAGTTCGTTACTCATCTTGGGCTTTCTCGGGTGTTGGAATCCACTTGGCCGATTTACGGCTATAAACAATGCCGTGAACCACGCCGCTATTCCGGCGTCGGCAAGGTTTGGGTAGTAACGTGTGGGGGGGGGGGGTGTCAATCGGGGTGTGCGCATGGGCGAGCTGCCGAGGCGGCGCCTCGGCAGCTCGCAGGGCCTCAGCCTAGCCCACCAAATGCGTCGATGCCCGGGTAAATCGCCGAGTCGCCGAGTTCCTGCTCGATGCGCAGAAGCTCGTTGTACTTGGCGACGCGATCCGAGCGCGACAGGCTGCCCGTCTTGATCTGGCCGCTGCTCGTGGCCACTGCCAGGCTGGCGATGGTGGTGTCTTCGGTCTCACCGGAGCGGTGGCTGATCACCGAGGTGTACCCGGAGCGATGAGCCATCTCGATGGCGTCGAGGGTCTCGGTGATGGTGCCGATCTGATTGACCTTGATGAGGATCGAGTTTGCCACACCGCTCTCGATGCCTCGGCCGAGTCGTTCGGTGTTGGTCACGAAGAGGTCGTCACCGACGAGCTGAACGCGCTCGCCCAGCGCGTCGGTCAGCGCCGCCCAGCCGTCCCAGTCGTTCTCGTCGAGGCCGTCCTCGATGCTGATGATCGGGTACAGGTCGGACAGTTCGGCGTAGAAGCTCACGAGTTCTTCTGCTCCCAGCGAGCGCCCCTCACCTTCGAGCGTGTAGACGCCTTTGTCAGCGTCGTAGAACTCGCTGGCCGCACAATCGAGGGCGAGGCGGACCTGGTCGCCCGGGTTGTAGTTGGCCTTGTCGATCGCTTCCATGATCAGGTCGAGCGCCTCCTTGTTGCTGCCAAGGTTGGGCGCAAAGCCGCCCTCGTCGCCCACCGAGGTGCTGTAGCCGCGGCTCGACAACACCCGCTTGAGCGAGTGGAAGATCTCGGCCCCGCACTGCAGCGCCTCACTGAACGTCTCGGCGCCCACCGGCACGACCATGAACTCCTGAAGGTCGACGGTGTTGTCGGCGTGCGCGCCACCATTGACGATATTCATCATCGGCACGGGCAGCACCGTCGAGGTCAGCCCACCGATATATCGGTACAGCGGCATGCCCAGGTAGTTCGCCGCTGCGCGCGCCGTGGCCATACTCACCGCCAAGATCGCGTTGGCGCCCAGCTCACCTTTGTTGTCGGTGCCGTCGATCTCGCACATCAACATGTCAATGCCGGTCTGGTCGACGGCGTTGTACCCCTCGAGCTCCGGCAAGATTTTGTCGTGGACGTTGTCGACTGCGTTGCGCACGCCTTTTCCGCCGTAGCGGTCGCCGCCGTCTCGCAGCTCGACGGCCTCGTGCTCGCCGGTCGACGCGCCGCTGGGCACCGCTGCGCGCCCCATGGTGCCGTCTTCGAGATACACGTCGCACTCGACGGTCGGGTTTCCGCGACTGTCGAGGATCTCGCGTGCCACGATGTCTGCGATGAAACTGCCGCCGGTCTGCTCATCCATGTGATGGTGCATCTTCTCGTCCTTGTCTGGAAAGTTGTCGTCTTCGAGGTCGTCTTAAAAAGTTCTGAGTCGCGTGACATTGACACAACATTCGTGCGCGTTCGTCAACATCAAGGTGGAAGAAGGTTGAGGATGGAGGAAGACGGGTTAGGATAGGTAAGCCTTACTCTTCCTCCCCCGCTCTCTCCCCTTCCTCTCCCTTCACTTCCACCACCCAGAACGGGGAGTTGTAGAACCGGCTCGCCGGCGGGCGAGCGTAGACGCCGAGTTGGCTGGCGTCGGGATCGGAGACCACGGCCACCTGGTAAGGCACGTTGAAGAGGCTCAGGTGCGCTCTGGCGACCTCGGCGGACAACTTGCCGCCCGAGCCCCGCGCGCCGACAAAGACGCCCACGATATGGTCCTCAGGGGTTCGCTGCATGGACACCTCGTCGACGATATCGTCGAGTTCGGGCTTGAGCGAATTGTAGAGGGTGTCCAGCGTGGCGATGTGCTGGAAGCGAGAGAAGCCGGTCACCTCGAGGAAAGGGCCGACGTCGTCGACGGCGAACGCGCCGATAAGCACCGCGAAGGACGGCTCGTGGCGGTATGATGCGGCGAAGGCGAGCTCATCGAGGACGTCACGGTAGATGAAGAGACGCACCTCATTGCCCGTAAACTCGCCTATCGGTCGTGCCTCGAGGGAGGCCACGTCGGTGGGCGCGTCTCGAAAGATCGAACTCGCCAGCTTCTCGCCGGCGAGTCGCACGAGTTCATCGCGGTCCATAGATTTCTTGGAGTCGGTGGGCGCTCGTGTCGCTACGAGCGCGGGTGGATAGCTCGATAGGCCAAGGTGCTCGTCTGGTCGACCGGCGTGATCTCACCGCTCTTTACGTCGATATCCCAGGCCATGCAGTTGCCTTTGGATGCCCAATCGTCCGACTTCTCCTCGTCGCCGGCCTTCAGGCTGTGCTTGCACGCCCACTCTTCTTCAACGTGCCTGCGGTCGAACTTATCCTTCTTCTCGAGATTGTAAACGTAGAGGATGCGGTAGACGCTCTTGTCCTTTTTCTGGGGCATGAAACGGCAGTTGCCCTTGCTCTTGCAGACCTCGAATTCCTCGCGGGTCTTGGCCTGCGCGGTGAGCATCCACTCGAGCGACTCGATGAGGGCGTCATTCGACAGCACGTGCACCAGCGAGCGACAGCCCGGGTGGCGCGGCATCTTCTTGCAGGCGCCGTCGACAAAGCGCTTTTTCTTGCTGTCGAACTCTTGCGGCATGATGTCGACCGGATTCTTCTGATCGAACTCCTCGCCAGCGCGCATGATGTCAGCTGCCTGCAGGTTGATCGCTCGAAGCGCCTTGCGGTCGTAGTCGAACTTGAACTCGGCGTAGGTCGGCGAGCCCTCTTCGACCCACTGAAAATAGGCGTCGAACTTATTGCCGCGGTCGTGATCAATGGTCCAGCCCAAGATGGTGTCTTCATCGGAGCTTTCGGCGCGCTCCTTGAAGTAGAGCAACAAAGCGCCGCCCAAGTTCACCCCGGACTCGAAGCGGTGGTTGGTGATGGCGGCAACGACCTGTTGGGCCTTGTCGTAATAATCCGACTCCACACCCTTCTTGGGGGTTTGTGCGACCTTGGCGAGCACGTTTTTGGGGACGACCTTCTGCCCCTTCAAGTCGACAAGCCAAGCCGGTCCGATGCGGATATTGGCGTCTTCGAAGGCATAGCGCACCAAGTAGTATTGGGGGCCGTACTTCGTTTCACCCCACCAGGTCGCCTCCCAGCCACTGGGCTTGGCGCTGGTGATCTTGAGCTTCTCTTTGACGAACTTCGCATCATCCAGGATGTCGGCCACGGTCGTGGCCTCGGCGGCCTCTTCCTCGTCGCCTTCTTCCTCAGGCATCCCCTCCACCGTCTGGCGCTTGACCAATTTGATGGCCGCCTTTCGGTTGGCCTCGGAGGCCCACGGGTTCTCCTTTTCCTTTTCGTCGGTTTCTTTCTCGACGACCCGCTCGACCACCTGCGTACTCGCGTCGCGAGTCAGTTCATAGGTGATCAGTCCGCCGACCACTAAAATCAGGGCGAGAAGCACCCCGAGGGTAATTTGAAGGATTAATCTAGTGTCCATTCGCCCGTCTTGCGCTGAACTTAAAAAAGGAAGCCTTTCAGCGAATATAGCAGACCGGTAGCGTATTCGGCAACGACGACAACTTACTTGGCCAAGTCGTAGACTTTGACGTTGTCGAATTTGACGGGCGCCGACCAAATATTGAAGGCGAAGTGCCGATGGCCGTCACCTGTGAGCGCCTGTGGGTCCTCATAGGTCATGAAGTGTTTGCCGTTGACGAACCAGTGCAAGGTCGAATCGGTGCGCTCGATGGCCATGTTGTAGGTATGGCCAGGGACGACGCCATGGGTATTGCGTGCCTTGCGATCTTTGCCGTGCTCGTCGAGGCGAGCGATCACATCGAGCGTATTCTTCCAACCGCCAAAGATCAGAATGTAGCCCGACTCGTGCTTGACGCCGTCGCCGAAGACTTCGACTTTAATGTCGCCCACCGACGAGAGCGCGGTGACGTCGAATTCGATGCGGGCCTTATCGGGCAGCTCCTGTTTGAGCCAAAGCGGGTCATTTTTGATGTCGACCCCGATGACCGCACCGTCTTCGACACGCCACTTGCCGACGCCGTCTTCGCCCTGACCTCGCTCCCATTCGGGTCGAAACGTGCCGTCTTCGAAATCGTCGCTAAAGACGAGCTTGCCGTCGGTAGTCGGAGCAGGACCTGTCGAATTGTCGTTTGGCGTCGCTTTTCCGTTGCCGTCGCACGCAGCCAGCGTCGCCAGGCAGGTCCCCAATATAAGCCAAGATTTCATAGAGTTTGATTGCATGATGCTGCCTTTAGAGCTCCTCGATACTCTCGTCATCGAGGTCGAGCTTGATCGTGCTGCGCAGGTCTTCGAGATCGACCTCATCCATGTCGACGTCAGACAACTTGACGTGCACCTGAGTCTCGTCTTCTTCAGAGACGTGATCCTTCGACGCCGGGCTCGATGAACTGGCGTCGCCCTCCCCTTCGGCCGCCGCTTTGGAGCGGCGAGGCTTGACGACCAGAGAGCCGGGGGCCGGCGTCTCGTCTTCGCCCTGGATGCTCACCTCGTCCCAACGCCTCGGCTCGTTGCGCAAATCGGCCGGCACGCGACGCAATTGACGAGCAAAGGTGCTGGCCAGTCCATAGAGCACCTTCGAGGAGAGCTCGGGGCGCTCACGCAACAGCGCAAAGAGCGGCTGTCGGCGAAATACCAGCAGGTTGGTCGGCTCGAGAGCCTCGCAGGCTTCATCCGGCGGGGCCCCGCCGACGAGGCTCATCGCGCCGAAAAACGAGCCGGTCTCCAACACCGTCACGTTGGCCTCGGGTCCGAGCACGCCCACCGATCCTTTGACGATCAGACACAATGATTCGGCCGACATGCCCTTGTCGATGATGGTCGCCCCGGCCTCGAAGCCGTGGCGCTCGGCCACTTCTGCCAGTGAGGCCAACTCCGAGGGGGTGACGTGCTCGAAGATCGGGCTGGAGGCGATCATCTCGACCACGCGGCTGTCGAGACGCGTTTGCTTGGCCGCGCCGGTGCTCGAGGCGTCCACGAGGATGGCGGTGATATTGTCCTTTCCGCCGCTGTCGAGGGCATGGTCGATGCACGCCTCGGCGATCACCTCGAGGTCTTCACCGTCGAGCAGATCGAGGATTTGACCGTCACTTTCGAGATACCCGCTGAGACCATCGCTACACAGCAGGAATCGGTCGCCGTCGAGAATCTCAATCTCGTCGACGTCCACCTCCACCGAGTCGCGCACACCCACGGCACGAGTGACGGCGTTTTGATTGGGAATGGAGTCGCCGGCCTTGGCTCGGCCCTGGCGGATCATCTCGTTGAGCAACGAATGATCGTCGGTCAACTGCTCCACTCGGCCCGAGCGGACCCGGTAGATACGCGAATCGCCCACGTGTCCCACAAAGCCCCGCCCACCGCACACAATCAGCGCGCTGCAGGTCGTGCCCATGCCTTTTCGCGTCGAGTCGTGCTGCGCGGCGGCATAGACGCGGTTGGAGGCCTCGGTGATTGCACGCTCGAGCAGCCCCAACAACGTGTCTCGGTGCGAAGGATTGGAGGGTTCACGCTCCAGGTTCTCGATGACCTCACGCCTCGAACTGACCACTTCGTGGATCGTGCGTACGCTGATCGCGCTGGCGACTTCGCCACCGGCGTGACCACCCATGCCGTCGCAGACAACGAACAGATTGAGGTCACTATCGACGAGGAAATTGTCCTCGTTGTGATCCCGGACCCGACCCGTGTCTGTCGTCGCCCAGAACTGGACCTCCATGCTTACTCCTGCAAATCAACGACTCTTGTCGACATCTTGGGTATAATTGCTGCCTCTAACAATCGCACAGAGACGCTTGCTCTCCAAGCTTCGATCAGGGCGATGACGTCTCCGGAACAGCGTCCGCGCCGGGGGCGCCATCGTTGGTGCGAATCTTGTCGCGCACAAACTTGAACAACTCGAGAATGATCGAGGCCACCGGCACGGCCAACAGCGCCCCGACCAACCCGAAGGTGCTTTCCCCGGCCAACAGCGCGAAAATGACGATCACCGGGTGGATATGCGCGGACGTGCCGATAATCTGGGGGTTGAGGATATTGGCTTCGATGAAGTGAATGAGCAGGATCCACCCCAATGCCGCCAATCCGGTCAAAAATCCGTTCATCATCCCGATGAGCACGATCGGAATCGTCGAAATGATCGTGCCGAAGATCGGAATCAGCGAAAGCACTCCGGCGACCACCGCCAAGAGGAGGCTAAACTTGATATCGAGGATGACGAGCCCGACAAAGGTGAGAATCCCGTTCACCAAGCAGATCAGCAATTGGCCACGGATGACGCCGGAAAGTCCCCGGTCGACGCGGCTCAAGAGTTCGTCGTAGCCCTCTCGGTAGTCACGCGGCACCATGTCCCGGAAGAACCCGGTAAAGCTGGGCAAATCGATGGACATGAAGGCGGCGACCATAAAGGTCAGGATGATAGCCACGAGCGCCTGGATCACTCCCACCAAGAGCGCCTGCGCGTAGCTGATCACAGAGGCGATGCGGTCGTGAGAGGTGCTAATCGCGCCCTCAATCATCTCGTTGACCCGCGCCTCGAGATCGACGAGCGAGCCGACCTGCAAGGTTCTCTGGTCGGCGTTCTCAGCCACGGGGCGCCGCACCGTCCACACGTCGTCTTCGACGCGTGAAACCTCGACCTCCCCCTCGCTCAAGTAGATCTCGTAGCTGCCGTCGGAGCCCGGCACGAGGCGCACCACCGGTGAATCTGTGGCCCCCACGACGCCCCATTCGCCGTGCTCGACGCCCCAGTCGACCTCACGCGCGTCACGCGCTGAAGGGGTCACTTTGTAGGTGCGTTCGAGTTGGCCCTGCTCTCCGGACAACTCGACCTTGATTTCCATGTCGGCGGCCGCGCGACCACGCGCCTTGGCCACCGCGGTCGCGGCCGCTCGCCGCGAGGCGTCCTGCCACGCCTCATGAACGACGCGCTTGGCCGGCTCGTAATCGGGAGTTGGTGGCGTCACCGGCAGGTAATGCTCGAGGAACTTCTGCACGCGATCGTTGATCCCCGGCAGGTTCTCTTCGCGGAATTCGGCGACCGTCTCGGGTACGGTCTCTGCAAAACGTACGATCTCGCTGACAAAGCGAGGCACCACAAAAATCACCCCGCCGGTCACAATCCCGAAAAAGGCGAGATACACCAGAATGACCGCCGCCCAGCGAGGCATCTTCGGCGACAGCCTGCGCACCACCGGCTCCATCAGGTAGACCAGCGCGCAAGCAAAGACGAACGGCAGCAGAATGGAGTGAAACAGGGCCAGAATGACGACCAAGAAACCCAGCGTGATCAACGGCAACACCAGTTTGCGGCCGCGACCGATGCGCCGGTACCAAGGCGCACGTGAGTCGTCGCCCCCCGAGGGGCCGTGAGGCGTGGAGTTACTGCCGTTGCTCATGCTTGCGTTCTATCCGTCAGAAGAGTCTGGCCACCGCGCGGCCCCATCACGACCCGGCCCGGCAAAGCCGGACCAGTGTCGCTCACGTCGAAAGTGACGTTGTAGTATTAGGCCGAAGCCTCACGAACCATCTTCGCAAAGTCGTCGAAGAAGTCGACTGCGTCGTGCGGCCCCGGCCCAGCCTCGGGGTGATACTGGACCGACAGCACCGGCAAGCTCTTGTGCCGAAAGCCCTCGACGGTTTCGTCATTGAGGTTGATGTGGGTGACCTCGAGATCCGCCGGCAGCGTCTCCGAGCGTACTGCGTAGCCATGGTTCTGGCTGGTCATCGCAATCTTGCCGGTCGACATGTTCTTGACCGGCTGGTTCGGTCCGCGGTGGCCAAACGGCAGCTTGAAGGTCTCGGCGCCGAGCGCACGAGCCAGCAACTGATGACCCAGGCAAATGCCGAAGGTCGGGTAAGTTTCGACCACGCCTTTGACGGTGGCGAGGTAATCGTCGAGGCGCGCCGGGTCGCCCGGCCCGTTCGACAGCATGATGCCGTCAGGCTTCAGTTCGCGAATCTCGTCCATGCTCGTCGAGCCAGGCACCAGCGTCAGGCGCAGCCCCTGGGCGTCGAGATTGCGAAGAATACTGAACTTGACGCCGTAGTCGATGACGACCACGTGCGGACGCTCATCGCCGGCATCCGGGTCATGAGGCACCAGTTCGACGCGCGCCTCGCCAAGCTCCTCTTCGCCGCTCACCTCGGGGTGGACGACCACCGACAGCGGCTCGTTGTGAGCCACCTTGCCGACGAACTCGCCGGAGCCGTAATCAGGTTGGTCGGCGAGGTGTTTCTGCCAACGCTCGGCGTCTTCGGCGGTGGCCCCGTGGGCAATGACCGCCATCATGACGCCCTTGTCGCGCAGGTGACGTGTCAGCGCGCGGGTGTCGATCTCGGTGATGGCGACGATCTCGTTATCGGCGAGCCAGTCGGGAAGGCTCATCTCCGATCGGTAGTTGCTCGGCGTCTCCGAGATACTTCGCACGATCAAGCCGGCTGCCTGAATGGTGGCCGACTCCATGTCGGCAGTATTGACGCCGTAATTTCCGATATGCGGCATCGTCAGGGTGACGAGTTGGCCGGCATACGACGGATCGGTCAAGATCTCTTGATAACCCGACATGCTCGTGTTGAAGACGGCCTCACCGACGGCCACGCCGCTGGCTCCTGCGGCGACGCCCTCGAAACAAGTGCCATCCTCGAGCACCAGCAGAGCCGGTTCGCGATTCTCTTTGTTGTTTTGACTGCTCATGGTCCGTTCTTCAGCTGTTGATTTCTTGAAGACATTCGAGGAGCACGGCCTGGCGCACGGCAATGCCGTAGCCAACCTGCTCCAAAATGAGACTCTGTTCACTGTCGGCGACCGAGGCGGTCAATTCCATGCCGCGAATGACCGGCCCGGGGTGCAGAATAAAGGCGCCGGGCTTCATGCACTCGTCGACGACTTGAGCGTCGATGCCCCACTCACGCACATACAGGTTGGCATCGACCAACTCACCGTGGATGCGCTCCTGCTGGACGCGAAGCATGATGACCGCATCGGCGTCGGCAAGCGCCTCGTCGCGGCTGGTGGCCCGCTCGGCGTTCCACTTCTCGTCGCCGTCCTTCGGCACGAGCATCGACGGGCCGGCGAGCACGACCTCACAGCCCAGCTTGCGCAGCGCATAAACGTCGCTTCGCGCTACTCGGCTGTGGACGATATCGCCGATGATGGCCACCCGCTTCCCTTCGAGTGGCTCGCCGCGTCGGCGAAAAGCGCGCCGAAGGGTCAGCGCATCGATGAGCGCCTGAGTCGGGTGCTCTCCGCTTCCATTGCCGGCGTTGATAAGCGGGATGTCGACGCGATCTTTGACCGCGTAGGGCAGATGCCGCTCGTTGTGGCGTACGACGAGCGCATCGAGGCCCATCGCTTCGAGGTTGCGGCAGGTGTCGAGCACCGACTCGCCCTTCTGGATGCTGCTCTCTTCGCTGCCCACACGCACGGTGTGCGCGCCGAGTTGCTTGGCGGCGAGTTCGAAGCTGACGCGTGTTCGCGTGCTCGGCTCGAAGAAAAGGAGCGCGACGGACACGCCGTCGAGCTCCCTTCGGTACTTGGCGGGCGTTCTATGATTGCCATCGCCATCGAGCAACGCCTCGGCCCGATCGAGAAATTGGTTGATTTGCTGCGTCGAGAGGTCTTTCAGTCCAATTAAATCCATCGGGATCAGCCGTGTTACAGTTGTAGGTTTATCCGACTCAATGAATCACCTGCCCGAGCCGATCCCAGCGAATCGAGTCGGGCCCGAGCGATAACCAGATGATCATCGCCCGGCCTTTGATATTCTCGACAGGGACCTGCCCCCAGCAGCGACCGTCCGAGGAGTTGTCCCGGTTGTCGCCCATGACGAAGACGTGGTCCTTCTTGACCTTGATCGGCCCGAAATTCTCGTGTTTGCCCGAGTACTGGATGGTGTACTCGTGGCCGTTGAGCTCCTCGACTTCGGAGACTTGATGCGGGAAGAGGTAGTTGCCCGTCGACTCTTTGCTCACAAAGGTACGCTCGACCGGCTCACCGTTGATAATGAGCTGATTGTCACGCAGCTCGACGGTATCGCCTTCGATGCCCACGATGCGCTTGATGAAGTCTTTTTCCTCCACCAGGCTCGCCGTGTCGATGCACTCGCGCCTGGAGGCCGGCTGCTTGGCCAGATACTGCCTGGCCTCGGCGCCGGGGAATTTAAAAACGATGACTTCGCCGCGATCGGGCTGTTCGAAACGCGTCAGGTACGTCTCGGTGAACGGCACGCGAATGCCATAGATGAACTTGTTGACGAAGAGGTGGTCGCCGACCAACAGCGTCGGGATCATGCTGCCGGTGGGAATCTTGAACGCTTCGAGGACAAAGCCGCGCAGGATCAACGCGAACAGAATGGCCAGACCGATGCTCTCGGCATACTCGCGCAGCACCGTCTTTTCTTTGCCTTCGAGCTGCTTGTCGAGCCACGGAGACAGCTCGTCGATCTTGGCATGCGCAGCTTCGGCTTCGCCATCCTCGATGAGATGGCGCACCTCATTGAGGCGGTTTTGGAGCTGACGCTGTACGTCATCCGACAGCCCGTGGGCACGATCGAGACGCCCCTGAGCGTGGCGCACGAACTGGCGCGCCCCTTCCAGGTCTCTCGATTCGGTTGTGTTGGTGTTCGCCACGCTCGCCCCGTCAGTCTTCGTCAATACTCAGTACAGCAAGGAAGGCCTCCTGCGGGATTTCGACGGTCCCGACTTGCTTCATGCGCTTCTTGCCTTCCTTCTGGCGCTCGAGCAGCTTGCGCTTTCGGCTCACGTCGCCGCCATAACATTTGGCGGTGACGTTTTTGCGCAGCGCCCGGATGGTCTCTCGAGCCACCACCCTCGAGCCGATGGCTGCCTGGATGGGGATTTCGAAGAGCTGCTGGTGAATGACCTCTTTGAGCTTCTTTGCCAGCGCTCTGCCCCGATCATAGGCGAAGTCTCGGTGCACGATGATACTCAATGCATCGACGACTTCCTTGTTGACCAGGATATCGAGCTTGACCAGATCCCCCGGACGATAGCCAATCACATCATAATCTAAGCTCGCGTAGCCTCGCGAGCAGGATTTGAGGCGGTCGTAGAAGTCATACATCACCTCGTTCATCGGAATCTCGTAGGTGAGGATGACTCGGTTCGGCCCGGAATAGCGCAAGTCCTTCTGCTCGCCGCGTCGCTCTTCACACAACTTCAGGACGGGACCGACATGATCGGGCGGCACGTGAATCGTGGCGCGGACGTACGGCTCCTCGATCGTGTCGATATCCTGCACGTCGGGCAGCTCGCTCGGGTTTTCGACCTTGAGGACTTCGCCCTCTTTGGTGAAGACGTTGTAGACGACCGACGGTGCGGTCGTGATCAGGTCGAGGTCGTACTCACGCTCGAGGCGCTCCTGGATGATCTCCATGTGGAGCAGGCCGAGGAAGCCGCATCGAAACCCGAAGCCGAGCGCCTGGCTGGTCTCGGGCTCGAAACTGACGCTCGAATCGTTGAGCGACAACTTCTCGAGCGCATCCTTGAGCTCATCATAGTCGGAAGAGTCGACCGGGAAAAACCCGCAGAAGACCATCGGCTTGACGTCTTTGAAGCCGGGCAACGGCTCGTCGGCCGAGTTCTTGGCCGAGGTGACAGTGTCACCGACCTTGGCCAAGCCGACGTCTTTGATCATCGAGATGACGAACCCGACCTCGCCGGGGCCAAGTGAATCGACCGCAGTGGGTTTGGGGGTGTAGACGCCGAGTTCTTCGACGTCTCCTTTGGCCCCCGACGCCATCCACTTGATCTTCTCGCCCTTTTTGAGCGTGCCCTGAGTCACGCGGACCAGGTTGATCACGCCGCGGTACGGGTCGAACCAACTGTCGAAGACCAACGCCTTGAGCGGCGCGTTCGGATCACCTTCGGGCGGGGGAACCTGGTCGACGACCGCCTCGAGAATCTCGTGGATCCCGATGCCGTTCTTGGCGCTCGCCGGGATCGCATCGGTTGCATCGAGGCCGATTGTCTCCTCGATATCCTCTTTGACCCGGTCGACATCGGCAGCCGGAAGGTCGATCTTGTTGAGCACCGGAATGAGCTCGAGATCGGCGTCCAGCGCCAAGTAGACGTTGGCCACCGTCTGGGCTTCGACGCCCTGCGAGGCATCGACGACCAGCACAGCCCCCTCGCACGCCTGCAGGCTACGCGAGACTTCGTAGGTGAAGTCGACGTGACCCGGGGTGTCGATGAGGTTGAGCAAATACGTCTCGCCGTCGTCGGCCTCGTACTCCAAGCGCACCGACTGCGCCTTGATGGTGATCCCGCGCTCCCGCTCGAGATCCATCGAATCGAGGAACTGCTCTTTTTTGTCACGCGCTTCGATCGCGCGCGTTTCGTCCAAGATCCGGTCCGCCAACGTCGACTTTCCGTGGTCGATGTGGGCGATGATCGAAAAGTTGCGGATTTTATTCTGGTCGATTTTGCGTTTCGCCATACTAAGCGTTGTCCGTCAGAAGACCTTCTGGCGCCATCGAGCGCCTCGAGGGCGAACGTTCTCGCGAGAGATGTTATCTGTCCCGGGTCCACAACCAATGGGCATTTGCGTTTATGCCGAATCGATGCCGGACCTTTGGTCGCGCCTTCATAACTCACTGCGCGAGCACAGGTCAAACTGCTCGGCACTTTGCTGACTTGGAATTCGCAATTGCCAGCCTCGAGATCGAGACAAGCCAGGCAAGTGCCACCGTCACCACGGTTCCGGCAACAAAACCCTGCTTGATGCAAAGCTCGACCGAGGGTTACAAACGTGGAACCACGTCAGCCAGCGCTGCACCGCACGTGAAGTCTGGTGCACCACAAAAGTTCGCACCGGCTGGGTATCTGTGCTAATTTGCCCACATCTGAACGTCGGATGAGCTTGCGAATCACCTTGGAGTAGCATCATGAAACGTCTTTTCGCATTCGTCGGCCTCGTGGCCGTTGTGGCAGCCAGCGCTGCCGGCTGCAGCAGCGACGAAGCCGCAAAGAAGGGCCGCGACGACGGCCTGCAGAACCTGGGCCCGAGCCTGACGACCTCCAAGGAGGACGGGCTCATCGTCGAGCGGTACACCCTCGACGAGGACGACAAGCCCGACGTGGTCAAGTATTTCGAGGAGTACCCCGACCCCGATGACAAGTCGATCACCAAGCGCCGACTTCGCAAAAAAGAAGTCGACGTCAACTCCGACGGCAAGATCGACATTGTGCGCCTGTACAACAAGAACGGAACCCCGCTCAAAGAGCGCCTCGATGTCGATCTCGATGGCAAGGCCGACACGGTGAGCTACTTTGGCAATGGCGAACTGGTCAAAAAAGAGGTGCTCTCCGAGGATGCGTCCGAAGTCGTCGAGACGCGCTACTACGCCGATGGCAAGATCATTCGCGTCGAGAAAGACCTCAACCAAGACTCGAAGGTTGACTACTGGGAGTTCTATGAAGAGGGCTCTCTCGACCGTATCGGCCGTGACATCGATGCCGACGGCCGCGCCGACTCCTGGACCCGCCGCTAGTCTTTGATGAAAAACCCGCTGTTTACTTCCCTTCGTAACTTTCTGGCTGAAGCCCGCGCTGAACTCAGAGCCAACGGAGGTGCGCCCGTCTCTCTCGACGGGCGCACCGTGGGTGTGCTCGTGCTCACATGCGTGCTGTTGACCGTGTTTTTCTACTACGGTCGCCCCGGATTTTTCCGCAGCCACACCGTCGAGATGGCCATCGCCGGCGCCCTCGACCTCGACACGAGTGTCTACCGCGGGCTGATCCCCTACTGGGGTTGGGCCCTGGCGAGCATCCTTCTGCGTATTGTCATCCCCCTGGCTTGCATCGTGTGGTGGTTTCGTGAATCGCCGCGCGACTATGGCTTTCGCATGTGGAAGAAGGGCCACGGCAAGATCTACGCCCTCCTCTACCTGGTGATGCTGCCCGTTCTGGTGGCGATGAGCTTCACGGAGAGCTTCCAGCACAAGTACCCGTTCTACGACAACGCGACCGACTCGGTGGCACATTTCGTGCTCTACGAGGTGGCCTACGGAGTGCAATTCTTCTCGCTGGAGGCGTTCTTCCGAGGGTTTCTGATCTTCGCGCTCTTCAAGAAGTTCGGCTACTACGCCGTCGTGATCATGACCGTGCCCTACTGCATGATTCACTTCTCGAAGCCGGTGCCCGAGACTTTGGGCGCCATCATCGCCGGCCTGGCGCTCGGGTATCTGGCGATCCAGAGCAAGTCGTGGATCCCCGGGGCACTGCTGCACTGGGGCGTGGGCGTGACGATGGACCTGTTGGTCGTGGGCCAGAAGCTCTCTTCGGGACTATTTTAGGATACAAGAAACAATTTGAGGGTCGTGTTAGCAACCACTCTCGCTAACACGACCCTCAAATTGTTTCTTGTCCGCCCAATTAGCCGCTAGATAGTCCTCACTCCGCTGGCGGCGCGCCGACCATCTCGCCGGGCTCGCCGACCGTTGCCTCGACCTTCTCTTTGCCGGGCTCCTCAGCAGCCTTTTTGCGGTCGTTGCTCGCCAACGGAATCGGGTAATCGCCCGTGAAGCATGCCTCACAGAAGCCCGACTGGCCGTCCTCGGTGTTCGTGCTCACGGCTTCACGCAGCCCCTTGATCGACAAGTAAGCCAGCGTATCGGCGGTGATATACTTGCGAATCTCCTCGAGCGAGTGACTCGCAGCGATGAGCTGGCTGCGCTCGGGGGTGTCGATGCCGTAGAAGCACGGGTGCGTGGTCTGCGGACTGGCCACGCGAAAGTGCACCTCTTTGGCGCCCGCCTCGCGGACCATCTTGATGATTTTGCGCGACGTGGTGCCGCGCACAATCGAGTCGTCGACGACCACCACCCGCTTGCCCTCCAGCACAGACTGCACCGGGCTGAGCTTGAGCTTGACGCCGAAGTG
Organism: Persicimonas caeni; assembly: GCF_006517175.1. NCBI lineage: Bacteria > Deltaproteobacteria > Bradymonadales > Bradymonadaceae > Persicimonas > Persicimonas caeni. Next base: position 7,355,412 of record NZ_CP041186.1, on the reverse strand, counting down.
CCGAATCTGGCTAGACGGCTCGATGAAGGTGCGCCCCACGTAGTGGCTGCGCACCAAGCCGACTTCGTACGGCACGCCGCTCTCTTGGGCGAAGCCGAGCGCCGCCGGTACTCCCGAATCGGGGACAGGGACGACCACGTCAGCCTCCACACCCGACTCACGCGCCAAAATGTTGCCCATGCGCTTGCGCACGCCATAGACATCGCGTCCGAAAACCGTGCTGTCAGGCCGCGAGAAATACACGAGTTCGAAGATGCAAGGCGTGGGCGTTTGCTTGCGAAACGGCTCCATCCACTTTTCGGTGCCGTCGCGGTAGGTGACAAACATCTCACCGGGCTCGAGCTCGCGCTCGAACGATGCGCCCATCAGCGTGAAGCTCGTGGGCTCACTCGACACCACACGTGCGCCATCGAGATGTCCCACACATAGCGGGCGCACCCCGTTGGGATCACGCAGACCGATCATGAACTCGGGGGTCAGGCAGACCAGGCTAAAGGCGCCCTGTACCTGATTGAGCGCGTCGATGATCGCGTCGAGCATATTGTCTGCCAGGCTCTTCGCGATCAGGTGCGCGATCACTTCGGTGTCGGTCGTGGTGCCGAAGATACTCCCCTGAGACTCGAGCTTCGCGCGAAGCGCCCCGGCGTTGGTCAAGTTGCCGTTGTGCGCCAGAGCGATGGGGCCGTACTTGGTCGAGACGCTGATAGGCTGGGCGTTGCGAATCGCCGACTCACCCGAGGTGCTGTAGCGCACGTGGCCGATGGCGGCGTCGCCGGGCAGCCGCGAGAGCACATCTTCGGTGAACTGCTCGCTGACCAACCCCTGGCGGCGCTGCACATACATGTTGTGGTCGCCCGCGATGGTCGTCGCGATGCCGGCGCTCTCTTGGCCGCGGTGCTGCAGAGCGTGCAGGCCAAGATAGGTGTGATTGGCGGCTTCCTCGTTGCCGAGAATACCAAACACACCGCATTCTTCCTCGATGAGATGTCTGCGTTCTTCGTCGAGCATATCGCCTGCTACCCTCGCCTCCGTGGAGGCTTCACGACAAATTGGCTGCTAGTTCGATGACTGTCTCGTCAATCCGGTCTACACAACGGTCGCCGCACGCGGACATTCCCGCCGCGTGTCGCGCCGTCATTCTCCGGAGCCGGCGGCCTTGAAGCTCGAAACAAAACTCTCGAAACCATCTTGGTGAGCGGCCACCGTCGACTTCGGTCCAGTCAACTTGAAGAAGAAATTGCCCGCCTGGCTCTCGACGATTGCGCCGCGCATGCGCCAATTCGGCTGCGCCTGCCCCCCGCCCATAGCCGCGCCGACTTGGAAGGTGCCCGACACATCGATCAGGTGGACCTTCAAGCCATTGACTTGGCGCGTGGTCTGCACCGGTTTGGCTTCGGTTTGGGTGAACTGGCCGACCCAGCGGTCGAAGTTGGCTTGGATCGAGCCACCTGCGCCCTTGCCAAAATAGAAGGCCGTCAAAGTGGCCGGCTGCCCGCCTTGCTCGCCCGGAAGGTGATACTCGGCGAGGCGAAAGCTCGACGCCGGCTTGACCGCGCGCCAAGACTCGGGCGTCGACCAGCGCAGCGGGCCTACCTTGCCGAATTGTGAGGGAGACATGCCCTGCTGGTCGGTCTGCGGCGGCGCTACCTGGGAGTTGCCTCCCATTTGCCCTCCGCCCATTTGGCCACCTGCCGCCGTGCCGCCGCGCTGGGCGACCGGGGGATGATCCGCCGGCAGGTTTTGCGAAGCGCCGGGCCGCGCAGGTGGCGTGGCGCTCGGGGCCTGCGCCTGAGCCCGGTCGGGGGCACTGGCGCTGGGCGCATCTTGGAATTCGTCGGACTCACACGCCGTGCCGAGGAGGGAAAAACCTACCAGCACGATGGCTACTCTGTGTCTTAATTCGAACATGCGATGCCGATATATGTAACGGTGCGGTTGATTCGGCTGCATCCATAACAGGTTTTGGGTCGAATGCAACGCCGCACCGAGCTACATCAATAGATCGGTCGCGTCGTACTCCTCTTCGACCTCCGTCTGGCCCGTAATGGACAGGCGGACGAACTGGTTCATTCCCGTACGCATGTCGGTGGCGCGCACGCTGAGCATGCCGTCGGTGTCGACCTCGAAGGCCACCTCGATCTTGACATCCTCGCGCGGCCCCGGGGGGATGTCGGTCAACTCGAGGCTACCCAACTGACGGTTATCCTCGATGCGTCGGCTATTGCCGGCATAGATGGGAAGAACCACGCGCGTCTGATTGTCGCGTGAGGTCGAGAAGTAGCGCGATCGCTCGAGCGGAAGCGAGCCGTTGCGCTCGATGATGATGTCCATGACGCCGCCGACGGTCGCCACCCCCAGGGCATGCGGCGTGACGTCGATGAGCACGGGCCCGCGGCTTTGCTGCTGGCGTTGCTGCTCTTGCTCCAACGAGTCGATCCAAGAGTCGTCGTTGTCGATCTGAGCGTCGACCGAGACCGAACCGTCCGCATTCATCGAGGCGCCGGCGTTCATCATCGGGAAGTGCGACTGCTCGGGCGCGTCCTGGCTGGTGACGAGCGAGGCCCCCAAGATCGCCGCGCCGATGGAGACGACCTCGTCGGGGTTGATGTCGACGACCGGGCGACGGTTGAAGAATTGCTGGACGCGCTGCTGAACCAGCGGCACGCGCGTCGAGCCGCCCACCAAGACCAGGTGATCGATCTCTGCGCGCTGCATTCCGGCGACGCGTAGCGCCTCTTCGCAGGTCTCGAGCGACTTGTCGACGATGTCGGCGCAGCGGCGGTCGAAGGCGTTACGGTCGAGGGTAAACTCCAGGTCGAGCTCGGTCAGGCTGCCCGGCACGTATTCGGTTACCTGCACGGTGACCGACTCGCGGTCGCTCAAACTGTGCTTAACATCCTCTGCCACCGCCTTGAGGCGTTGTCGCACCGACATTTCGCCGGACAGATCGTAGCCGTACTGCTTCTCGAACGCGTTGAGCATCGCCTGGACCAGGCGGTTATCGAAGTCGTCGCCGCCCAGATAGCTGTCGCCGGCGGTCGACAAGACCTGAAAGACGTCGCCGCGAAGCTCGAGGATGGTGATATCGAAGGTGCCGCCGCCAAAGTCATAGATCGCCACACGCTCACGTTTGCCCTGGCCGTGGCCATAAGCGAGCGCTGCGGCGGTGGGCTCGTTGATCAGGCGAAGTACTTCGAGGCCGGCCAGGTCGGCCGCTCGTTTGGTCGCCCGGCGCTGCCCTTCGTCGAAGTTCGCCGGCACCGTAATGATTGCTTTGGAGATCTCTTGGCCCAGATATTCTTGGGCGAGGCCCTTCAAGTAGTGCAGCACTCGGCCCGAGATCCCCTCGGGCGGATGGAGCTGATCATAGACGTGGAAACGCGGCGAACCGTCGCCCGCTTCGACGATCGGGAAAGGAAACGAGCCCATCAGTAGTTTCACATCCGGGTCGTTGTACGGACGACCGATCAGGCGCTTGGCGCTGAACACCGTATGCGCCGGATCCTCGACGCGGTGCCCTTTTGCCCGGTTGCCCACCACCGTGCGCCCGTCCTCACGGAAGTAGACCATCGACGGGTGGATACGGTTGCCCTGCTCGTCAGGGATGACAATGGGCTCGCCTTCAAGCGAGACGGTGATGACTGAGTTCGACGTACCGAGGTCGATTCCAACGACCAAGTCAGACATGGTTGAGCGCTCCAGTAGACGGTGGGTTGCATCTAACGTGTGCGAGTCTAACTGGTTCACTTGTTTACGTCGACCCACACTGTCGCCTCGCTCGGGTTGCCGTTCGGCCGCGAGTCGGTTATGTAACGTGGCGGTCAACGGCCCATGCGCCCGTTACTAAAGGAAGCGGGTCGTTTCAGGCTATACTCAAGAGGAGCTAAGAGTCGTGGAAACAGCTCTCGTTGCAGGTGAAGTTCATGAGTGGGTACGGCGAGGACTGATCGCCCTCCTGCTCGTTGTCGGATTTGGTTTTGCCGCACGCACGGTCTACTGGCTGCTGCGCTACGTGGCGTGGGGAAAAGGCGAGCTCAAGATCAACGATGTGCCCGAGCGCATCAAAGGGTTCTTGACCTATGTCATCGGCCAGCGTCGCGTCATTCAAGAGCCGGCGGGCATGGTCCACCTCTTTATCTTCTGGGGATTCCTCATCCTCCAGCTCGAGACCATCGAGTACATGATCCGAGCGGTGGTCTTTGACTTCCACTTCTCGTATCTGGTGGGTGAAGGGACCTACAATGTCATGCTCTTCTTGCAGGACATTTTCGGCGGCATCGTCTTCGTGGCGATTTGTATCGCCGCGGTGCGCCGCTACATCGTGCGCCCCCAGCACAGTCTGGCCTCCGGAGACGCCGCCGTTATTTTGGCGCTCATCGGCGGCCTGATGCTGACCAAGTTCATGGCCAACGGCGCCGAGATCGCCTACATGACCGATCAGCCCCTAGGCCACGATCCGCGCTTCACCCCGATTGCTCTGGCGACCGCGAACCTGTTCGCCGGCGCCGGGCTCGATCGCGCAGGCTTCTTCTGGCTCTACCACGTCAACTACTGGATCCACTTGGGCATCGTCGTCTTCTTTGCGAACTACATTCCGTTCGGAAAGCACCTGCACCTTATCGGTGCCATGCCCAACATCTTCTTCAAGAAGCACGAGCCCAACGGCGCGCTCTACCCCATCGACATGGAGGATCCGAACCTCGAGTCGTACGGCGTCGGCTACGTCGAGGAGCTCACCTGGAAGCAGCTGCTCGACACCTATGCGTGCACCGAGTGTGGCCGCTGCGAGCACTACTGCCCGGCGTTCAACACCGGCAAGCCGCTCAACCCGATGATGATCATCCACAAGATCAAGGACACGCTTCGGGAAAAAGGCGAGATGGTCGTGCGCAACAAAGAAGAGCTCCCCGAGGATTACCCGCGCCTGACCGGCGAGGTGATCACCCGCGAGGAGCTGTGGGCCTGCACGACCTGTGGCGCGTGTGTGGCCAACTGCCCGGTGTTCATCGAGCACGTCGACACCATCGTCGACATGCGTCGTTACCTGGCGCTCATGGAAGCCGACTTCTCCCCGGAGGTCAGCCGGACCTTCCGTAACATGGAGAACAACTCGAACCCGTGGGGCATCTCCGGGTCGTACCGCGCCGACTGGGCCGAAGGACTCGACATCCCGCTGCTGAGCGAGCTGTCCGAGGCGCCCGAATACCTCTTTTGGGTTGGTTGCGCCGGCAGCTTCGACGATCGCCAAAAGCGCGTCACCAAGTCGTTCGCCAAGATCCTCAAGGAGGCGGACTCCTCGTTCGCGATTCTGGGCCCCGAAGAAGCCTGCACCGGCGACCCGGCGCGGCGTATCGGTAACGAGTACCTGTACTGGATGCTCGCCACCCAGAACATCGAGACGCTCAACAACTACGGCGTCACCAAGATCGTGACGACCTGTCCGCACTGCTTCCACACGATTGGCAAGGAGTACCCGCAGCTCGGCGGCAACTACGAAGTGGTCCACCACACCGAGTTTTTGGCCGACCTGCTCAAGACCGGACGCATCAAGTTGAACCACGCGGGCACCCAGAAGATCACGTACCACGATTCGTGCTACATCGGTCGCTGGGACAAATCGTACGACGATCCGCGCGACGTCCTCGACAGCATCCCCGGCGTCGAGCGCCAGGAGATGGACCTCAACAAGCGCCAGAGCTTCTGCTGCGGCGCCGGTGGTGGTCGCATGTGGATGGAGGAGGACCTGGGCAAGCGCGTCAACGTCGAGCGTACCGACCAGGCGCTGGAGACCGATCCCGATGCCATCGCGGTCAACTGTCCGTTCTGCCTGACGATGTTCGACGACGGCCTCAAGCACCGCGGCGCCGGTCACGTGCGCCTGCTCGACTTGGCCGAACTGATCGCCGACAACATGGTCACGCGCAAAAAGCCGGTAACCACCGAGCCCGACACGGCTCCGGCCGCCGCAGAGTAATCGGCGGAGCGGCGACACTTGCTGCCCGCGGAACGTATCGCATGTGAAGCCCCGAGGTGAGCCTCGGGGCTTCACCGCTCGACCAACGATTCGAATCCACCGAGCAGTATAACTCTATCCACCTCGGAGCCCCGACATGACTGACCCGCACCACGAACTCGACGCCGTCGCTCAGACTGATCAAGACGTCTACGACATCATCCGCGCCGAGGAAGAGCGCCAGGCCAACACGATTCGGCTCATCGCCAGTGAGAACTACACCTCGCGGGCGGTGCTGCAGGCAACCGGCTCCGTGCTGACCAACAAGTACAGCGAGGGCTACCCGGGTCGACGCTACTACGAGGGGCAGGATTTCACCGACGCGGTCGAGAACCTGGCGCGTGACCGTGGCAAGGAGCTCTTCGGCGCCGAGCACGTCAACGTGCAGCCCTATTCGGGCTCTCCGGCCAACCTGGCGGCCTACTACGCCTTGTGCGACGTCGGTGACTCGGTACTGGGGATGGGGCTTCCCTTCGGCGGCCACCTGACCCACGGCTGGAAGGTCAACTTCTCCGGGCGGTTCTACGACGCCCACCACTATGGCGTCGACAAGGAGACCCACCTCATCGACTACGACGAGGTGCGCCGCGTCGCCAAAGAGGTCAAGCCGAAGGTCATCTTCTGCGGCGCCTCGGCCTACCCGCGCACCATCGACTTCGAGCGCTTCGCCGAGATCGCCGAGGAGGTCGGCGCCAAGCTCGTCGCCGACATCGCCCATATCTCGGGACTGGTCGCCGCCGGCGTCCACCCCAGCCCGGTCCCCGTGGCCGACGTGGTCTCGTCGACCACGCACAAGACGCTGCGCGGCCCGCGCGGCGGGCTGTTGATGTGCAAAGAGGAGTATGCCAAGGACATCGACCGGGCGGTCTTCCCTGCCCTGCAGGGAGGCCCTCACATGCACGCCATCGCCGCCCTGGCGATTGCCTTCAAGGAGGCGCTGCAGCCCGACTTCAAGGACTACGCCGCTCAGATCGTCAGCAACGCTCGCGCCATGGCCGATGCGTTCAACGAGCGCGGGTTCGACCTCGTCAGCGGCGGCACCGACAACCACCTGCTACTCGTCGACGTCACCGGCCGAGGAAGCACCGGCAAGATCGCCTCGACGGCGATGGCCAAGGCCGGCATCGTGTGCAACGCCAACTCCATCCCGTTCGACGAGCGCTCGCCGTTCGACCCGTCGGGCATCCGCATCGGCACCCCGTCGGTGACCACCCGCGGCATGAAGGAAGACGAGATGCGCCAGATCGTCGCCTGGACCGACGAGGCCATCGCCAACGCCGACGACGACGCCGTGCTCGAGCGCATTCGCGGCGAAGTCGAAGAGCTGTGCGGGGAATTCCCGGTGCCTTGAGTGCATTGTTCAGCCGGAAACTGACAGGACTTCACTGCACCAGAATTTCAACACCAAGATATGTATAACCTTCTCATTGCATTGGGCGCCGGCGTCGTCGCCACGCTGCTCTTCGGCTTCGCCGTGGGCGGCGGGGACTTCTCGCTTCTTTACGGCATTGTGCCGGGCGTCATCGCGCTTCTGGGTACCTATTTCTACTTGGCGCGCCGCTCCATGAAGCAGGTACAGGCGCTGGCCGAGCAGGCTCAGCAGCAGCTTCAGAGCCGCAACATCGACCGCGCCGTCGAGATCTTCAAATCGGGCTACCCGATTGGAAAGTGGCAGTTCTTCGTCAAGGCCCAGATCGACGCGCAGATCGGTACGCTTCTGTACGTCGCCCAGCGCTTCGACGAGGCCGAGCCTTACCTGAAGAACGCGTTCGCCAAAAACTGGACCGCCAAAGCCATGCTCGGTGTGCTCTACTACAAGCGTCGCAAGTTCGACGAGATGGAGCGCGTCTTCGAGGAGGCCGTGGCGGCCAACAAAAAAGAGGCGCTGCTCTGGAACCTGTACGCCTACTGCTTGTGGAAGACCAAGCAGCGCGACAAGGCCATCGACGTACTCAACCGGGGCTTGGAGCACCTGGACGGCCACGACAAGACCGAGCGCAACCTCAAGGCGCTCAAGAACAACCGCAAAATGAAGATGCGTAGCTGGAATCAGCTGTGGTATCAGTTCCACTTGGACCGCATGCCGATGCAACGCCAGCGCGTACAGTTCCGCTAGGCCACCTCGCGCTGGTCCGGCTCGACTGAGTCTACTAGTTTTTCGTCACACGTTTTCCATTTGAACTTTTGTAGAGGATTTCGCCATGTCGAATCCCATTCCCCTGTCGGAAGTGCCCGAGGATATTGGTCGTAACGATCCCTGCCCGTGTGGCAGTGGGCGCAAGTACAAAAAGTGCTGCCAGCGCGCCCACCGCATGCAGCGTGAGGCCGAGAAGCGCTCGGCAGGCGTCGAGGACCTGATCCATCAGGGAACCAACGCCTGGGGCATGTTCAAGCTGTTGCGCCAAGTGCGCGAGAACAACATGTTCGCCCTCTTCTACGAGATGACCCACTCGGAGGGCCCCTTTCGCGAGCGCTTCGCCAGCAAGACCGACTACATCCAGGCGGCCGACGCCGGTGAAGAGATCCTGGTCGCCGGAAGCGACGCCGATCTTCGGCGCATCCGCCTCGACGGCAGCGACCACTACCTGCTGTTGACCGAGGGGCTCAGCGACCCGCGCGCGACCAGCTACCGCTACACGGTCATCATCCTTCGGCCCAATGAGCTCGACGCTGAGGGCAATCAGCGCTCCGTCGACCACCGCGGCCTGCGCGTGTGGGACATCGAGCGTCACGAGCGCGCCAAAGACGCCGTCGAAGACGGTGATTTGTCGCTCGACGACCTGGGCTACGAGTGGGCCAAAGAGAAAGAATGAACCTCTGAGCCCCCTCACTGCATCATAGAACACGGTAACCCCCTCGCGCTTGACCGCTTGCGCTTGGGGGTTATTTTTTGCGCGCTCTAAGCTTCGTTAATTCTGATCGACGCAGTCGTCTATGGATGAATCCGTCAACCAACTGTTGAAGCTCCAAGATGTACTCTTGGAGTACGTGAACTCGTTTCTGGCCATCGTGCCCGCTATCGGCATCGCGATTGTCGTGTTCGTGGTGTTCTTGGTCTTGGCCTCGCTAGCCAAGCGCACCGTGTCGGGTTTCTCGAGCCGGTTCACCGAGGACAAGAGCCTCCAGAGCCTCTTCGGCACGATCACCAAGGTGCTGGTCATCGTGGTCGGCGCCTTTGCCGCCGCGGCGATCATTTTCCCGGGGTTGAGTGCCGGCCACCTGGTCAGCGTGCTCGGCCTCTCCAGTGTGGCCATCGGTTTTGCGTTCAAGGATATCTTCGAGAACTTTTTGGCGGGTATCCTCATCTTGTCGGGCCGCCCGTTCGTCATCGGCGACCAGATCGAGACCAACGGCTACGAGGGCACGGTCGAGCATATCTCGATTCGCAGCACCAGCATCGAGACCTACGACGGCCAACGCGTCATCATCCCCAACTCGGCCATCTTCACCAACCCGATGACCGTGCGCACCGCGTTCCCCCACCGACGCACCACGTTTGTGACCGGTATCGGCTACGACGAGGATATCGAGACGGCTCGCGAGGTCATTCGCGAGGCCGTCAACGGCTGTGAGACGGTGCTCGAAGATCCCGCGCCTCAGATCTTTTTGATGGAGCACGGCGACAGCTCGGTCAACTTCCACATCCGTTACTGGACCCCCTCGACGATTTCGGGAGTCAAAAACGCCCAGGATGAGGTCGCAACCTCTGTCAAATACGCCCTCGACGAGGCCGGCATCGAGATTCCTTACCCCTATCGCACCATCGAGTTCTTCGACAAAACCGAGCAATCCGAACAGGCTCGGGCGGCCGAGTAAGCGAATACACCAACAAGCAGTGGGGAGGCTCGGCCATACCGGTTCAGCGACTCGTATCGCGCTCACGGAGCGTCGAGCCGACCATCCTCGGAGTAGCCCCAGCACTTGACGCTGTCGTCTTCGGCGACCGCGCAGGTGTGTGACTCACCGGCGCTCACTTGCACGAACACTCCCTGGACCGGCCCGAGCTGCCCAAAGGGGTTCGCCCCCCAACAGTCTATACTTCCATCCGTTCGCACTCCGCAGGTGTGCTTCACGCCCACAGAAACTTGCCTGAACGGTCCCGGACGCGCATCAGCTTGGCGGTAGCCATTGGTGCCCCAGCATGTGACGTCGCCGTTCATGGCAACTGCGCAACTGGTACGCTCGGTGACGCCATCGCCCACCGAGACCTGCTTGAAGGCGCCGGAGGGAGCATTGGTCGCGTCGTCGGAGTCGAAGCCCCAACACGATATCGAGCCGTCGGTGTCGATGCCACAGGTATGAGCGCTGCCGGCAGATATCTGCTCGAAGGTGGCATCCGGCGGGGTGCTCTCCCCGAACGAATTGGCCCCCCAACAAAAGACGCTGCCGCCTGGGCGCAACGCGCAGTTGTGGTGGGTGCCAACGGCGAGATCGACAAACGGGCCCTCTTGGCCCTCAGTGCGACCTTCCTCGGAGGACTTCCCCCAGCATTCGATATGCTGCTCGGTGGTGATTCCGCAGGTATGGTCTTCGCCAGCGGCAATCTTGGTGAAGGTTCCATCAGGCGCTGCGGTGCGCCCCTCGCCCGGCCACCCCCAGCATTCCACCGTGCCGTCGAGCTCGAGCCCGCAAGAATGGGCCTCGGCGCTGACCACCTGCTGGTAGCGAGTCGCGCAACTGCTCGCATCGCAACCGTCCTGTGATCCATCCGCCGTGTCAGAGAGCACGTCGGGCACCGAGGTGGCATCGCTTCCCGCGTCGAAGCTCGCGCCTCCCTCGACGCAAAGCTCGGTTCCTTGGCTGGGCACATAGACGCATTCGAAGCCTTCGGCGCAGTCCGAAGGCCGGCTCGGATCGCACGCGAAAGTATAGTCGGCCGCATCGAAGTCGGCCTTGCAGCCGCTCGAAAGTGATACGACTGAGAGCAGGCCGATTCCTGCGAGCAGAGTCCGGTGACAAGCTTTCATGGTCCTCTCCTCGGTTAAAACGAACCGCCAAAGCTCACGCCCAGCACGCCTTTGCCGGCCTCTAGGCCGACGGATGCTTGTGATTGACCCTCGTCGTCGGTCAGTAGCACATAGAGCCCAGCGCCGATGAGCGCACCGCCAACCAGCGCGGAGGAGAGCGCGCCGGTTTGGAGCGCCTCATAGCGTTCGCGCTCCTCGGCGAACTCGCGTTGGGTGATGACCGCCGGGGAGACTGGACTCGACGAACTAGCTTGGTCGATGGCGTGCTCCTCGACATTTCTCGCCAAGATATTCAGCACCAGCGCGGTGCCGCCTGCAGCAAGGCCGGCCCCGGTTAGCACGTAACCGAGCGTATGGGCTTCGCTAGACTCCACTGGCGAGGTTTTGGCGGGTGGGGCCACTCGCACGCCGACGCCCTGCTGCACGTCGTCGTCCGTCGGAGCAGAATGAGCGACATCAGGCTCACAGGTGGTCCGAACCTCTTCCAGATACTGCTGGGTCTTGTCGGCGACGAATCCCTCTGGCACGCCCTTGGAGACGGGAGCACCTTCGACTTCGAGCAGCGCTGCCTCCGCGTCTTCGCATCGGCCGGCGAGTTGGTAGGCGCGGCCCAGGTTCAGATAAACGACATCCATTTCGCCCATGTGAAGCGACTGCTCGAGCAGCGAGATAGCCCGTGTATATTCACCGTCGCCGAGGGCGACGACGGCTTCATTGTTGAGCTTACGCTGCTCGTCGGCGGGCTCACCGTGCTCCTGCGCCGAAAGGTCGGCTGGCGCCGCAGCAAACAAGAAGACAACGACGACCAAAACGGCAGGCCCCACGCCCCCGAGGGCACGGCTGCGTCTTGGGAGCGGGTTGGTAAAGAGGTAATGCGGTGCGATCTTAGTCCTCCGATTCTCAACTGCTCGAATCAAAGAGTTCCTTGTTCGTTTCAGTCGCTCTTGGCGCCCGACACCTTCTCCATGAAGCCCGGTGCGACCTTGCTGGGGACGCCCCACGTCGCCTTATCCCACTCTTTGCGGTGGGCGCGGAACCACCCCATCGCGTCGAGCATAAAGCGGCTGGCGAGCGGATGCTTGGCCGAGACGTCCTTCTTCTCGAAGTGGTCGGCGTTGCGATCGTAAAGCTCGTAGTCGCCGCGCTTGAGGTACAGCTTCCACTGCTGCATCTGCATGGCGTAGTGGATCTTGTACTGCGTGGCGATGGCCGGCTCCGGGTAGCCGCCGTGCAGGTTGTGAATGAGCGGAATCATGCTCTTGCCCTGCAGGTCGTCGGGCCGCTCGGCGCCCAGCGCATCCATGACCGTGGGGTAGATGTCGACCACGTCGACACCCGCCTCCACCTTGGTCCCTCCCGGGATCAGCGGCGGGTAGTACAGCAAGATCGGCACGTGCACGAGTTCTTGATGGACGTTGTGGCCGTGACCCACGCTGCCATGCTCCCAGAACTCCTCGCCGTGATCGGAGGTCACGATGACCATGGTGCCCTCCCACAACCCAGCCTCCTCGAGATCTTTTCGCAGCTTGCCGAAGGCGCGGTCGTTGAAGGTGATCTCGTTTTTGTAGAGGTTGATGATGCGCTGCTTGTCGCGCTCGCTCACCGGCTTGCCGCCCTTGATCTTACCGAGCTCCTCGCCCGACAGATAGCGCTTGTACTTGCCGTGGTACGGCTCCTTTTCGTACTTGCCGATGAGATCGTCGTGGGCGCGGTAGGTGACGTGCGGATCGATGGAGCCCAAATACAAGAAGAAAGGGTCGTCCTTGGTCTTCTTGGCCCAATCGACGCCGTGCTTGGCGATGCCCTCACCGTCGATGCGCCAGCCATCGCGAAGGTTGTTGACGTAGTGATCCCATCCCTGGGCGAAGCCGCCGTTGCGCGACACGTACCCGTTGGCCACGTGGCAGCCGGTCTTGTAGCCCTTCTCTTTGACCGCCTCTTGGATGAGGTGGTGATGCGGACGCAGGATCCCCTTGCCGACCAGACCGTTTTTGTTGGGGTACTGACCGGTGAAGAACGCCGCGTGGCTGGTGCGTGACTCGTTACCTTGCACGTAGGCGACTTTGAACGAAGCTCCCTCGTCGGCGAGCTTCTGGAGGTTTGGCGCCTCTACGTCGCTGTCGAAGTGGATGGGCAGATAATCGGAGCGAAGGGTGTCGATCATCCAGACAATGATACGCTTCGGAGGCTCGACCCCCTCGGGCATCTTCGGCTGTTCACCGGGCACCACCAGCGCCGCCTTCTCGACAGTCACCTCTTCCTGGCAGGCATCGCTCGCGCGAAGCTCCAGGCGGGCCACCTGCCCAGACCACTTGGACAAGTCGATGGCGGTCTGCTGCGACTCGCCGCGGCCCAGCACCAAATTGCGCGTCTCGGCCACCGCCGAGCTGACGCCGTTGCTCTCGTCTTCGACGAAGACCTCAGCGCTGACTCCGCAGCCCTCGCGAGCACGAAGCGCGAGGTCGAGCTTGGCTTGTTCAGGGAGCCAGACGTACCACGCCAACCCGTTCTGCTTGTCGAACTGGAGCTTGTCCTGAGCGAGCGGTAGCTTCGAGGGCGAGTAGTCGGGTTCGCCGTCAGGCTTGTCGGCGGCTCTCTCGCCGCCTGCTGCCCCGGCCTTTCCAGCACCTGCCTCTCCAGCCTCGGCCGACGCCTCTTGTCCCTCAGACTCTTGTCCCTCAGACTCTTGTCCCTCAGCCTCTTTGGCGCCGCCCTTCGGGTCGCTCTTGTCCTCGACCGTCGGAGCGCCAGAAGCCTGGCGACCCAGTTCGACCCAAGCGATCGCGCCGCCGGAAAGGCGTCCGTCGATGCGTCCCAGATTGGAGAACGACAGCGCGAGTTCGTTGTCCGCGCGCAACTTGCTGTCGGCGGGCACCTCGATGCTGATGGTCTGCCATCCCTCCGCAAGTGCGACGGGCTGCAGCGCCGAGCCGTTCACGGCCACCGTCAGCTTGTTCTCCCACTTCGCGGGGTTGAACACACGCATGCGCAGCTCGTGAGTAGCCCCCGGACGGAGCGCTGGAACCCAAAGACTCGCCTTGCGAGCTTTGACCGCAGCCGCAAGAGCTCCGTCGAGCTTCTCGCCGAGCATCCAGTCGTTGGCGTGGTTGCCGTGGATATAGCGCACGAAGTCGGGCGCAGTTGCGTCAACGGAGACCGCCGGCGCAACGTCGGCCCGCACCACACGGTGGGCGAGCGGACGGTTGACCAGCAAGTCGAAGGCGGCGAAATGCGGATCTTCGAGCGTTGGCAACGGAGGCGCCAGCTCGGGCTTGCCCGATTTGGTCTCCGTACGTGCGCCTTCCGGCAACCCAGAGGCTGCCTTCTCCAAGCCCTCCGAGCTCAGCTCTTTGCGAGTGTCAGAGGACTTGGCGCTGCAGCCGGGGGCCAGCCACAGCGCCACGGCCAACGCCAAAAGGGTCTTCGAGGAGGCCGAGTTGTACAACTTCATGTTTGTCTACTCACCGAATCGTGTCTGCTCACCGAATCTTGGTGCGGCTAAAGCTGGTCGCGACCACGCCGGCATCGCGCAGACCAATGCCAGTGGCTCGGACCAGATCGTCCATGGTGACCTGGGCGGCAATTGCGTCGACGAAGACCTCCGCGGAGGTAAACAGGTCGCTGCGCCCAGAAGGGGGTGTCGGGATGACTACTTGATGGGAGAAGGTGCCTTGAACCCCAGGCGCGCCTTTGGACCAGACGTCCCAGGTGCGCTCCTCGCCGACCAGACGTACGCGGTACACCGGACCGGCATCGGCGGTCACGGAGATGGTGCGCGCGTTGTCGTCAATGGTGCCTTGCGAAGCATCCGGGAAGGTTCCCAGGCCAACGGCGGTCGGCAGCGATTGCCCGTTCCAAAGCGAGGCCGAGAATTCATCCGGGAGTTGGACACCGTTCTGGAAGCCGACCTGGCCGCTGCGGAAAGCGAGTGCGACGATGGCGAAGCGGCCGCCCGAGATCGATCCGTGCGGCGGCGCCATGGTCAGGCGGCGCGTATCGGGGCGTCCATCGCCATCTTGGTCGTTGGTCGCGCTGATGCCCAGCGGCACGTAGCCCGGTGCGTCGAGCAGCGCGCCACCGACGAGCACAGCCAGTTCGGCGGCGCCGTCGGACATCTGCGGGAAGTTCGAGACGTCCACGTCCGTCACCAAGTTCTGGCGCACGTGCGGGGCGAGCGACTCCTGCGGGAAGGCGTCGTAGTCGGGCACCATCTCGGTGGTGTCGCCGTCACCGTCGAGGTCGCCCGTGTCTTGGACGCGGGGCTGCTCGACCAGGTTGAGCGGCTTGGTGGCGTGATCAAAGCGGTTGAAGAGCGGAAGGAGCGTCGTCAAGACGTCTCCGGTGCCACCGCCGCCGTTCTGGAACAACGAGAAGAGGCGTTGGGCCGGCACCTTACCGGCCAAGCCCCAGCCGATGCGCGCGCCTCCGGAGGTGTTGGCGTAGTAGGTGCGCTTGAAATCGAGGTCGAAGCCAAAGACGCGGCCGAAGACGACCAGACCGCCGGGAAGCGGCACGTCCTGGCCGCCCATGCCCGGCACTTCCAGGCGCGTCATGAAGGGCTCGCCGAGCAGGCGTTGCAGGTCGAGATCGAGCAGGCCGCCAGCGATGCTCGCTCCGGCCAAGCCCAGCGTCACGTCGCCGGTGGTGTTGATCTGGCTCAGGTCGAACTGGCCGGTGAACCCGGCGACCGGGCCGGTGCCACGGCGCTGAGTCAGCGGCACGCGAATGTCGGTCGACTGAACGTCGAGGACGGTCACGAAGTTGTGAGCGTCGGAGAAGACCGACACGTCGTACTGGCCTTGAGGCGCAGCCAACAGGGCGACGCCGTTCTGGTCGGTTCCGGCGCTCGTGCCGTTACTCAAGACGACCTCGGCACCCGAGACGCCGCGGCCGGTCTCGACGTCGGTGACGACCACGCGCAAATCTCCGGGGCTGACGTCGCTCTGGCCGGTCAGTACGATCTCGCCCGAGCACTGCACGCCGGTGTCAGCCAACGCTGCGGTGATGGTGGTCGTGCCCGTGGCGCCCTGCCCCACGGCGCTCGGGCCGGTCGCGTCAATCGTGGCCACGCTCTCGTTGGACGATGCCCACACGAAGCTTGCCGGAATGCCGTTTCCTTCAGCGTCGACGGCGAAGGCTTCGAGCGAGTAGCGCTGGTTTGCGGAGATTACGCCATTCTGCGCGGCGACGAAGCACGAGGAGGCCGAGGGAGGCTCGACACATTCGCCGGCGTCGCAGAATTGGTCGGCCGGGCAGTCCTCGGGGCCGCGGCAAAGCGCTTCATAGCACTGGTCGCCGACGCACTCGAAACCCTCATCACAGTCAGCATCGCTCTCACAATCGGGCGAGTAGGTGCATTGGCCGTTAAGGCAGATTTCTTGGTCGGCGCAGTCGTCGTCGAGCAGACACTCGGGACGATCGACACAGAGTCCTGATGCGTCGCACATTTGGCGCGCGGGACAGTCGGCGTCGGTCTCACAGCTCGTCCCCTCGACGCAGCGGCCGTCCTCGGCACACACGGTGCCGTCGCCACACTCGGCGTCGCTGGTGCAAGGCGCACATTCGCCGCCGACGCATGCAAACTCGCCGCAATCGCTTGCGGACTCGCAAGCACGCGGCACACAGCCACAGCCTTGGCCATCTTCGTAGGGCGCGCACGACTCGAGGACGCACGGCTCCAACTCGCATTCGCCTTGTTCGGCGCCTTCGGGGATGACACAGCTGCTCGACACGCAGCCACCGCCACTTTCGTAGCACGCCCCTGCCTGCGGGCAATCGTCATTGCTCGTGCATACAATCGCAGCGTCGGCGTCGGGCCCGGCGTCGATGTCGCCCGGATCGAGGCATTGGCCGGAGACGCACATGCGCTCGCCGGTGCAGTCGTTGTCCGACTGACACCGCTCGGCGACGCCGTCTCTGCCGCACGCACTCAATAGCAAGAAGAGACACGAGAGCAACCAGAGGCTTCCTACAAACTTCGAACGCATCGTCATTTCCCGGCCAGTGGTGATCGTCACTCAATCATTGTCGCGAATCGAGGGATACTTGCCGCTGCGCGCCAGTTGTCGCTCTCGGCGCAATGCGTAGCGGATGATCGCCTTTTTATGCAGTTGGGAGATGGCGCGAAACTCGACCGCGGTCGACTTTTCGTCTCCGCGCACCACCTCGCCCACAGCGAGAATATCGGGGTTATGGATACTCGGAATGCGCAGTTTGACCTCGACGAACTGCCCTGGCTGCATGTCCGGGTCGTCCTCGGTGGTCGTCACGCGAAAACCGCGATCGTTGATAACGACCCAGCGAGGCTCGATGGCCCCTTCACCCTGGCGCTCGACCAGCCGCTGGATTTCGGTGATCTGCTGGCGCAGCGCACGCACCTCGTTGAGCACGAAGATCACCTCGCGCGGCAGGTCGTCGCTGCGCTCGCTCCAGTCGACGGTATCGTGCAGTACGCTGTCTGACTCGATGACCGCCATATCCAGGATACGCGCTTCGAGTTTGGGAATCTCGGACTCGTCGATGACGCGCACCGCACACGGCAAAAGACTCCGCACTCGCACCGAGCTGCGCCGTTCGCTGAACCGCACTCGTTTCTCGTCGGTTGTCTTGCTCGACATTCGTAGTTTCTCCACAGTGGTAGTTAGACGTACAGTACTATACAGATCCGCGCCGAAAGTCTAAATGCACTTTCGCATGTTCGCAGCGACCACGTCCCTCACGCCGCCAAAACCATTATCATGTTGAACCTTGCAGCCCCGACCGACCCCGAGTGGTTCGACCGTATCGAACCCCACCTCGATACCATCCTGATCGACCACACGCACCTCGAAAAGCGCGCCGCGTCGACCGCGCTGAGCATGATCTTTCGGTACACCGGCCGCGAGGAGTTGCCGCAGACCTTGAGCGGAATCGTACGTGAGGAGATGGAGCACTTCGAGCAGATGCTCGAGGTCCTCGCCTCGCGCGGGGTGGAGCTGCAGAAGCTAGAGCCGGCACCGTATGCCAAGAAGCTGGTCAAGAATATTCGCACCCACGAGCCCGAGACGCTCCTCGATAAGTTGCTCGTCGCCGGGCTCATCGAGGCCCGAAGCTGCGAGCGCTTCAAGATCTTGGCCGAGCGCCTCGAAGATCAGCAACTCGCCGACTACTATGGGGAGCTCTTCGAATCCGAGGCGCGTCACTACACCGTCTACACCGACCTCGCCCGGCGCTACTTCGGCCAAGAAACGGTCAAGGCGCGCCTCCACGAGATGGCCCAGGCTGAGCTCGAAGCTCTGCAGGCCTCCCAAGGAGTGGCGCGCCTTCACAGTTGGTAGGGTTAGGCTAAGAGTAACTAAGGGTTACTAAGGGTTACTAAGAGATACTTAGGGTTACTTAGGGTTACTAAAGAGGCCAGCTTCAACCTGGCTGCCTAAGTCACCCTAAGTTACCCTTAATAACCCTAAGTCCCCCTTAGTAACCTCAAGTCACCCTTAGTAACCCTAAGTCACCTTAAGCCCCCCCTTACCCACCCTTCGAAAAACTATACT
Source organism: Persicimonas caeni (assembly GCF_006517175.1). Lineage (NCBI taxonomy): Bacteria > Deltaproteobacteria > Bradymonadales > Bradymonadaceae > Persicimonas > Persicimonas caeni. The sequence goes on along the minus strand of NZ_CP041186.1, from coordinate 7,336,903 downwards.
CCGACCCACCCTTATAAGCCTTCTTCACCTGCGACTTCGTGACCATGTAGGTGTAGTCGCTGAACGACGACTTGATCTGGAAAAAGGCCGGCTCGTCCTTTTCGTCGACAATCGTACCCGAGAGCACGTGGCCGTTGTTCAACACGATCTGGTCTTTATCGAGCAGCGAGGACGGCTTGGAGCCGTCGGCCCACGCAATGCTCTGGACCGAGCTACGCGGCACCGCGCGCACCTCGCCATAGCGTACCACCGTATAAAAATCAGTATTCTCGGCGACCACCGTGCCCCGGATGGTCGAGCCGTTCGACATCGAGATGACGTCCGCCTTGGGCTTTTTGCAGTCCGGGCAGACGTTTTCAACTTTCGAGAACGGGACGAAATCGGCCGCCGATGCAGCCACGGACAAGCCCGAGACGGCGAGCGCCACGGCACACGCGGTGATCCATTTCTTTGCAGTCATCATCGACTCCTGTGAGGTCCTTCTACTAATCAGCCTCAGCATACAACGAATCGACGCCGAGGCAAAAACACCAACTCAACGACGAAGCAATCCGCGGATGGCGCGCATCGCTTCGGGCAGGGCCAGCGGCAACGCCGCCGCCGAGGCCACCGCGTCGAGCGTGGTGAATACGTCGAGCTCGCCGTCTTCGAGTTGGCCGACAAGTCGACGGCCGGCGGCCACGGCACTGATCGCCAAAAAGCCCGCCGAAGCAATTGAGACCCACGGGCGCTCTTGGGCCCGACGTTCTCCGCCGAAGCCGCTCAGCGCCGCCGCCGCCACGTGAGCTGCCGTGGAGGCCACCCCGCTGGTCAGCGAGTCGGGCATCGGGTGCAACGTGGTGTGCCATGGCTGTGAATCGACGCCGACACGATAGCGCGCCGTAGGAAGAGCCTCGAGCACTTCGCGCCGATACAGCTCACGCGCTCCGGCGCTCAGCAGCCCAACTGCCGAAAGCCCCTGGATGGCCCGACGCCGATGCAAATCGCCTGCATGCTCGCGATCGCGCTCGGCGGCTTCAATCTCGACAAGTTGTCGTCGAATGGATTCGTGATCGATGACTACACTCATTCGGTTCAACCTCGACGGAAAAAAGGAAGCAGCCGTCCCGACGGCTGCTGCGTCTTCGTGCGCAGAGCCGCTCCAAGTTCAAAGCCGTAAGTCGGACGGGCCCAGTATAGAGCATCTGCCGAGGAATGAAACTGTGACATCTGAAGGGGGATAACCAGCACAAAAACACGACGACTGGGACGGCTGCAGCAAGAAGCAAGGGCCCAGTATTGGGCGACAAGGGAGGGCAAGAAACACAAAGGGCGCGAAGCATAACTTCGCGCCCTTTGTGCTCAGTACCGGAGGCGGGACTCGAACCCGCACATCCTCGCGGATATCGGATTTTGAATCCGACGCGTCTACCAATTCCGCCACTCCGGCATCTGTATCCTAGACACGCTCTTTGAGAGAAAAGCCGTCCGGGGAGAAGTCTTCTAGTAGAGATTCCCACCTTGGTCAAGAGGGAAGACCAAGGTTAAGCGAAGTAGGTTGCTTTCAAGACGGACTCTCAGAATAGGCAAGTAGCACGTTTTTTACAACCCGTGAATGCGAATCCAGCCGAAATCGTGCAAATTTCGCGCAGAAACCACTCCAGAGCGACTCATCGGTCGGTTCTGGGGCGCTCGTATCAGATCAGATCACCGATCGACATCGGCTCCCAAAGCCATTCACCTGTGAGCATGTTGGTGTCGGGATCGGGACTACCGGTGTCCAACTCGTATCGGATCTGTCGATGCCGACCCTCGATCAGAGCCCCGGTTAGCCCCATGGCGGGTGCGAACTCGACCTCGTCGGCTACATCCGAGGCGGTGTAGCGCGGCGTGGGCGGCTCGAGAATCTCGAGTTCCTGCTCGTAAGCGCAATAAAGTCGCCAGATCAGTGACGCGAGCGTCGGGTCGGCGACCCGGGCGCTCAAGCCGACGCGATCGAGTTCGGCGGCAGACAGCGCCAACTCGCCTCCCAACGATTCCGCACAGAGGCTGCGCTCGACACGAGCGCCGGTGCCCGATTCGGTCCCGCCCACCATTCTCTTCATCAATTCACGACAGAGCTGCGCCTGGCGGCGCTCGAAGCCCAATTCGGCCAGCGCGTCGGCCTCGGCGATTTCCAACGAAGCAACGTCACTCAGACCGAGTAGACTCTCACCGTCGATGCGGGCCTTGAAACGACCGAGCGGGCGACGATCGTAAGCCCCCACTGCACCGTACGGATGCATCAAGAGTTGCTGGGCGCTCAGGCACAGCAGGCTGTAGATCCCATCGGCCCGATACGGAACCACCGCCGTGGCCTCGATCCCGCGGCCCGTAAGGGCTCGCCACACGCCTTCAGCGAAGACCGGAAAACCGCCCCGCCCCACCAGGTAGAGCGCCACGGAGTCGACTTCGTCTTCGGCTCCCTCGAGTTCTTCGTCCAGCACCTCGAGAAAGACGCGCACAGCCTCGTCGCCCAGGTTGACGATATTGTCGCCTTGCCAGCCGCTGACAATGGCCACGACCGGTTGGCCGAGCGCTTCGGACAGCTCAGCGAGCAGCTGGCTGCGGGAGGGGTTGTCAGCAGCAGATTCATCCACGACCGGCTCCGGGAACAGCTTTGGATTAGTTTTTGGGCACGAACTCGACGCGACGGTTCTTGGCGTAGTCCGATGCGGTCGCGCCGAACGCGGCTGGCTTCTCTTCGCCGTAGGACAGAATACTCAGCCGATCCCCATCGACGCCCATCTGCACGGCGTATTGCTTGACGCGTCGCGCGCGGCTTTCACCGAGCGCCAGATTATACTCCGGGGTGCCGCGCTCGTCGGTGTGTCCCTCGAGGACGACGCGCTTGTCGGTGTGCTTCTTCATCCAACGCACGTTCTCATCGAGCACCGCCCGGGCATCGGCGCTGAGCTCGGAGCTGTCGTACGAGAAGTAAACGGTGTCGAGCGTAAGCTGCTCGTCGACCTCTTCGTCCTCCTCCTCGACGGGCTCGGGGTTCTCGGCCTTGTCGGCGAGCTGTTTCTTCTTCTGGCAATCTTCCCAGTTTGCCTCCCCTTCGAGCTTCGCCTCACGGGCGAGCTTCTGGGCGGCCTTTGCCTTGCGCTCGGCCTCCTCATACTTCTCTTGCTTGGAGAGCTCTTCAGCCTCGTCGAGCAAGCGCTGGGCAGCCTTGAACTTGTCACTGGCGCAGTCTTTGACGCCGCGAGCATCCAGCAGCGCCTGCTGCGCGTCGGACAGCGCCTTTTTGGGCGGCTTCGGGCAACCGGTCAGCATCATCACGCCGGCGATGAATGCCAGCAGTGTCATCAGGTTAAATCGCTTCATGTCGTGCACTCCATCGCAATCTTAGCGTTCCCGGCTTCGCGTCAACGGCCGCCTCATCGCTCCCACGCCGGGGACTGATAGCCCGAGCCTTCGGTGATCGCATTCTGGACCTCTCCGTCGGCGGTCATCATCCATACGCGCTTTCCCTTGCCGCCGCGGTCACTCACGAAGACGACGTAACGGCCGTCCGGGCTGAAGCTGGGGTCGGAGTTGTTGCCTTGGTCCTGCGTGAGCCGCTCGATATTGCCGTCGAGGTCTACGGTGAAGATATCGAAGGCGTTGCGCTCATCGCGCGCCGAAAAGGCAATGGCGTCCCCTTTGGGCGACCAACTCGGCTGGGTGTTGTAGCTCCCCTGGTAGGTCAACCGCTTCTGGTTGGAGCCGTCGGCGTCCATCACGTAAATCTGTGGGCCGCCGGAACGCCCGGACACGAACGCGATGCGCGAGCAGTCCGGGCTGAAGGAGGGGCTGGTGTCGATCGACCAGTGCTTCGTCAGCCGCTTCTGCACCTTCCCGCTCTTCGGGTCGATCAGGTAGATGTCGGTGTTCTCCCCGCCTTTCGAAAGCGTCACGGCGAGCTTGCCGCCACAGTAGTCTGCGCCAGTGTTCTGGCCCGGCTTCGAGGAGAGCTTTCTGCGCTTGCCACCTTCGTAGACCCACAGATCCGGGTTTCCGTGCTTGTAGCTGGTGTAATAGATCGCGCCCTTGCCCCAGGACGGCAGCATATTGATCGAGTTGTTCTTCGAGATGCGCGCGGCCCCGTCGGCCCCGAGTTGCATCACATAGACCTGTTTCGACTGACCTTTGCGGCGCACGTAAGCAATGCGTGAGCCGAAAATGCCACGCTCTCCCGTATAGTACTCGAGCACGGCATTGGCGAAGTCGTGGACCTTCTCGGCCACCTCGTCTTTGGGCACGGCTCCGCCCGTCCACTTCAACTTGGCCTGCTGGCCTTGCTCGACGCCATAGAGGCGAAGGTCGAGCACGACCTTGTCGTCGTTGGTGCGCACTGCGCTCTTGATGAGCCCTTGCGCGCCGACGTTAAACCAGTTCTGGAACTTGATTTGAGAGGCGCCCATCCCTTCTTTGGACGGGTCGAAAAAGAAACTGTCGTTAGGGAGGATCTTGAAGAATCCGCTCAGTTTCAGGTCCCGTCGCAGGATCTCTTGGACCTGGTCGGCGACCTCACCGGTGTCGCCTCCGGGCTCTTTGACATCCGGCACGGCCAGCGGAATGAGCTTTCGCTGCACACCGACGGTCACGTCGATGTCGATTCCCTTGCCCGAGCCATCTTCGGAGGCTTGCTCCGACCCGTCGTCTTTTGTGTCCTGCTGGGCAAACGCCGAGCCGCCGGCGAGCAGCATCGACAGCGCAAAGAGCGTCGCCAGAGCTCGCGGCAAGAACGGTACAACCTTGATAACCATCAATCAGTCCTCAATCGCTCGTGTTTGAGAGTCTCAGATGCGTCAACGCCCGGTAATGGCCTTCCAATTCTTGAGGTTCAGGCCCTCTTTGAGCACCAGCTTACGCACTTCCGGGTTGTTCGGCACGGGCAGCTTTCGGCCGCCGCTGACTTGAAAGCGGCGCATGAGCCGGTCGATGCTCGCGTTGAACTGGTCGTTGGCGCTGCGCGACCGGAATCGGTAGCTCACCACGTGGCCCGAGTCCGACAAACGCACATACACCGCAACCGTGCCCGCGAGCTCATTTATTTCGGCGTCGCTCAGCGTCGACGGGATGCTCCAGTACTTGCCGAGCACCTCGAGCAGCTTGGCCTGGTAGGTGCCCATCAAGTTGGCCATCGCCGCGTCGGTGATCGTCCCCTGCGCCACGCCCTGCTCGCTTCCCTCGGGCACGTCGGTGTTGATGGGGCGATTGGGGTTGTGCAGGTTCTCGAGGCCCTTGAGCAGTTCCTTGCGCTTGTCGGGCTTCTCCTGGGGCGGCTTTTCCTCTTCCTTCTCTTCCGGTTTCTGCTCGGGCGGCTTCTCTTTGGGCTTGGCGAGATTGACCGCGTCCTCTTTGACCTCCGGAGGCGCTGGATTGGCCATGCGAGGCAATTGGTTAGGGGGCTTCTTCTCGCCCAACGCCAGCAGCTCGACGTTTTCGAATTCGAGCATTTTGGGCTCGATTTCTTCTTGGATATCCTCACCGCCGCGCATCGTGCCCCACACGATCATACCGACGAGCGAGCCGTGTAGCAGGATCGAGGTGATGATGCCCACGATCATCATGACCTGGTTCGGCTCACGGGCCTCGTAGGGGCCACGCCGACCGGGGTCGATTTGGGTGTTGAGGTCTCTCACGGTTATTTGTCGGCTTCCTCAGCCGCTTCTTGCTGCAGGTATTCGGGGTTGGTGACCATCCCGAGCTTGTTGATGCCAGCCTGCTTGATGCGTGCCATCGTGCCGACCACAAAGCCGTAAGGGATCTCGGTATCGGCCAGCAGGTAGAGCTCGCCCTGCTCTTTGAGCTTCTGGTTGTTGACGAGCTTCTTCTCGACGGTCGTAAAACACGCTTCGAAGCGCTGCGGGTCACTGCCCTCCTTCTTGTCACCACAATCGACCAACAACTCCTCGCCGATACGCACCTTCAGGTCGCGGTCGACCTCGAGGATCAGCTTGTCGGTGTCCTCGGGGTTGATGCGATTGGGGTTGTCGCGGGTCACCGGCAGGTCGAGATCGACCTTGCGCTTGTCCTTCTCCTCCTGCTCGATCATCGGAGCGGTCACCATGAAGATGACCAGAAGGACCAGCATGACGTCGACCAGCGGGGTGACGTTGATCTCGGAGAGCTCCGAGCCTCCTCCGCCCGTATTCATTGCCATGACGCTTACTCGTGCTGCGAAAAAGTAACCTAACGGGCCGGCTCAATCGAAGAAGTGGCGCTTGACGATATTCAGAAAATCGTTCGAGAAGTTCTCCATCTCGGCGCCCAACACTTTGATTCGGTTGACGAACAGGTTGTAGAAGACGACCGCCGGGATGGCGGCGAACAGCCCGGCGGCGGTGACGATGAGCGCCTCGGCGATCGGTGCTGCGACCACGTCGATGCCGGCGGCGCCGGCTGCCTCAATGTTCACGAAGGCGATCATGATGCCCCAGACCGTGCCGAACAGCCCGATAAACGGCGCCGTCGAGCCGACCGTGGCCAGAAACGGCACCATCGACTCCAGGTGCGTCATCTCGCTGGACGTCGCCCGACGCAGCGCGCGATCGACGTTTTCGATGCCGCTCAGGTGCACCTTCATCGAGTCGTTGCCCTCGGGCTTCTCACGATTCTTGAGCTTGGACAATTCGATGTAGCCGGCCTTGAAGACCTGGCTTACCGGAGCGTTGGCGAACTCTTCGGCCGACTGGTAGATCGCATCGAGGCGCTTGGACTGCCAGAAGACGTCCAAGAACTTGAGCGACTCGTTGCGCACCTTGCGCAAGTAGAACCACTTGTAGCCGATGATATACCAGGAGATGACACTCAGGGCAGCCAACAGCAGCAGGACACCCAGCACCACTCCGCTGGTTTCCATGAGAATGTCGACGATGCCCGTAGGCTCTTTGGCGGCTTCAGCTTGCGCCGTCACCAGGTTGACCCAGATTGCGTCCCACATCAGTAGCGTTCCTCGTCGCGCTTCGTTGTGCGTTCTGTGATAGTCGGTAGATCTTGCGGCCAGTTGGTTTTAGCAAAACTCGAGCAAACAGCGAAGCCGTTTGGCCGGCGGGATGCTAGATGAGATTGCCCCTGCCAGATATTCCGGCTCAATTCCCAAAGGATACCCGAAGTCCCCCGACGAGGCCCAGCCCCCCGCCGACTTCGCCCCGTACAACCAGCTGCAGAAGATCGGTGCTCTGGTACAGGAACTCGACCGAGGCGACGGCCAGCCCCGCTGGGTTGGTCTGCAAAAAATCTCCCTCTCGATGCTCGTAGGCGGCCTTGGCGTTGAGGCGCTCGGTGAGGTTGAGGTGCATGAACATCTCGAAGGGAACATAGCCGGCTGAGGTGGCAAAGCTCATGTCGGTGCCCTGCGCGGTCGGAAACCGGTACCAGTGGTGGCCATAACCGATGGCGGTGCCCACGGCGACGTGGCGCAGTTGGCTGATCCAATTACCCAAGCCGAACGACACGCCGACACGAGCCTGGCCGCCCAGGCGCCGAAACCGACCGATCCCCCCAAAGCTCAGCCACTCACCGTCCACCTCGACGAACGCAAAGGTATGACGTCCGGGCCCTCGCCAGGGCCTCCCACCGAGGGTGAGCCCATAGACCGACGTGTCGAGATAGACGTCTTGGTCGGTGCGCGCGCCGACATAGCCCCAACCCAAGTCGGCCGTACTCCCGGCTGTCAAAAGTTGCAGCGTCTGATCGCCGAACCCCTCCAAGCTCAGATGCCTGTAGGTCGCCTCGATGGAGAAACCGCGTGTTTGGCGTGTGTTGGCCGGCAGCCCGATGTCAGCGCTTTGCATCGTCCCCACTACATCGAGCAGGTAGGACAACCCGAAGAGCCCCACCCCGGCATACAGGGCCGGACGCGCGTACATCTTCGAGGCGGTCGATCCATCCGAAAGCCACGGCCACAACACCGCGCTGGCCATCAACACGATGGAGGCGCCTTCGGCCGCCAGCAACATGCCGGCGGTATTGGTCTCGTCGAGATAGAAGTGGCCCACCCCGTGTGCCAAAAGGCCTGCGGTCGCAGCCAGGAAGGTCGCCGAGGTGCGCGACGATTCTTCGGCGGGATCGCCAAAGACGAACCCGGCGGCGCGTGCATCGTCGACGCTCATCTGCTGGAGGGGCTTCTCTTCGAGGCGTCTCACTTGCCGCTGGCCGGCCTGCTCGCGCGATGAGGCCTCCTCCTCGGCCTCCGGCTTCTCGAAGAGCTCCTCTTCGTCAAACTCAGCCTGCTGGGCAACCGCCGGCTGAGCGCTCGCTAGAACGCCGAGACAGACAGCCACAGTTGCGACGAGCCGCCAGTTCATTGTCTAGCGCTCTCGTTGGGTGGCGCACTCTGGGAGGAGGCGTCCTGCTCGGCAGCCTCGTCGCCAGCCTCGTCCGCCTCTGAAGCCTCTTCGACCTCCCTCGGACCGGTGACGGCGGTGAACTCGAGCGCCTCGAATCCTTCGTCGGTGGGTGTGACAAAGCGGAGCGCGCGGCGCGGCTCACCACTGGCGGTCATTTGCACCGTTCCGGTCACGCCCGGGTGCCGGTCGCCGCTGACCAGCGCGTCGCGAATGGCCACCGGCCGACGCATGCCGCGCTCGAGTACCAGCGAGCGCAGCCAGTTGACCGAGTCGTAGGCAAACGCCTCGAAGTTCTCGGGCTTGCGCCCGTAGATCGCCTCGAAGCGATTGACGAACTCCCGAACGGGCGCCGTCTCGAGCGAAGCCGAGAACCAAACGGGGATGGCCGCGCCTTCGACGTAGCTGGCGGCCTGTCTGATGAGCATCGGATCTTCCCAGAGGCTCGTTCCCAGGTAGTGCACCTGCTTGCGCTTGGAGCGCTTGGAGCGCTTCTGCGTGGGGGCGAGGCCCCAGATATTCTCGTTGGCGAAAAACGCGGTCAACTCGGCGACCTTCTCGGCCGAATCCGGCAAGAAGACGGCCTCGGGGTTCGCCCGTGCGAGTCGGCGGGCGACATTGGCAAAATCAGACTTCGATCGATCGTAGGAGATTTCGGCAACAATCTGGCCGCCCAGGTCGCGGAACTCGTCGGCGAAAGCTTTGGCGGTCACCTGGCCGTAGCCTACGTCGGGATAGACCACTGCGGCTTTGCGGTCGCCGATCTCGTCGAAGGCGACGCGCGCGGCGGCGCGGGCCTCAGCGGCCGCGTCGATGAAATTTCGAAAGACGTATGGTGCCGCGGACTGCTCGGCTTCGCCCTCGGCGTCTGTGGCCTGCGCATCGGACGGCGTCGACTGACCGACCGCCTCGGTCGTCAGCGTGATCAGGGGGATCTTTGCCGCTTGGGCCAAGGGCGCAAATTGCTTGGCTCGGCGTACGTCGAGGGGCCCGACGACGGCGAGAACCTTCTGTCGCTCGAGCCGCTCGAACGCCTCCGTGGCGTCAGCACGCGAGTCCTGGAAGACCAACGTCACCTCTGGGTAGCCGGCGTGGTGGAAAGCGCGCATCGCCACGAGTGCCCCGGCCATCGCGCGCTGGCCGATCGCTTTGTGCGGTCCGGTGAGAGGGGCCAAAAAGCCGATAGCCAGCCGTTTTGGGCCCCCCACCGCCGCAAGACGCATCGACAACTCGGCAGCGCGCAGCCCCGCGCCAATTTGAACCAAATCGGGCGCGACGCGGTTGAACAGGTCCTCGAGCGCGGCGCGCTGCTCCTCGCCGACACCGTCTGCCAGTTGCTCGCCGAGCAAGCCCCAGCCGGCCGCAGCTCGAACAAACGCCGAGTCGGAAGTCAGATAATCTTGGAGCGCGACCTCTTCGATATTCTTCTCGGCGGCCTCGAATCCGCGCTGGCGTGCCAGCGCCTCGAGGCTTCTGAGGTAAGCAACCTCGGGACTCGTCGAATTAGCTGCCTGTGACGCAGACGTCGGGTCGGATTGCCCCCCTGCAGTCGGCTGCTCGAGCGGCTCGTCGGTCGCCGGCACGAGTTCTTGGTGTCTGGCTGTCACCTCGGCGTGGAGCCTCGCCGCGGCCTCGAGGGTCTCGGCGTTGCGACCGGCGCGATAGAAGCTCTCGGTGAGCAGCGCACGCACAGGCGTGCGGTCGGCGTCGAGAACCACATCGCTGATCGACGCGCTCGGGTAATCCGCCAGAACCGACAGCGCCTCGTTCGTCTTGCCTCGCAACGCCATTTCGAGTGCATGATAGGCCTTGGCACCGTAGCGAATACGCTTGTCGACGTCGTCGCTCTGGGCGAGCGTGGCGAGGATCTGGGCGGCTTCGGCCGAGCCTTTGTAGGCTTGGGTGGCCTCCTGGGCCAACGACTCACCGAGGCGAATCGGCCCCATCGAGGCCCGGGCAACGTACAACTCGGAGAGATCGGCGATCGGATCGGAGCCAAACTCGGCCTGCAGAAGCCTAAACGCCTCCCGGGCACGATCGTACTGCCCGTCACGCAACATTTCCATGGCGCGGTCGAAGCGCTCTTGGGCATCACTGCTCTTGGCGCGAATCGGAGGCTGGCGCTCGATGTCGTCGCCGTCCCCCTTTCCTTTGCCGGTCTTACAGGCGCTGAGCACCAGTGCCGCCGCCACGATCGCGAGCAGCATCCAGCGTCTCATTCGGTTGGTATCCATGAAATTGGTCATCCATCACTCGCCGATTTGGTACAGAGCGCTCGCCCTCACGGCGAACACAAAGGCAGTATAAGCCACCGAGTCGAGGTCGCAATAACTTCAACGTCCTCGAAGCGCAGGTGTGTTCCGCGCCGGTCGGTTGCCCCGGCACCTGATTGACGAAGGGTTATTAGCAGCTCTTCTGGAAACAGTTGCTCCGGGCCGCTTCGGCGAGCGAGTCGACGATATGAGACGTCAACGGCTCGACGTAGAGTGTCAGATCCTCGTCGGCGACGGTGTCTGGCACCTCTTTCCAAGCGAAGTTGTCGAGCTCACCGCAGCCGGACCACAGCGAATAGCCCCAACGCTTGGGCGAACTGCTCTGCCAGATATCGACATAGAGGTGATTGAGGCCACAATACAGGTGGTTCGACGGGTCGAGGATCTCCTCGTCGTACATCACTTCCGCCTGGTAGCCGAGCACCTTGTGCGCGGCGACCTTGCGCGCAAAGGAGTGCGAGATCGTCTCGAGAAGCGGGTCATTGGCGTCCGTCGATTCGCGATCGAGCCCCACGTCCTTGAACGATACGGTGTCGAATTTTCCGCCCGCCAACTTCACGACAAACGGCGAATAGTAGTAGGATTTGGCCTCGTCCGCCCCGCTTTCTCGATCTTGTTGCTTGTCGTTGGTCTTCTGGGAGACAGCTTTTTGGGTGCCGTCTCCGGCAGCGCGCGCCGGTGCCTGGTTGCGACATGACATCGCCACAGCCGACACAGCGATTAGCAGCGCAATTACTCGAACAGAATTCATCATGAGTCGTACACGAATCGAGAGCACTTCCATTATCGGGCGCCGTACAGCTTATAGAATGCGAGTATTCTTGAAACTATTCAACTCGTGGCGCTTGCCCACCAGGTCGACGCCAACTCGGGCGAAGCATACAGCCCGAGGCCTCGTCTTTCCACCGCGCCTGCCAGTTCGCATGAGGAGAAATGGATGAGCATGCTGCCTGATTTTTCGAAACGAAGTGAACGCTCGGAGTTGATGGATGATCTGTCGATTCAAGGAGATGAACTCGAAGAGACCCTGCTGCAGGTCGAGCGGATCAACGCCCTGAGCCGCGGCCCGGCGATCAGCGTCGCCGGCGTCGAATCATTGATCCCGGGCGGCCTGGAGACCTTGTCGGTCCTCGACGTGGGCACGGGAAGTGGCGACATCCCACGGCGCCTGGCAGATTGGGCGGAGGACAAGTCGTTTTCGATCTCCATCAAGGGGATCGATTTGAGCCACACGACCATCGACTTCGCCCAGCGGCGCACCACCCGCACCGAGCGCCTGCAATTCGAGCTCGAAAACCTCTTCGACCTGCCCGACGAAGAACAGTACGACGTGGTGCACGCCTCACTGGTTCTGCACCACTTTCCCGGGCGAGAAGCGGTGGCAGCGCTCGATAAGATGTATCGCCTGTGTCGTTACGGGGTGGTGGTCAACGACCTGCAGCGCCATCCGGTGCCGTGGCTGGGACTCCGACTCGGCCTTCCGCTCTTCACGCGCAATCGTCTCGTGCGAAACGACGGCCCCTTATCGGTACTCCGCGGGTTTACCCGCCGTGAATTGATTCGCTCGGCGCGTGCCGCCGGCGTCCCTTCGCCCAGCGTCGCCTGGGAGTTTCCCTTCCGCTGGCTGCTGTTGTGTCCCAAAGCAACCACTTGAGGCCTGCGCTCCGAGGCGCATCCTAAGGAGCGACCGGGAAATACTCCTCACGGCGAAGCGTCTCCACATGGCGCGCGCGGCGGAAAGCGCGTTGCTCGTCGCTCAGGCGCGGGTCGTCCGGGTCGACTGGCCCCAGATTGAAGACCATGCATTTCGGCCCGCCGCCCCCTTTGCCGAAAAACTCCGAGATATCGATCGGCACGACTTCGATGCCCTCCGACTCGATACGCTCGCGCAGTTTCGAGCTGATTTCGGAGGGGGCGTAGAGCAGCCGCGACGCGTCGGTCTCCACGTAGAAGGAGTTGCCGATAAAGGAGGCCGCATCCTCATCGCTCATCTCGATGAGCCGCTCCGAAAACCGCTCGCGCAACCTCTGGCTCGATGACTCGTCGAGTCCACCTGTCCAACCGAGGAAGGGCCCGCCCAGATCGCACAACAAGCAGTCGCCGTGGTAGTATTTTGGGTCGGTGAGCTTGAAGCGGCTGAACGGTTCGCCGATCACCTGGTCTTCGAGCCAGTCGGCGACGTTCTCATCACTGCGATAGCCCCAGGTGAATAACCACTCTTTCTGAGCCCCTCGCCCGACCGGGAAGGCGTCAGCTTCCCCTTCGAAGCGCCACTCGTCGGGATACTCGGCCACCGTAAACCCGAATTGGTCCATAAAATCTTCGAAGAGCGCCGACTCCCCCACACGGTGCTTGGCGGTAAAGTGGCTTGCGAAGAACGTCTTGTCGCTGGGCGCGCGATCGTCGAGGCGCCCCTCCAGAAAACCGGCGTTCGCCGCAAAGACCATGCCCGTCAACTCCGGGGTGGCGTCGATGATGTAGACGTCGACGCCTCGGTCGAGGAGTTGGTCGATGTAGGTGTGCCACTGGGGCCAAGCCTTGTCGATCTCGACCACTTTCAGTGAGTTATCCGGACGGCGGGTATGCGGGTTGGCGCCCCCCCTGATGGCGAAATTGCGCGGATCGGTCATCAACACGGCGGGTTTCATCGTCTCCTCCTGATCGAAATGTCGACTCGACTTTTGGCCTTACCGTGAAACGGGCGACGAGGAAAAGTCACAAAAAAGTCGTCGGGTAAGGTTGACGTTCTGCGAGGACTGCCTAGGTTGACCGACGACCTGAAGATGCTGCGGCACGCGGCGAGCCGCTTTCGCCGTGAATTGGATTGTTCGACGGGCGCAAAATACTGCCGCATCTGGTCGTGCCGTTTTGGCAGAGAGAACGACGCGCCGTCGAATTGTTTATCACATTCACTGTTTGAAGGAGATGTAAGATGAAAGCAAAACACATGCTGGCTTCGCTCATCGCGATCGCTGCACTTCTGCTCGGCTCCTCGGCCATGGCCCAAGACGCCCCGCAGGCGCCCAAGAACGCACTCAAAGCCGGCGAAAGCGCTCTGGCCTTCCAGTTCCCCTTCGGCGGCAATCCGTACGTGTCCAGCGACTCCTCGGGGCTGGGCGGACTGCTCGGCCTGTCCAACGGCGGTGTGCTCGGGTACCACTACATGCTCACCGACAATATCCGAGGCGGCCTGAACCTGGGCTTGGACGTGGTCGGAACTACCACCGAGGTCGCCGGCGAGACCCAAGACGCCACCTCTTTCGGCCTGACCCTCGCGCCGCAGATCAACTACTACACCCGCACCCGTGGCACGGTCGCGCCGTACTTCTTCGGCCTGATCAACTTCTCGACGTTCAGCGACGGCATCGACGAGACCACCGGTGACATCGACGAGGCCAACGACAACGCCGACCGAACCTTCAACCCCCGCGAGCAGACCACCGCCAGCCTGGCGGCCGGTATCGGCGCGGAGTGGTTCCCCGTCACCCGCGTAAGCTTCAGCGGTCAGGTCGGCCTCAACGTCGGCCTGCTGGGTGCCACGCAGGTCGCTGACGGCGGCGCCGTCGTCGAGCCCAACTTCGGCCTCAACCTGTTCACCTCCTCCATCGCGGCCAACATCTACTTCTAAGCCCGCTGGATGAGTCAGGGCTCACGAGCCCGATCAACCCCGCCCCCTCGGGCGGGGTTTTCTTTTGTCTTCCCCCCTTGCACACACGCGCGGAATCACTCAAACTTAGCCTGTAAAATCTTTTCGCCCACTGATGAAACGATGTTTCAAGCGCGATGGGTGCGCCACCCGCCGCGTTGAGACAATGCCCCACCCGAGGTTGGCTATGAGTGATGAAATCACCATCGAGGCTCTGGTATCCGCCGGTTTCCCCCGTGACGCGTGGCCGGAGGACCTTCCCGAGCCCGGAAGCACCAATGTCCGCGGCAAGAGCCTGGACGGCAGCCAAGAGATGTATCGCTATCAGGTCGAAGATGGCGGACATACCTACGCCATGGAAGTTGTTCTCGACCGGAGCACCATTCCCGACCCCGCCGAGGGTGTCACCTTCATGCTCAATCAGTTCGCCTATCTGTGGCGCACCGATAAGTCGCAGATTCAATGTGCCGCTGACGGCGCCTGCCGACGCATCAACTTCTAAATGAACCAGACACGCATCATCTTCTTCTGCTTGGGTAATATCTGCCGCTCCCCGCTGGCAGAAGGCCTCTTTCGGTACAAGGTCGAGCAGCGCGGGCTCGCCGAGCGCTTTCATATCGAGTCGGCGGGCACCAGCGCCTACCATATTGGCGAGGCGCCCGACCCGGGAAGCCAGAAGGTCGCCCTCGACCGGCTGGACCTGGACATCTCTCACCAGCGCGCTCAACAACTCGAAGACGCTCACCACCACGAGTTCGACGTGCTCGTGGCTATGGATCGCTCCAATCGGCGCCACGCCCTGCGCATGGACGGAGCCGATTCGGACAAGATCCTCTTGCTGCGCAACTTCGAGCCCGAGCCGCAACACCGGGGGACCGACGTCCCCGACCCCTACGGCGGCGGCGTCTCACAATTCGACCTCGTCTTCGACATCGTCGATCGATGCACCGAGCGCCTCCTCGACCACTTGCTCTCGGAGCAATAGACCGCCTCGGTTTTTGCAAGGCCTTCTATTTGAGTAAGATTAACGTTTAAGGGCGGATGATTCGCGGCTCGAGCCGCGAATCATCCGCCCTTAAATCATTATCCCACTTCAATAGAGGGCGCCCGACTTCTGCAAGGCGCCCACTATGCTGCCCCACCCTACAACTCGGCCAGCGCCTGCTTGCTCGGCTCGTGGTCGGCGTCGATGCCCAGCGCGCGGCTGAACATATCCTTGGCCCGACGCGCATCGCCCTTCTGCAGGCGCACGCGACCCAGGTAGTAGAACAGCTCGACCTTCTGCTCGTCGTCCTTGATGTTCATCTGGTGGAGCAAGAGCGTCTGGAAGATCTTGAGCGCCGAATCCCAGTCGTCCATGCGCACCAAGAGCTTACCTAAGCTGAGCAAGTTCGGGATATACGTCGCGTCGACTTTGTGAGCCGCCTCGTAGGCCGCTTTGGCACCTTCGAGATCGCCCTTCTGCTCGGTCAGCTTGCCCTTGAGGTGCTCGAAGCGCACCACATCCTGCATCTTCCGCTCATCTTTGAGCGTGGCGATGATGTTCTCCAAAATAGGCTCGGCGCGGTCGAAGTCCTCGCTGGCGATATAGGCGTCGAGCAGCGGCTCGACGATGCTCAATTCGTCGCCGCGCAGCGCGTAGGCGCGCTCGAGAGCTTCGGTGCGAAGTGCAGGATCACCGATTTGCTTGCGCGCCAGTTCGGCCATCGCCAAGAAGATGGCGACTTTGTCATCCTCGGTCTCCGCCATCTCAGCTTCATGCTCGAGGATGGCGTATTGCTCGGCCCAGGCTCCCATACTCGCGTAGAGCTCCTTGAGCTTGTCGATCGCCCTCTGGTGAGTCGGGTCGACCTCGAGAATCGTGACGAAGACCTCGGCGGCGCTGTCGAGCTGCTCGAGCTTCTGCTCGAAGACATCGGCCCGCTCGAGCAGCAGCTCGATCTTGGCGGCGCCCTCTTCGGCTTGCGCTTTGCGTGACAAGACCTCGGCGACCGCGTCCCATTGGTTCGACTGAACGTACATCGATTGGAGCACGTCGAGTGCGCGACGGTTCTGCGGGCGAAGCTCCAACACCATGTCGAGCAACTCGAAGGCGCGCTCGAAATCGTCGAGATGCTCCTGACAAATGTCGGCCATCTCGATGTGCAATTCGACGAGGCGGTCCTCGTCGCCGGCGAGCTGTAACTGCTCGCGATAGAGCTCCATCAAGTCGTCCCAGCGCCCTTCCGCACGGTACAGGCCGTCGAGGGCACTGACGACGAGGTCGCTGTCCTTCTGAATAGCAAATGCGCGCTGATAATCCTCGATGGCCTGCTCGGCCTGCTCAAAATGCTCGTAATTGACGCGAGCGCGCTGCACGTACAGTCGCAAACGCTCGTCCGGATCGTCGGCCTCGGCTTCCTCGACCATGGCGAGTTCGCGCTCGACGATCTCGAGCAGGTTATGCCACTGCTCGGTCTGCTCGTAGAGCTCCTCGAGGGCCATCAGAACATCGCGATCATCGGGTGCCAGCTCATTGGCGCGACGATACGCCTCGATGGAACGCTCGGGAGCGTCGACGAAGTGGCGCGTGTACTGGCCGATGCGCACATAGAGCATGCGCTGCTCGTCGGCGTCTTTGATATAGGCGGCTAACGTCTCGAGCGTGTCGACCAGCTCCTCGTAGCGCTCGGTGATCTCGAAGAGCGCGACGAGCTGATGGAGCACCTCCATATCTGCTTCATCGAGCGTAAGTGCCTCTTGGTAGGCCTCGATGGCCTCGTCGAAGCTCTCCAGGCGCATGCGCACCTGACCGAGCTCGAGCAACACACTCTTGCGCTCGTCGGGGTCGAAGAGCAATTCGGCCTTTTTGCGCAGCACGGCCTCCAACGCGGTGGGCTGGTCCTCGGTGCGCGCGATCGTCTCGAGCGCATCGAGCGCGTCTTCGTTCTCCGGCTCGATATCGAGGACCATTCGGTACATATCCGCCGACCGGCCGGCTTCCTCGAGCCTGTCGAAGGCCCAGCCGGCAGCCTTCATCGCCAGCTCGA
Organism: Persicimonas caeni; assembly: GCF_006517175.1. Classification (NCBI taxonomy): domain Bacteria; class Deltaproteobacteria; order Bradymonadales; family Bradymonadaceae; genus Persicimonas; species Persicimonas caeni. The sequence continues at coordinate 7,319,598 of NZ_CP041186.1, read as the reverse complement.
CCAACCGCACCGGATCTTCCAGATCCTCGACGACGTCCTCGTAGAGCGCGACGAGTTGGTCGTACAGCTCGTGCTCGCCGGCCAAACTCTCCAGGCGCTCCTGGACCTCGTAGTCGTGAGGGTCCTCACGCAGTGCACGGCCCAGGTGCGCGTAGCCCACGTAGACATTCTCGAGGTCCCCGATTTGAATCTCGGCGATACGCCGATGCAAATCAGCCCGCTCGGCGGAGCTGTCGGCGACATCGAGCTTCAACTCGAACAGGTTCGCCAGCGCCTCGCGCTCGCCCAGGTCGTTGTAGACAGGCTCGAGCAAATCACAGACCTCGCGACGGATCTCGATGTCCTCGATCATCCGCCCCAGGCCCTCGATCGCGCCACCGTGCTCGGGCTCTTCGATGATAATCTGACGATACAGGTCGAGCGCGTCGTGATGCTCTTCGAAGATGACCTCGCGCAGGTACGCCAGGCGGAACCGAACGTCGTTGACTCCGTCGGGGTCGGTCACCGCAAGACGTGTTTCGAGCACCGCAGCCAGCTTCTCCCACTGGTTGGTGTGCTGGAAAAGACGGTCGAGCCAATCGAGGGTCTCTGCGTCGAACTCGTCGATGCGCTGTGCGGCCTCGAAGTGCTCGATTGATGCGTCGAACGCCTGCAACTCCTCGGCGTACAGCTGACCGACACGCTTGCGAAGCTCGAGTTCGACGTCGGGATCGAGAGCGCCCATCTCGAGGGTATCCTCGTAGACGGCGGCCAACTCGTCGACGTTCTCCAGGCTGCGGCTCAGCCGCTCGAGTTCGTGACGCAGGAAGGTCACGTCGGGAAGCTCGCGGAAGGCGCGACCCAACGTGATAAACGCCATCTGCCGCGTCTCGAACTGCTCCTCTTGAAGCTGAGCCAGCTCCATGAACACTTCGGCGCGCTTTTGTGGCTCTTCGAGGTACTCGAGCTGTTGCTCATAGAGTCCCTGGAGTTCGCCCCACTCCTCGCGACCGCGGTAGACCCGCTGGAGGATGGGAGCCACGTCGCCGCGAGCCTCGGGGCGGTCGAGCAACTCGAGCAGTGCTTCGCGCGCGTCCATGTGGGCAGCGTCACGCTCGACGACGTTCTCGAGGTGTTCGACGGCGTCGAACGGGGCATCGAGCTTGTCCATCAGGACGATGGCCATGCGCATCTCGATGTCATTGAGTTCGTCGAGCCCAGCGGCGAAGTCGCGCTCGACGGCCAAGTTGTCGAGCAGCTCCGGCCAGCGTTGGGTGCCCTGGAACAGGCGAGACAGCGCGCGCACGGCGTCGATGTCTTCCTCGTCGATCCCCACGACCGTCTGATAGGTCATGATCGCTTCGGTCGGCTCGCCGAGTTGCTCGTCCTGAACACGCGCCAGCCGGCGTAGTGTGTCGACACGCTCGGCGTCGTCTTCGAGCAACTCGGACTTCGCGCGCAGCGCATCCTCCAAATCTGCCCACCGCTCCGTCTGCTCGTACAGGCGCACCAGCGCGTCGATGACCGACAACTCGGAGGGATCCTCCTCGCGAAGGTCCTCGTAGCGGCGCAGCGCATCTTCGGGGCTCCCCAAGATCTCGTCGTAGATCATCGCGATGCGCTTGAGCAGGCTCTGGCGGGTGTCACCGTCGAACTCGTTCTCCAGGCGACGCTCGAGCACACGGACCAACGGGCCCCACAACTCGAGTTCACCGTACAGATGCTGCAGGCGCGAGAGAGCCTGCTCGTCACCGTTGATCTCGACGGCCTGCTGGTAGGCCGTGATCGCGCTTTCGATATCGTCGAGCGGCCCCGCGTAGGCGTCCGCCACGGCGATGAGAATGGCCGCCTGGACGTCCGGGTCATCGGAGGCTTCCAACCCTCGCAAAAAGATCGGAATCACCCGCTCCCAACCGTCGAGCTGGTTGGCGCGCTCGTGGACCCGCTCTTTGAGGCTCTCGTTGTTCGGGTCGATGCAGTAGGCGCGTGCCAGTTTCATCAGCGCGCGCATCTTGTCGGCGTCGTCCTGCGCTCCGCGCTGGATGACCTCGGCCATCTCCGAGAGCGCGTCGACACGCCCGCCGATATCACTGACGAGCTCCTGCTTTTCTTCGAGCAGCTCGGCGAACCGACGCCAGTGCTTCTGCTCGTTATAATGCTCGAGCAGCAGGTCGACGATTTGGCTGCGATAGGCCGCATAGTCCCCCTCACGATTGGCCAGATCGCGGCGCAGCCCCTCGAGGGCGCGCAGCGTATCTTGGTGGCCGGGTGAATCGGCGAGAATATCGCGGTAGATCTGCAGCGAATCGTCGAGCAGGTCGAGTTCGCTCTCGAGCAGGCCGGCGAGCCGGAAACGCAGCTCCATGGCCTCCTCGGGCTCGAAGGTTTGCTCGATACGACGCCGGTACAAGTCGGCAAGGTCGTGCCAACGACGTGCGTGTCCGTACAGACGTGCAAGTGTGCCCTGGATGACCTCGTCGCCCGGGTCCAGGTCGTTGAGCCGGCTATAGACGGCGATCGCCTCGTCGAGATCGTCGAGCACCTCTTCGTACAACGTGGCCAGACGCTCGAGCCACTCGCGACTCCGGTCGGGGTCGGTCGTGGCATCGGCCCGGTCACGGTAGAACTCGGCCAGGTCGAGCCAGTTCTCGGTGCGCGCCAAGACGCGCTCGATGCCGTCGACCGCCTTGTCGTTGTCGACGTCGTACAGAAGCACTTCGGCGTAGCCCTGACGGGCATCCTCCAACTCCCCGAGGCGCTCCTCGTACAGGGCTGCCTTTTCGACGAGCAGATCGACGCGCAACTCGTCGTCGACCTCGAAGTTATTCTGCAACACGTCCTCGTAGAGCATCACGAGGTCATTCCACTCCCCGAGCACCGTGTGCAGGCGGTGCAATTGCAGACGAACGTTTCGGTCGCCCGGAATCTTGTCGAAGATCTGCGTCAGAATCTCGGCAGCGCGACCGCGGTCGCCCAGGTGCTCCTCGGCGAGCTGCGCACACTCTTGCAAGAAGGTGCGCGCCGCTTCGACCGAACGACAATCTTCGGCACGCGCCAAGAGAGCGTCGACGAGTTTCTCGTGCGCCTCCTCGCGACGATAGATCGGCTCGAGGGTCTCCGCGATGTCGGCGCGCATGGACGCCTCATCTTCGAACATCGCCTCGAGCGCCTCGACCGCCGGGGTGTAGTCGGGCTCGAAGTTGAGAACCTCGCGATACAAATCCAGGGCCCCCATCGGCTCGAGCAGTTGCGTGCGCTGCAGGTCTGCGAGTTCCTGCTTGAGCTCGACGGCCTGCTCCGGATCAGTCGTCAGCCCGATGCGTTGACGCAGGTGGTCGGCCAGATCCTGCCAGCGCTCCTGCTCTCGATAGAGCCGCGACAGCGCCTTGTTGGCGCTCGGGTCGGTCGGATCGAGGTCGAGCACGCGCCGGAACGTCTCGGCCGCACTGAACCCGTCGTCGAGCTGCTCCTCTTGGACCGTCGCCGCGCGCAGAAGAATGTCGCGCGCTTCGGCTTCGTCTTCGCCGACGAAGACGTTGAACTTGCGCTCCAACAACTCGACGAAGTCGAGCCAGCGGTCCTCTCCGATCATGATGCTCTCGAGCGCGGCATAGGCCGCCTCGTTGCGATCGTCGAGGGCGAGCACCTCCCGGAAATTCGTCTCGGCCTGGGGGGTGTCGTCGAGTTGGTCGCGGTACAGTTGCGCGAGAGCCAACCTCAACTCGCCCATCAAGTCGGGGTCCGAGATGCTCATGACCACATCTTCGTAGGCCTCGGCGAGGCGCGCCCAAGCCTCGAGCGGACCCGCCAGGTCGAGCAACTGCTCGTGGAGCTCTTCGCGATGTGGCTCGAGCTTCCATGCCTCCGACAGCGCCGAAATCGCCTCGTCGGCGTCGTCGAGGCCGTCACGGTAGGTGTGAGCGATCTTTTCGAGGAAATTGGCCTTCTCGCTCGGGTCGTAACTCTGCTCTTTGCGCGCCTCGTAGAGCTCGACGAGCTTTTCATGCGCACTCTCATTTCGGTAGTGCGCGACGAGGTCCTCGGTGATCTGGTGCGCCCAGTTCTCGTCGGTGACGAGCTCCTCGAGCGCTTCAATCGCCTCGGCTTTGCCGGGGGTTCGCTGCAACACAGATCGGTAAAACCCGAGCGCTTCGTCGACTTCGAAGAGTTGCTCGCGCAACACACCGGCGAGTTTGAGCTCGAGCGTGTCTTTAGATTCCGTCTGGTCGTCAGTCGAGGCCATCAGCTTTTGGCGCAGAATATCGGCCAACTCGTGCCATTGGGCCTCTTCCTCGAAAATCTCCTCGAGCGCATCGAGCGACTCGTGGCGTTGCGGCGCAATTGCCAAGATTTCGCGATGAACCGCGATCGCTTCGTGCACGTCGTGAAGCTCGGCGCGATACACCTGCGCCAGACGCGCGAGAGCTGCCACGCGCTCGTCCTCTTCGTAGGTCGACTCGGCACGACGCCTCATGACATCGGCCAGATCGATATGTCGCTCGAGACGAGCGTAGAGTCGCTCCAGTGCTTCGAAAGCCTCGGTCGAGTCGGGCTCTTCGTCGAGCAACTCGGCGTAGACGTCGATGGCATCCTCGGGCCGATCGAGCACCTCTTCGTAGAGCGTACCCATACGCTCGAGGAGCGAGACGCGCTTGGATGGGTCTCCGAAGAGCACCTGCTGTCGCAGGTTTTCAACCAGGCGGTCGAAGTCGCTCGTGTTCTGGTACAAACGCTCCAAGGCCAACAAGGCCTGCTCGTCGCGTTCGTCCTGCTCACGCGCCTGCTCGTAGGCCGCAATCGCGTCGCTCGGCCGTTGCAGGGTGTCTTCGTACAATGCGCCGAGCTGGCGATAAATCGCGCCCGCCGCCATCGGGTCGGCCTCCACCGCCGCCTCTTCGAGCGCGTGTGCGCCATCCTCGAGCCGCTCGAGGCGGCGCGCGACCTCCATGAGCCGCGAGCGGCGCCCCTCGTCTTCCGGATCGACGACCACGCCTTCGAGCAACACCTCGAAGGCCGCGTCGTCGTCCGAAAGGCGACCCAAATACAAATCGACCAACTCGTCGAGTAAGGCCACCTTCTCGAACGGCTCGTGCGTCTGCTCGGCGCGCACCGACAAAACGGCGGCGAGTTTGCCGGCCTCGTCACGACTTCGGTATACCGGCTCGAGGGTACGGGCCAGATCGAGGCGAAGCCCCGGTCGATCGCCCAGGTTCAGCAGCGTCTCGTCGAGCGCCTCGAGGGCACTGACCGCCTCGTCATCGCCGGGGTCTTCGGTCACCAACTGAGACAACAAGTCGGCGGCACCGGCGTAATCGGCCAACTGCTCGGCGCGAAGCTTGCCCAGCTCGAGCAGGAATCGACGTCGCCTGTCGGGATCGACGGCCAAATCCGCCTGGCTGACGTACAACTCGTCGAGTTCGTGCCACTCCTCTCGTGCCCCGTACAGACGCACCAATCCGTCGACGGCGACCTCATGGTCGGCCTCCAGAAGCAGAACACGCCTGAACACCTCAATGGTGCGCGGAGCGTCTTCGAGGACGGTGTCGCACAGTTGGGCGACCTCTTCGAGGACCTCGATGCGCGCCTCGTCGTTGTCGAGCAACCGCTCCTTGGCCTCCAGCGCGTCGACCAACTCCTCTTGACGGCCGAGCTGGCGGTAGAGGCGCTCCAACGCCTCCACAACCGACAACTCCGAAGGCTCGACCTCGTGGATCTGCTCCCACGTCTCGAGGGCTTCTTCCTTTTTACCCAGACGGTACTCACGGATCGCCGCCAGGTGGCGAAGCAAGTTGACCCGGCCGGGCGCAAGATCATGGCCCTCGGGAGCGTGCTCGGCGAAGACCTCTTCGATCTTCTCCCAGCGATTGAGCGAGGCGCCCAGCTGCTCGACGCGCAGCCAGACCTCTTCGCGGCCCGGATCGAGCTCGAACTCGCGGCACGCGTGGGCGAAAGCTTGCTCGGTGTCGTCTAGACGGTCCTTGTAGAGCGGGATGAGTTCATCGAGGATTTCGGCCTCCTCGAAGCGGTCGCTGGCGACCTCGCGGCGAGCCTCGAGCGCCTTGGCGAGCTGCGCCGGACGGTCGGTTTCGCGGAAGATCGGCTCGAGCATCAGTGCTGCCTCGCGGGCCAACTCCGGCTCGCTCAACAGCTCCTCGACGGCGGCCACTGCCCCCTCATGCTGCGGATCGTCTGCCAGCACCTGGCCGTAGGCATGGATCGCCTCGCGGTGGTCTTCTTTGTGCAGGCGAAGCGTGTCGGCCAGCTCCATTTGCGCGTCGATACGCGCTTCGGTCTGATCGAGCGACAGAAGGCTCAACTCGCGATGGAGCGAATCGATCACCTCGTCCCACTGCTCTTCGGCGCGGTGAAGCCCACGGATGCCGCGCAGCGCGCCGACATGATTGGGCTCCAGGTCGAGAATCTCGTTGTAAGTCTCCCGGGCCGCGTCGGCCTCTCCCAAATGGGTGCGTTGCACGTCGGCAATCTTCGAGAGTTGGTCGACCAGATCGAGCCGCTCAGCACCCTGTGAACTCAACAGGTCGATCTGCTCGCGGAGCACGTCGATACGCTTCTGCGGCTCGTCAACCTTGTCATACAGGCCCTCGAGCGCCTCGAGGACGTCGAGATCCTCCGGGTCACGCTCGCGCAACAACTCGAAGTACTCCAACGCGCTGGCGTAGTTATCCTGATCATCACGGAGGACTCGCCCCAAACGCGCCCACAACTGGGCGCGAAGCTCCTCATCGTCTACGTCATCGGCGATCAACTCCAAGTGCTCGACGAAGAGCCCGGTCGCTTCGCTGTCGCGGCCGGCTTGCTCGGCGAGGTCGAGCACCTGGCTGTCCCCCGGGCGAAGCGTCGCCGCTTGCAGGAGCCATTCGAGCGCGCCCGCATGCTCATCACGATCGGTCTCGAGCTGTCCCATTTCCAAGAGCAACTCGAAACGAGCGTCGTCGTCTTCGGCATGCTCGAGGAGCATTCGGTGGGCGCGCAGACGCCCCTCGAGATCTCCCATCGCCCCGTAGCGCGCGTCGAGTTGACGGGCCACGTCGCGTGGGTCTTCTTCCAAAGCGGCGAGCTCTTCGAGGTGAACCACGGCCAACTCGAGGTCGTCGAGTTCGTCGGCCGCGATATCGGCCACGCGCCGGTGCAGGCGTTTTTTGGCCTCGGCGTCGGCCCCCTCCTCGGCTGCGAGTTCGAGGAGCTCACACAACTGGTCGAGCCCGTCTCGTTCGGCGTAGACCTCCTGCAACTCGTCGAAGCGCTCGGTAGCGATGTATATGGCGGTCAAACGCTCGAGCGCCGACTCGTCTTCGACGTCCTCTTCGAGCAACCTCTGCCAGAGGCGGGCCGCGCCGTCGTTGTCTGCCAGCTCGGCTTCGCGCAGCTCGGCAGCTTCGCGAAGCGCCTCGCGTCGCTCGTCGGAGTCGAGCCGTTCTGCCTTCGTCTCGAGGAGTTCGGCCAGACGCGCGTGGTCGTCGCGGCGCCGGTGGATGAACTCGAGCTTATCGAGTAGCTCGTCGTCATCGGGACGCAGTTCGACAAGCTCCGCGAGCACGCGAACCGTGCGCTCCGGGTCTCGGAGCCGATCTTCGGCCAACTCGAGGAGTTCGTCGAACCGGTCCTCGCGCACCGCCCCACTCTCGAGTTCGGCTTCGGCGAACATCAACTCGAAGAGCGACTCGTAGTCGCGTCGCTGCTCGTAGATCTCGCGCAGCCGCTCGCGCACCCCGGTGTTGTTGGGCTGTATTTCGACCACACGCTCGAGATAAGGCAGAGCTTGCGTGACATTACGCAGGTTCTCTTGCCAGATATCGGCCACTTCGAGGAGCAGCTCGACGGCTCGAAGCTCGTTATCGTCAGCGAGCTCCAACTCGGCGCGTTCGTTGAGCAGACCGGCCAAATCGTTCCATCGCTTCCCATCCTGCAACTTGACGCGCAGCTCTTCGAATGCTGGGCCGTGCTCGGGTTCGAGCTCGAGGATGCTGTTGAGCGTGTTGATGACCATCACGTCGAGGCCGAGCTCGTCGCGATAGATGTCAGCGATACGCTCGAGCAACAACACCCTGGCTGCCGCGGTCGCCTCGCCTTCGTCTTCGAGCTGGCGCACGCGGTCCTTGAGGAAGTCGACCAGCGCGTTCCATTTGCCGTTTTCCTCATAGAGGCGACGCAACTGCTCCCGAGCTTCGGGATGCTGGTCATGCTCTCGCAGGAAATTCTTCCAGACGTCGATCGCCTTTTCCGGGCTTCCCATCTGGATTTCGGCGATCTGGGCGAGCTGACTCGCCAGATCGAGGGCAGCTTCGACGTCGGCCGCATCTGCCTGCTTGCCGCTGAGCAACGAGAACAGCTTTCGCCACTCCCCTTCGCGGCGATAAAATTCCTCGTAGAAGGCGATCATGTCGGGCTGCTCGGAGTCGAGCAGCTTGATGCGCTTGAAATAGTACTCGGCCTTTTCGAGATCGCCGAGCTCCTTCCAATAGGTATTGGCCAGCTCGACCATCACGTCGAGCTCACCCTCTTTTTTGCGCAGGTATTTGACCGATGCTTCGAGCTGTTCGACAAGCTCGTCGAAGGCGCCGTCCTCACGAAGACGCTCTCGAACCACATTCAACGCGACCAAATCACCTGGATCGTTCTCGAGCATCGCGCGTGCTTCGTCGAAGTCGCCCGCCAGGCTTGCCACCTCTTCGACGATGGAGTCGGGCTGACCGCCGTCGGCGGCCAAAGAGCTCTCGTCGAGCGTCTCGATCGGATCTGCTTCCTCTTCGGCTTCGGCTTCCTCTTCGACCTCGTCGACAGGATCGCCCTCAGCCCCATCGACTTCTAGCGACGCCGTCAGCTCGTTGAGCTCGTCTTCCTGCTCGAGTTCGGCGTAGAGCTCCATCAAGAACTCGCCGGCCTCGAAATGATCCGGCTCGAAGGTGCGCGCTTGCTCGGCCAACTCGGCGGCCTTGCGCAACCCTCCACCTTCGCGAGCACTCTCGAGGCGCGCGGCTTCCACCATCAACTTGGCGGCCAGATTCTGGTCGCCGTGGCCTGCGACCTCGTGTGCCTCGCGCACCTTGTCTTTGACCGCCGACTCGACGCTGCCGCCGGCTTCATAAATGGTCCTGATGGCTTCGGCGACGCCATCGGCACCGCCGTTCTCGAGCGCCTCGTCGAGACATTCGATCGCCTTGTCATAGTCCCCCAAAAAGTCACCATGCACTTGGGCGATACTCACCAAGACATCAGCCAACTGTTCGGAGCCCTTCTTGACCTGCTTTTCGAGATCGTACAGAAGCAAGACGCGCTTGAACTGACCCGACTCCCGATAGATGCGACGCGCGCGATCCAAGCTGGTGGTATCCGCAGGATAGGTCTTGAACGCCTTTTGATAGGCGTCCATGCCTTCGTCGTGGTTGTCGACCCGCTCGAAGAGCACGTCGCCAAGGGCCACCAAAATCGCGGCTTTCTCCTGGTTGTCCTCTTCGGCCTCTGAGAGCTCTCGGAGCACGAAGACGAGTTGGGAGAAGTCTTGTTCCCCCTCCAGGTAGTCGGCGTATTTTTCGAAGTGCCAGCGAAGCCGTCGCCAATCGCCCGTCTCGGCGTATTGATCGGCAAGGGCGTCGAAAGCTTCACGATTCGAGGGATCGCTCTTCAGCGTTTGCTGCAGGTCGCGGATCTGTTCAGTCATGAATGACCCTGTCCGGAGCAGAATCCAGGCGGTTTACCCAGTGTTCTGTACTTGTGTGGTTTGATTCGGAAATCACGCCGAATCGTATCAGACCGAAGGGACCGTTGGCAACGGCCTGAGTGGGTCCTCGCCCCTTACAGTGGACAACCGCAAAGCTGCAAATTTCGACCTTGAGTATGCGCAGGCCACGCAATTAAATTAAATCACACACCATCGCCGAGCACGGCGAGTCGCTCTGCGAGTGAGTCCCCCAGATTGAGGCCCTTGTGCGTGGGAACAAAGACAGCGCCCCGTGCCTCCATAAAGCCCTGCACACAGAAACCTTCAAGTTCTGCTCGAGCTTTCCGGAGCAAGTCCTCGTCAATCACTTCAACGAACTGATGACGCACTTCATCGAAGTCTAGCCCTTCGCGGGTGCGGATCCCCAGAAAGAGCCGCTCGATGAAGTGCTCCATCTCGGAAAGGTGCTCCACCCCGTCAGCCGCCTCCGGATCGGCCAAGTACTTGGCTGTCTGGCGAGGATTAGCGCGCCGATAAACGCCCACCTCCGAGTCGATGCACAGGCTATGGGCGCCGACGCCCAATCCGAGGTACTCGGCCCCCGTCCAGTACAGCGTGTTGTGGCGACTGCGAAAGCCGGGCCTGGCAAAATTCGACACTTCATAGCGCTCGAAGCCCATCGCCTCACATCGCTCAATGAGACGCTCGAGCATGTCGAAGCAACGATCTTCATCGGGGACACTGAGTCGGCCTCGGTCGACGCGCCGGCTGAACGCGGTGCCCGGCTCGATCGTCAAGTTGTAAGCGCTTACGTGCTTCAGGCCCTGCAACCCCTCGACGACGTCGAGATCACGCTCCCACTCCTGCATGGTCTGCTCGGGATTGCCGAAGATGAGGTCGAGGGAAACAACCTCGGGCCCGTGCTCGATAGCGAGTTCGACGGCGGCAAGTGCTTGGTCACGGGTGTGGATACGGTTGAGGATTTTGAGCACTCGAGGCTGAAAACTCTGGCAGCCGATACTGAGGCGCGTCACGCCGGCATCGACCCACGCGTCCAGCGGATCGCGCCGAATATCGACTGGGTTCGCCTCCATACAAATCTCGACGAGGTCGTCGCCCACGCTCGCCCGCAGCCGCTGCAAGACCCGACGAAATTCGGAGGGTTCCCACATCGAAGGCGTTCCGCCGCCGAAGTAGATCGTGCGTACGCTTCTGCCATCGAGCGCTGACTTGCGGCTCTCGAATTCCTCGAGCAGTGCGTCGGCGTACTCGCGATGGGGAATGGTGCGTCGAACGTCGACTGCGAAATCGCAGTAGGGGCATTGGCGAGCGCAAAACGGCACGTGCACATAAATGCCTACCGCCGAATCGCTACGGCGCCGAACAAGCGGCCGACCCTCGCTCCTCCCCTGTTTCTCAACCTCTGCAGCCAAAGTTTCCTCCAATGCCGGCCACACCCCGACACACGCAAACCCCAACAACCCCTTGAGATGCAACAGCTTTTAAGCAACAATACAACACGGACAGGAGTTTGTTCGGAATTAGCAACCGCCGTCCGCCAGTTGATATTCGCGGCAGCCGGCCATGTTTATCGCTGCTGACTCTACTGCTTTTTTGGATGGATGAATATCGGGGGCCGAGCGCCACATCCATCGCGAATCGCCATAGTCCGGGGGAAAATCATTGGGCGAGAACTTGTAGTTGCCACATCAGTGTCTTAGACTAGTGCGGTGCCAAAGCTTTAACGCACTGCGTCAAAACGCACAATCGACCGAACGGTTAAACCCGCGGGGGTCGAAAAGGCGTCGACGTTTCGTGTTTTGGCTGCACCCATAACGGTAACGAAAGAACGCCCTGCCAGCAGTAACGGTCAGGTCATCATGAATAAAGCAATCAATCACAGCATCGAGCTTCCCGAGCATCCGCGCGATGTCACTCGCCAGGTGAAGACGCTTCGCAAGGAGAAGAAGTACCGCGAAGCCACGCGCCTGCTCGAGGCGGCGTTTGCCAGATGGTCGAATAACGCCATCATCGCCAACAATCTGATCATGGCGTATCGGCGCCAGCCCGATCGTGCGTGGGGCGTCTATCGGCAGATGCTGCAAGAAGGCGCCAAGCCCGACGCCTACACCTTCTCGAACTTGATCAAGTCGTTTGGTGATGCGGGGCAACCCGACCGTGCGTGGAAGGCGTATCAGGAGATGCTCGAGCAGGGCGTCGCTGCCAACGTGATCACCTACAGCATCTTGGTGAAGGCATTTGGTGATGCCAGTGACCCGGAGCGCGCCTGGGAGATCTTCGAGAAGATGAAGTCCGAGGGTGTCGAGCCCAACATCGTCACCTACAATAGCCTCATCAAAGCCTTTGGCGACGCCGGCCAGCCCGACCGTGCCTGGAAGGCCTGCGAGACGATGCTCGACCAGGGCATTGCGCCCAACATCATCACCTACAACAGCCTCATCAAAGCCTTTGGCGACGCCGGCCAGCCCCGCAAGGCCTATGCGCTGTTCGAGGGCATGCGCGAGGCGGGGGCGATCCCCAACGACTTTACCTTCAACATCCTCATCAAAGCTCTGGGCGATGCCGGCCAACCCGAGCGCGCGTTCGAGACCTACGAGTTGATGGTCTCCGACGGTATCGCACCCAACGACTTTACCTTCAACATCCTCATCAAGGCCTTTGGTGACGCCAACCGTCCCGAACGCGCCTTGGAGATGTACGAGGAGATGGTCGACAAGAACATCGCGCCCGATGTGATCACCTACTCGACGTTGATCAAAGTGTTCGGCGACGCCGGAGAGCCCGAGCGCGCCTGGAAGATCTACCGCGAGATGCTCTCGCGCGGCGAGTCGCCCAACGTGGTCACCTACAGCGCGCTGATCAAAGCCTTTGGCGACGTCGGCGACGCCGAGCGGGCCTGGGAGGTCTTCGAGACGATGCTCGCCTCGGGCGTCACCCCCAACGTCATCACCTTCAACGTGCTCATCAAGGCCTTCGGCGACGCCGACGATGCCGAACGTGCGCTGGAGGTCTTCGAGACGATGAGCGACGGCGGAATTGAGCCCAACGTCATCACCTACTCGAGCCTCATCAAGGCGTTTGGCGATGCCGGACGTGCCGCCGATGCGTTTGCGCTGTACGAGCGCATGCAAGACGAGAATATCCGGCCGAACGTGGTCACCTACTCGAGCCTGATTCGCGCCTGTGGCAACGCCGGGCAACCCGAAGCGGCGTGGGATGTGTACCAACAGATGCTCGGTCAGGGGGTCGAGCCCAACGTCATCACCTACTCGAGCTTGATCGACGCGCTGGGCAGTGCGGGACAAACGGAGCGCGCCTGGCAGGTCTATGAGACGATGGGCGCCAGTGGAGTCACGCCGAACGTGATCATGTACAGCGCGCTCATCAAAGTCTTTGGAGATGCCGGCCAACCCGAGCGCGCCTGGAAGGTCTTCGAGACCATGGACGCCTCGGAGGTCACCGCAGACGTGGTCACCTATTCGAGCCTGATCAAAGCCTTTGGGGATACCCAGCAGCCCGAGCGCGCTTGGGACGTCTACGGGCAGATGATCGACAGCGGCGTGGAGGCCGACGTCATCACCTACAGCATCCTCATCAAGGCGTTTGGCGACAATAGCGACCCCGACCGCGCCTGGGAGGTCTACCAGCAGATGCTCGACGCGGGTGTCGCCCCCAACGTCATCACCTATTCGACATTGATTAAGAGCTTTGGAGACGCCGACCAGCCCGACCGTGCCTGGGACGTCTACGGGCAGATGCTCGAAGCCGACGTCGAGCCGGATTTGATCACCTATTCGACGCTGATCAAGGCCTTCGGCGACGCCGGACAACCCGACCGCGCCTGGAACGTCTACCAGACCGTGCTCGAGAAGGGAGTGCGCGCCGACGAGATCTCGTACAACATCCTGATCAAGGCCTTCGGCGACGCCGACCAGCCCGACCGTGCCTGGGACGTCTACCAGACGCTGGGCGATATCGGCCTCGAATTGAACGTGGTCACCTACAGCATCCTCATCAAAGTCTTTGGGGATGCCGGCCAGCCCGAGCGTGCATGGCAGGTCTACGAGGCGATGATCGGTGACGGCATCTCGCCCAACGTCATCACCTTCTCGACGCTGATCAAAGCATTTGGTGACGCGGGGCAACCCGAGCGCGCCCGCGAGATGTTCGACGTGATGGATCGTCTCGAGATCGAGCCCAACGCGATTGCGTTCAACAGCCTCATCAAGGCGTTTGGCGACATCGGCCAGCCCGAGCGCGCCTACGCCGTCTACCGTGAGATGCTCGAAGATGCGCTCCAGGCAGACGTCATCACATTCTCGACGCTCATCAAAGCGTTCGGCGACGCAGGCCAACCCGAACGCGCGCTGCGCATCTACGAGGAGATGCCCGAGGCGGGCGTGCGCCCCAACGACTTCACGTTCAATATCCTGATGAAGGCCTTTGGAGACGCCGAACAACCCGAAGCGGCCTGGGATATCTATCAGCGCATGCTCGACAGCGACGTGGCGCCCGACGAGATCACGTTCACGAACTTGATCACCTCTTTTTACCGCGGCGGGCTTTATGAAGAGGGCATCGAGCGCCTGGGTCCCATCCGGATGCCGGCGAACGTGCTGCCGCTCAAGGCCGAGCTGTATCGCAAGGCCGGACGGCGCCGCGAGGCGATCCGGCTTTGCGAGCGCTGCCTGGCCGACGACCGCACCAACCGAGAGGCGCAAGAGTATGCGTGGATCGTTCGCCTCTACTGCTTGCTCCACGAAGATCCGGCACGCTTCGAGCACGTCCAAAAGGATCCGCCCTTCGGCGAAGACAGCCCTCACTGGATTCGTCTGCAGTGTGCACGCGTGTTCGGCGGGATTGTCGACCCCGACTCCATCGAGCGCCAGGATGTCTGCCGCGAACTCGGCGACGCGCTGGGTGATGCCAGAAACCCGCACTCGATGAACGACATTCGCTCGGCGATTCGCCTGCTCGAGAGCGAGATGGATTTGCCCGAGTAAGCGCCCTGCCCGGCAGCTGGCGGTGCGCCACCACTAGCTGCCAAATTTCGCCAAAGTTTCGTACAGATCGGCGCTCTTGATCGGTTTGGCCAGGTAGTCGTCCATGCCCGCCGCCAGAAATCGGCTGCGATCGCCCTTCATGGCGTGAGCCGTCAGCGCGATGACCGGAATATGAACCCCCGTACCGGCGGACTTCTCACGCTCGCGCAGCTTTCGAGTGGCGGTGACACCGTCCATCTCCGGCATTTGGATATCCATCAAAATGAGGTCGAACTCCCCGCTGGCCTCGTCGAGTCGCTCCAGCACCTCTTTTCCGGTGCGGGCCGTTACCACGGAGTGCCCGCGCTTTTCGAGCAACGTCACCGCCAGTTTCTGATTCACGGGGCTGTCTTCGGCCAACAGCACGTGAAGCGGCGTGACCTCTTCGAGCTTCCTCTCCTGCCGGGGGACCCGCTGGGCGTCACCGAGCCCGAGCGCATCCACGGCCACTTGGAAGAGTTCGGTGGGCTTGATCGGCTTGGTCAGGTGAGCCTCGCCGTGCTCACCATCCACGCTGCGAGCATAGTCGTGGGCAGTACTCGTGGTCACGAAGGCACAGCCCTGCCCGAGCTCCTCACGATCGAGCAACTCGAGAAACTCTTGGTGGCTCAAGTCCGGCATCACACCGTCGATCAACGCCACGCAGTAGTGATCGCCCAACCGCCGCGCATGACGCAGCGCCTCGAGCACTTCGGCTCCCGTGGCAGCAAGCGTCGGGCGCATGCCCCACTGCTCGACCGTGCGTGCCAAAATCGTGCGGGTTGCCGGATGGTCATCCGCGATCAGCACGCGTACTCCGGTGAGACTCTCTCGGCCGACGGGCTGACCGATAAGATGGCTCGACGCGGCGACGCCCACATCGGCTGTAAAGTGAAACGTACTCCCAACCCCGGGCGAACTGTCCACCCAGATATCACCGCCCATCAAGCTTACCAGCTGACGGCTGATCGCCAGGCCTAGCCCCGTCCCTTCACAGCGGCGAGTCAGCGAATCGTCGAGCTGGTTGAACGCACCGAAGATGAACTCGGTCACCTCCGGGTCAATGCCGCTGCCGGTGTCACGGACCGAGACATGCAGGCACACCTGCTCGTCCACACGCCAGTCGACGCCGACATGGACGCCAATTTCGCCCTCGTCGGTGAATTTGATGGCGTTGGTCACCAGGTTGATCAGCACCTGCCGTAGGCGGCCGGGATCCCCCACCAGACGCGTGGGAACTGCACCGTCGACCTCGTACGACAGCTCCAAGCCTTTGTCGGCCGCCCGGCTGGCCAACATCTGCAGCGGCGTGCCCAACGTCTCATCGACGTCGAACGAGCGCTCTTCCAGTTCGAGCTCACCCGCTTCGATGCGCGAGAAGTCGAGGATATCGTTGAGCAACCGCAACAGCGAATGCGCCGACTCGTCGAGCATCTCGAGATACTCGCGCTGTAACGTATCGAGGGAGGTGTCTCCCAGAAGCTCCGACATTCCGATGATCGCGTTCATCGGCGTGCGAATCTCATGGCTCATGTTCGCCAAGAACATACTCTTGGCGCGACTGGCCGCCTGGGCCTCTCTGGCTTCGGTGATATCGAGCATCACACTGCGAATGATCTTGTCGCCGGCGGCGGTCACGTCGATGACCGCGTTTTTGCGCAGCCAGACGACTCGGCCTTCGGCGTTCAGAAGCCGGTACTCGAATGCATGCTCCTGTCCGTTTTCTGCGCTCTCGAGACACCGCTGTAGAACCCAGTCGCGATCGTCGGGGTGGATGTGGTCGACCCAAAAGTTGGGCGTTTCGAGCACTTGCCGCGGCTCGTAGCCCAGAATCCGGTCCACCTGCGGGCTGACGTACAGCGTGTCCATCGAGCAGGGATCGAACTCCCAGAAAATCGCGTTCAGCGAGTTCACCAGCGTCTCGTAGCGACGCTCGGTATCGTCGCATGGCGTCAGCGCCGGTTGGATGGACGACCACCGCGGCTCGTCATCCGGTCCATGTCTGTGGTCTTCGGTGGTCATATACCGTCTCCGGAGCGCTCCCTGATGAGGGGGCGGAGATCGCCCTCGAGGTCGTGAGAAACTTAGACACGGTCCCCTCGGTTGGCTCAGGTGCTCGGCGGAAAACGGCTCAGGAAGGCTGTCGGCGGCCGCGTATCACGACAACGTCACTCTCGACGTTAGCGCCTTTGGCGCTGGAGTATTATTGGGCTTCGGCGACGTTCTCGCCGGTGCCCGACTCCGTATTGCCTTCAGCGCCGAAAGAGACGTCGCTACTTCCCTGGCTGGCGCGAATCTGGACAAACTCGACCTCGAGGGTCGACGGGGCTTCGGGGCCGGGCTTGGGCGTTTGGGCGAGAAGCTCCCAATCGTGGCGGCCCCAGGGGCGCGGGATGTAGTAATAATACTCGAAGTCTTTGGGGCGCAGGGTCTTTTGACGACCGGCCTCGACCTTGTCGGTCGTCCAAAGATACTTCTGATTGAGGACGACTCGCACGTTGGTCCACGCATCCGAGTCGTTAATCAGGTGCAGGTTCAGGTCATCGATCTCGGTGAGCTGTTCGACCTCGAACTTGGCACCGAGCTCGTTGTCACCGCTACCGCCACTGAAGGCCCACACCAAGCTCGCCACCGAAATGATCGCATAGACCGCGATGGTGACGATCTTTTCGAGCTGGTAGCGCGAGCCGCTGCTGAACAACGAGTCGATGACGTCGTTGACCTGTTCGAGAAGCTGGGAGGTGTCCATCGCGTTTGGGTCGTTATCCGAAAGAGGTTCGTCCTTGTTATAACCCGTTGCGTGGAATTTGGATAGTGGCCGTTGAGTTGCCGGCGCAACTCACCTGCTCGAGCCGGGCCATGACTGGTCAGTCAGAAAAAGTCGCGTCTTGACAGTCATTTAGCCCAACCACTAGAAGATTTCGCCGCTCGAACAATGGGCGTATTCGTGTCATCCCGGTGGAGTGACCTCATGACCGCAGCCAAGAAAAAGCGTGGAACCGCGGCGTTTTACGACGTCGACGGAACCCTCATCAAGACTAACGTCGTGCATGCCTATGCATATTACGCGCTGAACACGCCTTATCTCGCAAAAAAGCTGACTAAGACCGCCGGCCTGCTGGCGAGCCTTCCGGCTTACTGGCTGGCCGACAAATTCGACCGGCGCAAGTTCAACGAGCATTTCTACAAGAATTACGCCGGCTACTCGGAAGACCGCCTGGTGGTGATCGGCGAAGAAGTCTTCGAGAACGTGATTCGCCCGAACATCTTCAAGGGGGCGCGGTCGCTCATCGACAAGTCTCGCGAGCAGGGGCACCGTCAGATCTTGATCACTGGCGCGCTCGACGTGATCACCGAGCCGCTGGCCGATTACCTGGGGGTCGACGAGTTCGTCGCCAACCGCCTGGAGATGAAGGACGGAGTGGCCACCGGCCGTCTGGCCAAGCCGGTGCTGGCCGGCGCCAACAAGGCCCTGTGGGTGCGGCGCTATGCCGAGAAGCACGAAATCGATCTGGACGGATCGTTTGCCTATGCCGACAGCGGCTCGGATATCCCGCTGTTGTCGGTGGTCGGCCACCCCTGTGCGGTCAACCCCGATTTTCGTATGAAGACGAACGCTCGCGCCTACGACTGGCCGATCCTCAACTTGGAGTAGAAGCTCGGAGCAAAAAAGAGAAAAAGTAATAGAGAAAAAGGCCCCCAAAGCTGTCCGATTGAGGCTCTCCGGCTCGTTAGCTCTCTTCTTCTGTGCTTGTCCGCTTTTTCACTCTTTTGCTTTTTCGCTCTTTTGCTTGTTCACTTATTTACTGACGTATTTCCCATGGCAGAAAACTCGAACAACGTAGTCTACCTCGACGAGGACTCGGCACCGCGCTATTTGCACTACGCCGAAGACTTCCTCACCTACAAGTTTCCGGCGGGCACGCGCGCCATTTACGCCAACCCGCCGATGAAGCCCATCGAGAACCGCGGAGCAGCGATTCGCTACGCGCTCAACCACCCCGAGGGAGACGTTGATCCGCTCTTCGCCCAGCTCGAGCCGGGCATGAAGGTGGCCATCGCCATCGACGACATCAGCGTACCGCTGCCGCCGATGAAGACCCCCGACATCCGCCAAGAGGTGTTGGAAATCGTGGTGCAGATGCTCGAGGACCACGGCGTCGAGGACATCGAGATGTTCATGGCGCTGGCGCTTCACCGGCGCATGACCCCTGCCGAGATCAAGCGCTCGGTGGGCGCCAAGATTTTCGACAAGTACTATCCCGAGCGCCTCTACAACATGGACGCCGAGGATCCGGACAGCATGGTCTACCTGGGCCAGACCGACCACGGCGAAGACGTCGAGGTGGTGCGCGCGGCGGCCGAGAGCGACCTGCTCATCTACGTCAACGTCAACTACGTGCCGATGAACGGCGGCTACAAGTCGATCGGCACGGGGATGTCGGGCTACAAGTCGATTCGCCACCACCATAACCCGGACACGATCGCCAAGAGCGACTCGTACATGGATCCGGAGAATTCGGCGCTCTACGACAGCAACACGCGCATCGGCAAGTTCATCAACGAGAAGCTCAACGTCTTCCACATCGAGACGGCGTTGAACAACAAGATGTATGACGACAACCTCGACTTCTTGGCCAAGAACGAGGACGACTGGACCGGCGCCGACCACATGAAGTTTCGCTCTTTCCGCTGGGCGCTGAACAAAGCGCCGCGCGCGGCCAAACGAGCGTTGTTTCACAAAGTGCCCGCGCCCTACGGCCTCATCGGGGTCTTCGCCGGGGAGACCGAAGCCACCCACGCCAAGACCCTCGAGAAGTGCTGGCAGCAGCACGCCGTCGAAGTCGAAGGCCAGTCGGACGTGGTCATCTACGGCATTCCCTTCGAGAGCCCCTACAACGTCAACTCGATCATGAACCCGCTGTTGGTCCGGGTCATGGCGCTGGGTTATTTCTTCAACATGTACCGGGGCAAGCCGCTCATCAAAAAGGACGGCACGCTCATCATCACCCACCCGTGCTATGATGAGTTCGACCCGGATCATCACCCCAGCTACATCGAGTTCTTCAACCGGTGTCTGCCCGAGACGCGCAACTCCCACAAGCTCGCCCACAAGTTCGAGCAGGAGTTTGCGCACAACCCGAGCTACATCGAGATGTTTCGCAGAGGGAACGCTTATCACGGCGTGCACCCCTTCTACATGTGGTACTGGTGCGAGAATGGCGCCAACCACGTGGGCCGGGTCATCGTCGTGGGCGCCGAGAACGAGCATGTGCCCGAGCGATTGGGCTGGGAGCGCGCCGAGACGATGGACGATGCCCTCGAGATGGCCAAAGAGACCCACGGCCCCTCGCCGAGCATCAGTCTGCTCAATCATCCGCCGTACATCATCACCGACGTCAAGTAGGAAGTCGCGATGTCGAACGACGCGAACACAATGAACGATAGTTCTTCGACCGATCACAAGCCCAATGGGCACGCCCCTGCCGGCGTCAACGGCGCCAACGGCTCGACTGTGGTCGAGCCGACGGTGGAATGGTCGGTCTCCGAGACGTTGTCGGGCCGCACGATCCTGCTGACGGGAGCCACCGGCTTTTTGGGCAAGGCCTTCTTGTCGATGCTGCTGCGGTATCACCCGGACATCGACCAGGTCTACGTGCTCATCCGCCCGAGGGCGACCCAGACCGCCGAGGAGCGCTTCTTCCAGCAGATTGCCGCCAACTCGGTCATGGATCCGCTGCGCGAGATCTATGAAGACGGCTACATCGACTTCATCAAGGAGAAGTGCACGCCGCTGGCTGGCGACATCACCGACGCGCACCTGGGGCTCGACGAGGACGAGGCTCGCGCCATCTCGTCGAACCTCGACGTGCTCATCAACTCGGCGGGGTTGACGAACTTCAACCCCAACCTGGAGAGCGCGCTGACGATCAACACCCTGAGTCAGCGCAACCTGCTCGACTTCGTGCGCCTGGGGGGCAACCACGCCTCGTACATGCACGTGTCGACGTGCTTCGTGGCGGGCAACGTCGACGGCAAGGTCGAAGAGCAGTTGCCCGGCCCGACGCGTTATCCGAACTACACCGAGTTGGGCGTCTCCTACGACGCCGAGCGTGAGATCGAAGACTGCCTGGCCATGATCGCCCACGCCAAGCAGCTCGCCAGCGACCAGGAGCACCAGAGCCAGTTCGCCAAGCAGGCGCGCGACAAGCTCAAAAAGAAGAACCTCGACCCGAACAACCCGGTGCTCGTCGAGCAGACCCTGGCCAAGCTTCGCTCTGACTGGCTGCGAAAGCGCCTCTCTCACGAGGGACGTGAGCGCGCCGACTTCTGGGGCTGGCCGAATATCTACACCTACACCAAGTCGCTCGGAGAGCGCGTGTTGGCGGCCGCCAAGGACGAGATCAACCTGACGATCTTCCGTCCGGCGATCATCGAGAGCGCCATGCAGTACCCGAGCGTGGGCTGGAACGAGGGAATCAACACCAGCGCCCCGCTCGTCTTCTTGATGTCCAAAGGCCATCGGTACGTACCGACGCGCCGAGGGGTCAACTTGGACGTCGTGCCCGTCGATTATGTCGCCGGCGGTATGCTCGCGGCGGCTGCTGCGCTCATCGATAAGCGCCAGCACGACGTTTACCACTGCGGCTCGGGCCACCTCAATCCGGTCTCCGTCGAGCGACTCGTCGAGTTGACCAACCTCGGCCTTCGCAAGCTGTACCGCAACAAGCGCATGCCGACCTGGCAAAAGCTTCTGCTCAACTCACTCGACAGCGTTCCGGTGAGCGCCGAAAAGTTCGACCGTCAGAGCGCCCCGCAGCTCAAGCGCGCCGCCAAGGGCCTGCGCGGACTGCTCGACAAGGTGCCGACCAAGCAACTCGGCGGACTGGGCAAGGCGGTCAACGCGGTCAAGAGCGGCTTGAAAGCCGCCGAGACGGTCACCGGCGTCACCGAAAAGATCTTCGAGTTGATGGTGCCGTTTACGCATCACAACGCCTTTACCTTCCTGACGGACAATTTGCCCGAGCTGGCGTCCACGCTGCCGGCCTCCGAGCAGAAGCGCTACGGCTCGCCCGTCGAGGATATCGACTGGCGTCATTACTGGCTCGATGTGCACGTGCCCGGACTGTACCGCCATGCGTTCCCCGAGCTCGAGGCGAAGTTCAAGGCGAGCGGCAAGAAGTCGTACACCTACGACGACCTGATCGAGCTGTTCGACGCCAGCACCCACAACTTCTCGAAGCGCGTGGCGCTGCAGCACCACAGCAACGGCATCACCGAGCGCTACACCTACGGCGAGCTCAAAGAACACGCCGAGCGCGCCGCCGATATGCTGGTGGCCTGCGGAGTAACCGACCACGCCTCGGCGCTCATCGTCAGCGAGAACCGCCCGCAGTGGGGCATGACCTACTTCGGCATCCTCAAAGCCGGCGGCGTGGCCGTGCCGGTCGACCCGGACTCGTCGGCCGCCCAGATCGCCAACCTGATGCGCTCCTGCCAAGCCCGCGCTGCCATCCTCAGCGATGCAGCCCACGAGCGTCTGGGCGCAGAGCTTCAGGAGATGTTGCGTGAAGAGGGTACCCCCGCGGTCTTGCTGACCTTCGGCCAACTCTTCAACCGCGCCCTCCCCTCGTCGACCGACGAGGTCGTCGAGCTCGGCGAGCTTGCCGCAGATGGCGGTCGGGTCGCCCACGCAGCCCCCGGCGAATTGGTGGCCGCAGCGGATGAAGGCCAGCCTCTGGCGAGCCTCATTTACACCTCGGGCACCACCGGCACGCCCAAAGGCGTGATGCTGACCCATCAGAACTTCACCAATTTGCTGGCGAGCCTGCAGCAGACGTTCTCCATCAACGAGCGCGACGGCTTCTTGAGCGTGTTGCCGCTCCATCACACCTTCGAGTTCGCCTGCGGCTTTTTGATGCCGCTGTCCAAAGGTGCCACGATCACCTATCTGGACGAGTTGTCGGGTGAGGAACTCAACTCGGCGCTCTCCTCGACACGCGTCACCGCGCTCATCGGCGTCCCGGCGCTGTGGCAACTATTGAACCGCCGCATCAAACAGCGTATCGACGACGCCCCCCCGGCCGTCGCCTGGGCGCTCGACTTCCTGCTCGGCGTCAACACCACGCTGCGTGACCGCTTCAACGTCAACATCGGGCCGACCGTATTCGGCGCGGTTCACAAGGCGTTTGGCGGCAGGCTCAAATATCTCATCTCCGGCGGCGCCGCGCTCCCGGCAGACGTGCTCGAAGCTTTCCACGGCCTCGGCTTCAATCTCTACGAAGGATACGGGCTGACCGAAGCGGCGCCGGTGTTGACGGTCAATGCTCCGGACGATGGGCTCAACCCGGGTAGCGTGGGCAAGCCCCTGCCCGGCATCGAGGTAAAAATCCACGAGCCCAACGACGAGGGCGTCGGCGAGGTCATCGCCCGCGGCCCCAACGTGATGCGCGGCTATCTCGACCGCGAGGAAGAGACCGAACGCGCGCTGCAAGACGGCTGGCTGCACACAGGCGACCTGGGCAAAATGGACAAGCGAGGCCGCCTGACCATCGTCGGGCGCGAAAAGGAGGTCATCGTGACCTCCGGCGGCAAGAACGTCTACCCGGACGAGCTCGAAGAGGTCTACGGGGCGTGCGACGACATCGAAGAATTGTCGATCGTCGGCCTTCCCGACGGCTCCGGCAGTGAGCGGGTCGCCTGCCTCGTGCGCCCCAGCGTCGACGAGGGTGCGAGCGCCGAGCAGGTCGCCGAGGCGCGCTCGCGCATCCGTGAGCACTTCCGCGTCGAGGGCTCCCGCATGGCGAGCCACAACCGCATCAAAGTGCTGCGTTTCTGGGACCAGGAGTTCCCGCGCACCGCAACGCGCAAGATCAAGCGCACCGACGTGGTCGACATCCTCGAGCGACTTCACGAGCGCGAGCTCGCCGAGATGGAGGTCGACGAAGAGGAGGAGGCCGAGTGGGCCTGGCTGTACGGGCAGATCGCCCGCTTGGCCGACGTCGACGCCGAAGACGTCCACGGCGCCAGCCACTTTGTCGACGACCTCGGCTTCGACAGCTTGATGGTCGTCGAGCTCGCCAGCATCCTCGCCGAGCGCGACTTCCACGTCTCCACCGAACAACTCTCCGGGGTGCACACGGTGCGTCAACTCGAGCGGCTGCTCGACGCCGAAGACAGTGAGCTTGCGCACGCGATGGTGCACGCCAAGAAGCCGACCCACGAGCGAGTCGACGAGTTCCCGGTCCATCCCGCACTGGCCGAGTTCGGCAAGAAAATGCTGCACCTGGGCCAGAAGAAGGCGTACGACGAATTCTTCGACGTCGAAATCTACGGGCGAGCGAATATTCCGCACCACGACCCCAACGTCATCGTGGCAGCGAACCATTCGAGCCACCTCGACATGGGCTTGGTCAAATACGCGCTGGGCGACTATGGCAAGGACGTGCGCGCCCTCGCCGCGGCCGACTATTTCTTTAGCAATCCGGCGCGAAAGACCTACTTCAACAACTTCACCAACCTCATCCCGGTGGCACGATCCGGCAGCCTCGAGGGTGCCCTCGCCGGCGCCGAAGAGGCCCTTTCGAAGGGCGAGATGGTGCTGGTCTTCCCGGAGGGGACGCGGTCCAAGGACGGCAAGCTCCAGGAGTTTCGCCGTGGCGTGGGCTATCTGGCGGCGAGCCGCCGCGTCAACATCTTGCCGCTTTATATCGACGGCACGCACCGCGCGCTGCCCAAGGGGAGTTCGCTTCCGTCGGTGACATCACGAAAGCTCAAAGTCTACATCGGGCCGATGCTCGATGTGCGCTCGCTTCTGCGTGACTGCGAAGAGATGTCGCCGATGGAACAGTACGAGTACATCAGCAAGAAGACTCGAGAAGCCATCGTCAAGCTGCGCGATGCGGCGCACGCGCGCCCTGGTCGAGACGACGAAGATCTGTCGCCGCTCTTTACCGGACTCAACGACAAGTTCGAGCGCAACAAGCTCACCGAAGAGGTCAGCTTCTACTTCAGCCTCGGCAGCAACGAGAACCTGAAGTGGACGATCATCGTCAACCCCGAGGACTGCCAAATTCGTTGCGGCAAGCCCCAGGACGGTCGCGCCGACTGCGTCATCAAGACCTCGCCCGACATCTTCAAAAAGATCGTCACCGAGAGCTATGTGCCCTCGATGGACGAGTTCATGTCGGGCAAGATCAAGACCAACGACCCGCAGCTACTCATGCAGTTTCAGAATGTCTTTGCCCTGTAGCGTGTTATCGACACCGGCAACGCTCGTTTGAGCGAAGGAGCAAATGGCCGCACCGCAGCGTTTGGTCATTTGCTCTTTGGCTGTTTTGCTTCCTTCACCAAGCAGTACCACCATGACCACACTCGTTACCGGCGGAACTGGATTTCTGGGCCGCCACCTGGTCCAAAAGCTTCTCGACCGCGGCGAAGACGTTCGCGTGCTCACCCGATCGTTCGACCTCGAACTCGCCGACATGGGCGCCGAGGTTGTCGAGGGGAGCCTATCCGAGGCCGAAGACGTACGCCGCGCCGTCGACGGTATCGAGCGCATCTACCATCTGGCCGGCAAGGTCGAGCGCGACCGGAGCCGCGCCCATTTGATGTACGACCTGCACGTCGAGGGAACCCGCCGACTGCTGGGGTCGCTGGTCGACCGTAACATCGAAAAGATCGTGTACGCATCCACCAGCGGCACGGTGGGCGTGGGCGAAGGTCCTGATTTCTTGGCCAGCGAGGACTCCCCCACGGCCGAGACCATCGTCAAGAACTGGCCGTACTACCTGTCGAAGATCTACGCCGAGCGGGTCTGCGAGAAGTTTATCGGCAAACACGACATGCCCATCGTGATGATGCGCCCTACCCTCTTGCTCGGCCCCGGCGACCGCAAGCAGAGCTCGACGGGCGATGTGGTTTTGTTCCTCAAGAGGAAGATTCCCGCCCAGATGTCCGGCGGTATGTCCTTTGTGGACGTGCGCGACACGGCCGACGCGTTTATCGCCGCCATGGACAAGGCGCCGGCCGGCGAGAGCTATCTGCTCGGTTCGCAGAACCTCCCCATCGTCGACTTCCTCAAGCGCCTCGAAGAGATTACCGGCATTCCCCGCCCCAAAATGCCCGTACCTGGCAAAGCCGCGGTGATGGGCGCACGGCTGCTCGACCGCACGATGCGAGCCTTCGGCAAGAAGGCCGAAGTCGATCCCGTCAGCGTGGAGATGGCGCAGTACTACTGGTACATCGACTCGAGTAAGGCGCAGGAAGAGCTCGACTGGCAACCTCGAAGCCCCAACGAGACGCTTCGCGACACGGTGCGCTGGATCCAGAAGAACCACCCCGAATTCGCGCCCAAACGGAAGCGACGCAAGCCACCCGAAGAGTTTGTACCGAAGGAAACGGTCGAGTTTGCCGAGAAGATGGCGAATGGGGAGTGAGCGTTCAATTCACCATGGAGCGCACGGGGTCACGGGGAACTACAAAAAGCTAAGTTTCCCTGTGTCCCAGTGCCCCCGTGGTGAACTTTCCGTCAAACGAATTTGACGATTCCCACCCCGATATTGTCCCCGCCTCCGCCGCGGTTGGCGAGCAGGATCAGTTCGAGGCAAGCCAGCGCCGGGTCCGGCTCGGAGACGAGCACTTGGTGGATCAAGTCCTCGGCGGTGAGCATGTTGGCCGAGGCGAAATCGACCAGGCCGTCGGTGGTCAGCAGAAGTGTATCGCCGCTGGTCACCGGAAACTGAAAGACATCGGGCTCCGGGTTGACCGCCTCGAGTCGCTCATTTTCGATGATAAAGGTCCCCAGACAGCGCGCGAGAGCGTCGCCGTGAGGCATCGCCAGCGCGTTGTCGGCAGGAATCCCCTCCAAAATGCTCAGCGTCCACAGGTTGTGGTCGATCGTCAGCTGCTCGAATGCTTCGCCGCGGTGCAAGTAGACCCGGCTGTCGCCCAGCGTGGCCAGCGTGACCATGCCGTCGTGGAGCATCGCCACCAGCGCCGTGGTGCCCATCACCTCGTGCGGCCCACCGCGAAACGGCAGAAAGTGTTCGTTGACGTAGTCGACAATCCGGTCGTTCGCCCGGTTCAGGATATTCTGAATCGCTGCGGTTGGATTGATCGCTTCGTCCATCAAGTAGCTGGGGTGCAGCTCTTCCCAGGCGAGCTCCGCCTCCTCGGCCAGAACTGAACTGGCCAAATCTCCGGAGCCGTAGGAGGCCGTCGATACGCCGTCGGCGACGACCATCAACGAAAAACGCCGGTCATCCGAGACGGCACCAAAAACTGCGTCCTGGTTGGTCGGGTTGCGCCGTTGCTTGGCAATGCCGACGTGGGTGTCGACCGCCGCCATCATCCGCGGCGTCTTGCCACCGGGAAGCTCGGCACGCTTTTGCATCACCTCACAAGCACGCTCGAAGGCCCGCTTGAGCGAATCGACGCTCGGGTACCGTTCGTTGGGGTCGGGACGTGTGGCGCGACCGATAACCGACTGCAATCCCGGTGGGAACGACGGACGCAGGTTGCGCGCCGGAATCGCCGGGATATGTCGGGTGTAGACCGACACGGGCGGAAGCTGGCCGGCGACGAGGAAATACAGCAGCATGCCCAGGTTGAAGACATCACAGCTTTCGGTGATATCGACCTGCGAACGCCCCATCATCTCCGGGGGCGAAAAGCCGCGGATGATCGGCACCTCGTCGAAGCTGCCGTCGAACTTGAAAAAGCCCTCCACGCTGTCGAACAAAACCTCGAGGTCGGCCGCCTCATCTTCGACTCCGAGTGATGCTTCCGACTGCGTGGCAAAGAAGCTATCGGTGTCGACCGGCTCGGACTCCTCCACACGCGAAGGGAAATCGGCCATCACCAGCGGCATCAGGTCGTCACGGGTCTTGTCTGCTTCGCGCGAAGCAGCGAAATCGTTGACGAACTCGGAGGTTTGATCGGCATCAGCAGGGACGGCGTCTTCCTCGATCTCCGAGAAAGTCTCTTCATCGCCCAAGCCGGCGGTGTGTGGCACCGGCTGCCCTTCTTCCATCGAATCCCGAAGGAAGGCCAACGGAAGCCCCTTGCTGTCGGAGGGGTCACGCACTCGAAGCGTCCACGGCGTAAGGCGCAGATGCAACATGCCACGCTCGTGCAGATCGGCCACGGCGTCGAGCACCGGCAGGTAGATGCCTCGTATCTGGGCCAAGTTCAAGCGGTTGGACGCGACTTCGACGACTTCGTCGAGCGCCAATCCGCTGTCGTTGGTAAAGACCGAGACGACCTTGCCGTTGTGCCGCTCGCGGGTCAGAGGCTTGCGCACGCTCGCCTCGATGTCCTCGGGGAGCACCTCGTATTCAGACCGCGCGTAGGTCTCCTCCTGCTCGACGACAAAAGATCGGTGCTCGAGCGTGTCGAGTGCGGCCGAGTCGATGGGTTCGCCGCCGGCATGGCTGAACGCCAGCGGATGTGCCAAGAGCACTCGACGACGCTCGTAGCTCTCCCACAACTCGGCGAACTCGAGGGTCACCTGGATCGTATCGGCCTCGACAGCCACTCCCACCGCGGCCGGGTCGATCAGCGTGTCGTACGTCTGGCCGACCTGGAACCACGGCGTCGAAGCGGTCGCGTGGCCGCAGTGGCCACACTGCTGCCCGGCAGCCGTCGGACGGCCACATTGCGGGCAGGATGTTTCGGGAAGCGCCATGTCTACACCTATTTTGATTCGAGAAGCACCGGCGCGCGAACCGGTCGGTTTGTCAGCATAGCGCACCTAGTGCATCTGCAAAACCTTCATTAACCACGAAAAAAGCCCCGGCATCGGCCGGGGCGCTCTTCGTATTCAACCGCCTAACTCACAATCCTCAGTAAAGCCCCTGAGACGTGCAGTAACGGGGGTTGTTCTGGCCGTCGAGGGTGCGCATGCCGTCGGTCACCTCCGGCTCGTCTCCGATGGGCGCAGCCGGCATCACGGTGTTGACGTCTTGGACGGTCACCACGCCTTGATTCCAGTGAATGCGCGCGACGTCCCAGAACTGACCGCCGCGCTGCAGCGGCTTGTTGATCTGCTCGTAGACCGGGTTGCCGTTCACGTAGATGCGCACGGTGGCATAAGCCGTACCGAAGAGTTGTCGGTAATAATGCACCCCCACCGCATACCACTCGCAGTCGGCCGGATCGTCCATTTGGATATTCTCGGGACCACCGCCGTCGGTATCGTCGATATCGAGGCTGGGGCTCTCCGGGTTCCAGATTCCGGAGTCACCGCCCGAGCCGCTATTCGGGTTGCGGAAATAGATGTCGTACGGCGACTTGAACCACTGCCCCGGTCCCATCTTGACCAGGTGGACGTCGACGTCGCTGCCGCTGTCGTCCGACTCGTCGGGATCTTCGGGGTTGGTCCAGGTCAACTCGACGTGAATCTTTTCGTTGGGCGTGGCCACAATCGTCGCCACGGCCTGCTCGCACGAACGGAAGCCCTCGTTATCGATGACGTCGACGGCGTACTTGTACGTTCCGGCGAGCAGCGCACGGAACTCGCGCCGCGACGGATCATCATCGGTGGGGTCCTCGGCGGTCGGCCCGAGCGTGTCCTGCGCCCCGTCGGGCAGCTCCAGGGGGGTCCACTCGTAGTCGACCACGCGGCCATCCGGGTCGTCACTATTGGAGGCGTCCAAGATGATATAGTCGAGCGGCGCTGCGCTCACCGTCGGGCGGGGAGCCGCACTCACGCCGCGGACCTTGGCAGTCAAAACCGCTTCGGGACATTGGCCGTCGGAGCCGCGCCCCACCAACTCGAGTTCGAGGCTCGACTGGGCGGGGTCGTTGCTCAAAATGAGCGCCTTGCCAGTGTCGCTGCCGACTTGAATGGGGCCGTAGTCGATCTGGAAGGTCTCGCGCTCACCGGGCTCGATCTCGACCACGTCGTCGAGCTGGTCGTCGCCGTTGACGTCCCAGCTACCGAGGTCGAGAGCAAATTCATTGTCCGCGGTGTTCTCGGACAATTCGATACCACTGATCTCGAGGGTCTCCGAACCACAGTTGGTCACGCTGACCACGTCGGTGGACTCACCGCCGATGGGGACCTGGCCGAAATGACGGGTCGTGCCGTCGACCAAGATGCACGGCGACTGCGCGTTGGCGCGCACGTCGACGATATAGACGCCTCGGCCGTCCTCGTTGGTGTCGCCACGGGTGTCATTCGACTCGATGAGAATCTCGCCGCTGTCCCCGCCCCCGCCTTGCGGCGCATAGTGCACGGGGATGTCGAGCAAATAAGTATCGGGGCTCTCTTCGACTGCGCTGCTGTCGTACGGCTCGAGAACGATCTCGCCCTGGGGTTCTTCGATGCGAAAGTCGCTACCGCCGGAGTATGAGACTCGGTGGATGACCAGCGGCGCGGAGCCGTAATTGCGAATCTCGAGCACCTGATCGGCGCTGTCCGGCGGTGAAAGGCGCGGGAAGCGCACCGTCTCCGGCTCGACCACCAACTCTGGTCGGTTCGCCAACGTGTCCACGTCGAGCGTATACGGCTCGTCTTTGGTGTAGTCGGTGTCACTGCTCACGATCTTGATGACGCCGGCGTTGGCCTGGCCTCGAGCGGTGAACTCGACTTGCATCTTGACCGATTCGCCCGGCGCGATGAGCGTTCCGGCCTCCGGGGCATTCTGCAGCGACAAGTCGTCGATCGAGCCGCCCTCGCGTGCTTCGAGGTTGATGTCGTTGAGCCGCAGGCTCTCCGAGTCATGGATATTCCAGATGGTGACCTCTCGGGTCTCGGTCGTGCCGAGTTCCAATCGCGAGAAGGTCACGCTGATCGGCTGGACCATGATTCGTCCGCCGCCGCCCTCACCAATATTGTTATTCGTGCTGTCGTCGTCGCTGCAGGCCGACAAGCCTACCAACGCGACGCTCAGCACGAGGAGCGCGGCCAATCGGATGTTGCGCGTCAGAGACTGCATATGCTTTCTCGATCCCGTTGCAGTGACTTGAAATGTCGACACCGGCCCCTTTGGCGCTGCGCTGCGCTGTTAGACCAGCGCGCGGCGCGAGACGTGCAAAAGATTGCCGATATCCACCTAACTAGAGGTAGTGAAACCCCATTCGCGTGTCAACGATGCACGGATCGCGACTTGACTCCGAGCTCCTTTCCACGCGCCAGGCGATTCCAAGGTCGAAGGAAATGCGACCACTTGATGTTGCTCTCGCCCTGGGGCTCCAATTGGTACAGACGATCTTGCGTGCGCACTTGAAGAACGCTCTGGACCTCGACGGACACGGCTTTCACCTCGTCGAGAGGCAACGTCCACGGCTGGCGACCGGGGGAATGGCATTCGAGGCGGTCTTCGTAGAGGGTCGCGGGACCATGGGCGACGGGTTCGAGTTGGCGACTTCCCCGAGGGACGGCTCCGATCTGCATGTTCGGGCTCTGGAGGACGACCCCCTCCTTTTCGAACGCCTCTGGATCTGCAACCGGCGGGTTGCCGAAATGCGCTTCGAGCGCCATGGCAGCACGATGGACGGCGGTCTCCTGCGCCCTACCGCCGATCGGGTGCATCCGGTTGTGCACATCGACGCGCCAGCGGGCATCGCACTCACCGCACATGATGCAGTCGCGATCAGTGTGGTGCACGCTCAGCGCCTCGAGCGCGAAGCACGATGGGCAGGCCCACAAATAGTCCGGGAGTCCCTCGGCCAGCCGCTCACCCCAGCTGCCCTCCGGTGCCCGGATTTCGCCCGGGTCGATCCGGATGGCGTCCGCAATCGCGGCGGTGATTTCGTGGGCGCTCATCTCTGGCGGGAAGGTCCGCGGCGCCGAATAACGCACGTGGACGGGAACGTGGCGCCGATGTGGCGCCCAACGCGGACGGTGCAGGTGGCCAGTCGTGACGCGAGCCGTCACCACCCGAGCGTTCAGACGCTTGATCAGCCGACCGATGCCCGGTCGAAGCTTGCCCAAGCGGCCGTCCCAGGTGCGCGCACCCTCCGGAAAGAGCACGATCGGTCGCCCGTCTCGGTACAGCCGCTCGAGCGTCGCGTTGGCCTCCGGGTCGTGCATATTCTTGATCTTGGGGAAGGCCCCCAGAGAACCAATCAGCGCTCCGAATGCCTTGAAGCGAAACAGCTGCTGACTGGCCATGTAGTGCATCGGGCGCCACCCGCCCCAGGCGACCCAGACCGGGTCGAACACGGAGGTATGATTACTGAGCAGAAGCACGGGGCCATCTTGGGGGAATGGCTCGTCGTACTCGTATTGCAGCTTCCATCGGAGCTTCGCCCCGAGCCAACAGAGGTTCCATCCTGCTCGATGCGCTAGCCAATGAAAGAGATATTGTGGTTTCACTACGCTACTGTCGGTCTACTAGGGCGAGATACGGCTGATTAATGCGACGCTAAAAGACGCGTCATTGAAGTTACGACCTCGCGCCTCGACATATCAAGGCGCGAGACCGTTTAACACCAAAATGTTACTTCGCCATTCCCCCGCTCACTCCGCCGACGTGCTGCGATAGTCCTCCAACGAGTGAATGTTCGCCGGGTGCTCGGGCTGTGGCCGCGTGGTGAACGCTTCGAGCTTCTGGGTGGGAGCCGCACTGGCGTCAGCTTCCTGGAGGCGCGACTTCTCGAAGTCGGCGCGATGCCGGTTCAAGAACCTCTTGGCGCGCTTCGCCCCCGGATTGCCGCCGGGCGGCTCGAGCGAAACCGCATGCCGAGCCCAATCCTCGGCGCGCTCGAGCTCACCCATTCGATAGAGCGCCTCGGCACCACGGCACCAGGCCATCGAGTCGCCACGACGACAGTCTACCGCCTGCTGGAAATGCCCGAATGCGCGCTCCCAGTTCATCCGGCGCATCTCGATATCACCCAGCACAAACCAGGCGCCGGGCCGGCCGACGTCGAAGCGCACCACCATGCGCGCCAGACGCTCGGCCTCGTCGAGCCACCAACGCCGGTAGTGCCGCCGCGCCTGGTACTCGAGCGCGGCGAGCGCGTGGTCGGGGATGGCCAGGCGAGTCGCCCTTGTACTAGCTTCAACATCTGGCTTGCGGCGATGCGGGCTCACGACTGATCACCTTTTGCATCGACTTGAGCTGCAGTGCGGTCGCTGGCCATGTTCAGCAGCGCCTCCGTCCGGGGTCGGTGCACGGAGTCATCGTCGAGTAGCTCCATTGCGCGCCGCAAAGTCACCATCGCCGCTTCCTCCTGTCCGGCCTGCACTTGAGCCTCACCGAGTTTTGCTGCCACTTCTGCTGACTCGGACTCCAACGCCTCCGCTTTACTCAGTACCTCGGCTGCGTCGGCGAAGTATCCCCGTTGCAGCAGAACGTCACCAAGCAACAAGAACGGATAGCTCTGTGTCTCATCCAGCGCCGTTGCGCCGCGGAGTAGCACTTCGGCCTTTTCATAGCTCTTATTGAGATAGAGGTTGTAGGCGCGATCGACGACGTCAAATACGAAGTCTTCGTCAACACCGAACAAATCAGCAGCGCTCTTGCCTTCAAGTACGCGGCTCGCGAACTCTCCGATGAGAGTTTCGACTTCCTCATTTGCTTCCCGAGTTGTTGCTTCCATGAATCTAATCTCCGGCT
The DNA here is from genome assembly GCF_006517175.1 of Persicimonas caeni. Lineage (NCBI taxonomy): Bacteria > Deltaproteobacteria > Bradymonadales > Bradymonadaceae > Persicimonas > Persicimonas caeni. The sequence goes on along the minus strand of NZ_CP041186.1, from coordinate 7,286,329 downwards.
GTCGAGGTTCTGCACTGCGAACATAGGTGACTTCTGAGAAGATACTTCCGTGCCGCGGGCTCACACACGCATGTTATTGATGGCGGCCTTCGCGGTATCATGCATCGACTTCATCATGTTGCTCATCATGGAGAACATCTGATTGATCTCTTGCAGGCGTTGCATGATCATCTTCATCGCCATCTGCTTCTCTTCTGGGTCCTTGATGGAGCCCAAGTGATCCATCAACGCTTTTGGATCGTTGTTCATCAGATTAATCATCTGATCGACGCTCTTTCCGTTGAACTCCATGGCCCCCAATCCACTACTGCCAGAAGAACTGCCTGCTTGGTTGGTACTGCCGGCTGAGTCTGCCTTGCTCGAACCTCGTGCCGTGGTCGCGGGACGTCTGCCTCGGCGGGGTTGCGAAACGGATTGAGAGCTTGGCGCCGACGCGTTCAACTCCGAGTCGACACGCGCCATCATGGCCTCCGCACGCCCCAAGGCAGCATGTACCGCAGCCAAGTCTCCGTCATTTCGCCTGTTACCAGTCGTTGTATCGTACTTGCCGCTTGAAGTAGTGAAATCCAGCGCCTGATCGATGGCGGCTTCCGCGCGATCGAGGTCGGCGAGAAGCGAATTCTTTTCGCTGTCACTGAGATTCGGGTTGTTTTTAATCGCCTCCCGCTGCTCTGCGATTTCCTTCTTCTGCGCCTTGAGATCGTCAAACTCGTCGGTCATTCCCTCGTAGACGCGCGTTCCACCGTGACTCACTGTGTTCATGTTCGTCATGTTTTCCTTCCTCATGTTTGATGACTGCGATTTCGAGTCTTCGTCCGAGAGGCGTTTGAAGTACATAACTCCATGCCCCTCATATACGGTTTTCGGCAAAACAGGCCGTTTCGTTGCGTACTTTTTCGATTTTTCTCACCAATAAAACCAAAAGAACAACAACACCAACAACTTACAGCCCCCGCTTTTTTGCCATTCTCTGTTTCCGTTCGAACGGAGATCGCGCCACATCGCCCCCAAAAACTCGCCCCTTGGCAGCCCGGCAACCTCGCCCTACACTTCAGCCACCGACCACTGAACGCCCAATCAGCTGCAATCGTCAGAAGGCAACCCCTAGAGGCAACCGTGAAGCGCTACACACTCAAAAAGGAACGCCCGAGCGGTGAGTCCGGCATCGACTATGAAAAGGATCTCAACGAACAGCAGCGTAAAGTGGTCACTGCTGGCGGGGGGCCGATGCTCGTCATCGCCGGGGCCGGCTCGGGAAAGACGCACACGTTGACCTACCGGGTGGCGCACCTCGTCGACCGGGGCGTGCCGCCGGAGAATATCCTGCTGCTGACCTTCACGAATAAGGCCGCGCGGGCGATGACCGACCGCGTGTGCGACCTGCTCAACCTGAACGTGACATCGCTGTGGAGCGGGACGTTTCACAGCATCGGCAACCGCATCCTGCGCCGCGAGGCGAGCAAGCTGGGCTATGGGGATGACTACACGATCCTCGACTCGGAGGACGCAGGTACGCTCATGAAGACGTGCGTGGCCGACGCCAACGTCGGTCATCTCGACCAGCGTTTTCCGAAGGGGCGCGTGCTCAGCCGCATCTACAGCTACTGCATCAACACGCAGAAGCCCGTCGAGCAGCTCCTCGCCGAGCGTTACCCTTATTTCGAGCATCTGGCCGAGCCGATTCGGCGGATCTTTCGGTTCTACCAGACCCGTAAGGTCGAGATGTCCCTGATGGACTTCGATGACCTGCTCATGAACTGGAAAACCCTGCTCGAAAAGCACGATGACGTGCGCCAGTCCTACGCGCGCCGCTTCGAGCATGTGCTCGTCGACGAGTATCAGGACACCAACCATCTGCAGGGTGAGATCGTCGATCTGATGGCCTCCGAGCACCAGAACCTGATGGTGGTGGGCGACGACTGTCAGAGCATCTATGCGTTTCGCGGCGCCGACTACCGCAATATCCTCGAGTTTCCCCAGCGCTACGAGACCTGTCGCGAGTACAAGCTCGAGATCAACTATCGCTCGACGCCGCAGGTCCTCGACCTGGCGAATGCTTCCATCCGGTTCAACAAGAACCAGTTCCAGAAGACACTCGAATCGGCGCGCGGAGACGGGCCAATGCCTGCCCTGATCAAGCTTCGCAACGTCGAGCAACAAGCCGAATTCGTCTGCCAGCGCATCCTCGAGCTCGCCGACGAGGGGCTCGGCCTCGACGAAATGGCCGTGCTCTATCGCTCCCACCACCACTCGATGGAGTTGCAGGTCGAGATGACCCGCCGCGGGATTCCCTACGTGGTGCGCTCGGGGCTCCGATTCTTCGAGCAGGCGCATATCAAAGACGCGCTGTCGTACCTCAAGTTCTTGTTCAACCCGCGCGACGAGCTTAGCTTCCTACGCCTGGCGCGCCACTGGCGCGGCGTGGGAACCAAGCGCTCCCAGGATATTTGGATGTACGTGCAGAGCCAGAGTGACCCACTGGCGGCCGTCACCCACGAGAAGCTCATCAACTCATTGCCCAAACGGGCGAAGAACTCGTGGCGTCAGGCCTCGGTGCTGCTCGACAAACTTCGCCAAAAGCGCATGGGCTCTCGGCCGTCGGATCTGCTCGAGTCGGTGCTCGACAGCGGATACGCCGATTACGCACGCCGCACCTACGATAATATCGACAATCGCATCGCCGACCTCGAGCAACTGGCCAATTACGCCGACCAATACGAGGATATCGACCATTTTCTGGGCGAGATTTCGTTGCTCTCGGGGATCTCGGGCCAGGAAATTTTGGTCGGCGGCGACGTCCCCGACGAGTACGTCACGCTCTCGTCGATTCACCAATCGAAGGGCCTCGAATGGACCGCCGTCTTCGGCCTGTGGCTCTCCGACGGCATGTTCCCCAGCTCACGGGCCGAGACCGATGACGAAGTCGAAGAGGAGCGCCGCCTCTTTTACGTGATGACCACCCGCGCCAAAGACGAGCTGTACCTGTGTCAGCCGCTGATGCACTACGGCCGGCGCGGCCGGCGCACGGTGCTTCGCGAATCGGACTTCATCGAGGAGCTGCGCTACTCCGACTTTCTCGACAAAGAGCCGTTCGAAGAGTGGCTTGTCGACGGGTGAGTCTTCTAAGTCTTGCGCGAGTTTGGCGAGTCCACTATTGAATCGGTGTTCACTGACACCCTTCGTGGAGTTGCAAAATGAATCTTCGTGGAGCCTACACCGCCCTTATCACCCCTTTTCGCAACGGCGAGGTCGACGTCGACGCCCTGCGTGATCTGGTCGAGCGCCAGATCGACGGTGGAATCGACGGCTTGGTCCCCTGCGGAACCACCGGCGAAGCGGCCACGATGACCGCCGAGGAGCAACTCCTCGTCATTCGCACCGTCGTCGACGCCGCTGAGGGCCGCGTGCCTATCATCGCTGGCACCGGCAGCAACGACACACGCAAAACGGTCGAGTTCACCCGTGAGGTCGCCCAGATCGACGGCGTCGACGCCGCGCTGGTCGTCGTCCCATACTACAACAAGCCCGACCAAGAGGGACTGTTTCGCCACTTCACCCAGGTCGCCGATGAGGGCGGGCTGCCCGTGGTCCTCTACAACGTGCCCGGCCGCACCGTCCGCTCGTTCACGCCCGCGACCGTCGGCCGACTCGCCGATCACGACAACATCATCGCCATCAAAGAGGCGACCGGCGACATGGCCTTCGACACCGAGGTCCTCGAGGCCGTCGAGGGCAAGATCAACGTCATGTCGGGCGACGACTTCACCACCTTCCCGCTCGTCGCATGTGGAGGCACCGGTTGCGTCTCCGTCGTGTCGAACCTCGACCCGACGTCGATGAGTCGAATGTGTGAAGCGACCCTCGAGGGCGATTTCGAAACCGCGCGCCGGCTGCACATGAAGATTCAGCCGCTGGCCCGCGCCCTCTTCTCGGCGCCCAACCCGGTTCCCACCAAGACGATCGCGTCTAAGCTCGGTTGGTGTACTCCCGAAGTCCGCGCTCCGCTCTATGACGTCTCGGACGAGGTGCGCGCCACACTCGAGAAGGTTGCAAGCGACTACGGATTCGAAGGATGATCATGGATCGCGAAATCTTCGTCACAATCATCGGCGCCGAGGGCCGCATGGGCGCCGAATTGCTCGCCAACGTCTCGCTCATGGAAGGCATTTCGGTGACCGACGCGGTAGTGCGCCCAGGCAGTGAGTCCGTGGGTAGCGTAATTGGGCCCGAGGGCGTCAGAGTCACCGACGACATGGACACGGCGGTCGAGAACGCCGATGTCGTCATCGACTTTTCGGCCCCCGAAGCGTGCCTCGCAGCTGCAGAGTGCGCCGCTCGCTTCGAAACGCCCTTTGTATCGGGGACGACGGGTCTGTCGGAGGCGCAAATCGCCGAACTCAAGGGGCGCTCGAGCGATGCGGCCGTATTGTGGGCGGCCAACTTCTCGGTGGGCGTCAACGTGCTCGAACAGCTCGTCGAGTTGGGCGTGAAGGCGGCCGGCGAAGGCTTCGACATCGAGATCTGCGAGGCGCATCACCGCCGAAAGGTCGACGCCCCGAGCGGAACTGCGCTCTTCTTGGGAAGAGCAGCAGCCCGTGCCCGCGACGTCGACCTCGACGATGTCGCCGTTCACGGCCGCGAGGGCCACACCGGAGCGCGATCTGATGAAGAGATTGGCTTTCAGGTCATTCGCGGCGGCAGCATCGTCGGCGAGCACACCGTCTACCTCGCCGCCGAAGGCGAGCGCATCGAGCTCACCCACCGTGCGACCGATCGCGGCATCTTCGCCCGCGGCGCCCTTCGCGCTGCCCAGTGGATGGCTGGACGCCACCCCGGCTGGTACAGCATGAAGGACGTCCTTTTTGGGGACAGCGAAAGAGCTAACGAACGAAACAGCTAACGAGTACTCTTTTACTCTTTCGCTTCTTCGCTCTTTTACTCTTTCGCTTCTTCGCTCTTTTACTCTTTCGCTTCTTCGCTCTTTTACTCTTTCGCTCCTTAGCTACCTCACTGCCCTTTCCATTCCGGGTCGCGCTTGCCGATGAACGCCATGATGCCCTCGGCGGCGTCTTCGGTGAGCGTGTTGATCGTCAACTCGTTGTGCAGCATCCGCAGCGCCTGCTCGAAGCCCATATCCTGGGTTTTGTAGAAGGCGCGACGACCGAGCTTGAGGATTGCCGGCGAGAATCCCGCGATACGCTCGGCCAACTCGCCGACCTTCACGTCGAGTTCGTCCGGCTCGACCGCATAGTTGATGATGCCGTACTCTTCGGCTTCCTGCGCGCTCAAACGCTTGCCCGTAAGCATCATCTCCATCGCCTTTTTTCGACCGATATTGCGCTGAATCACCGCCATGATCATCATCGGGAAGAGACCCACCTTGATCTCGGGCGTACCGAAACTGGCGTTGGTCGAACCGACGGCGATGTCGCAATTGAGCGCCAAGCCGAAGCCACCGCCGAGCGCGTGACCGTTGACCCGTGCGATGAGTGGCTTGGTGCACTCGTTCATGGCCAGTAGCATCTCGGCAAACCCGCCGCGGTCCTCGTGCATCGCCAACGCGCCGCCGCCCATCTGCTGGTCCATCAAATCACCGCCGGCGCAAAAGGCTTTGTCCCCTGCCCCGGTGAGCACGATGACGGTGACGTCGTCGTTGTCCGACAGCGCCCGAAAACGCTCGGTGAGCCCGCTCACCACTGCGCCAGAGAGCGCGTTTCGCCTGTTCGGCCGGTTAATCGTGATAGTAGCGATGCCATCTTCGATTTCAGTCAGGATCTCTTCGCTCATCTTTGCCTCCGCGTTGAAATGATTGGTCTGCATCGAACACATGTTAGTGAATACTCACTTAAAGTAGGTTCGTCAACTGCGGCGGTGTTCGCCCTGGCTGCAAACGACGCTCTCCGTTGGACAGCCTGACCTCGCGTCACTACAACTGTGGGCGCCAACATATGAGGAGCCCAAATGACCCAAGAAGCCGAAAACTGGTACCGCGTCGAGTTGCTCATCGAAGAGAGCGGCACGACCAACGCAGCCTCGCTGCTCTGGGAGTTCGACGCAGCAGGCGTCGAGATCCAGGACCGCGAGACTTACGCCGACGACGAGACGATTGCGCCGGTGCCTGAAGGCACCAATCGACTGGTCGCATTTTTCCAATTCGAGACCCCGGGAGCTGCCGCTCAATTCGAGCGCGACCTGACCTCCGCGTTGGGTGACGCCGACATCGTGACGCTGTCACTGCAATGCGCCCCCTACACGGATAAGAGTTGGGAGACGGCATGGAAGGACTATTTCAAGCCGGCGCTCATCTCGCCGCGTGCCATCGTCGGCCCGCCGTGGGAGGACTTCGAGGCGCCCGACGGCGGCACGAAGATCGTCATCGAGCCGGGGATGGCCTTCGGCACCGGCACGCACGAAACCACGCAGTTGTGCGCCGAGAAGCTCGACCGCCTCTTGGCCGAGAACGACGCCTCGCCGAGCGTGCTCGACGTCGGCTGCGGCTCGGCCATTTTGTCGATGATCGCCAAGCGTCTCGGCGCCGAGCCTGTGGTGGGCATCGACGTCGACGCGACCGCACTCGAGGTCGCCGAAGCGAACCTCGCGGTCAACGACCTCGCCGGCGAAATCGAGCTATCGACGACGCCGGTCGACGAAGTCGAGGGCACCTACGACATCGTCATCGCCAATATCTTGGCGCACATCTTGTTGCACATTCGCGAGGGGCTTCTTCCGCGCGTGGCACCCGGGGGTATTCTGCTCTTGAGCGGCATCACCGAAGCCCAGGAGCAAGAGCTGCGCGACGCCTTCGTCGGCGACGGCTTCGTTGAGGTGAGCTGCGAGCAAAAGGGCGAGTGGGTCTGCTTCGAGCTTCGACGGGAGGTGTGATGAGACGCGCCCCGCTCGAAACCGAAGAGATGCCCCCCGAAGGCCGTGTCGGCCAGCGCTTCCGACTCCCCGAGCGCGTCGCCCACTACCTGCGCGACGTCCTTCGCATGCAGGTCGGGGACCGCGTCGAGCTTTTCGACGGCTCGGGGCGCGTCGTCGTGGCCGAAGTCGCCGCCGTCGCCAATGACCAGGTGGCCGTTGACGTCCAACTAGACCGCTACACCGAACGCGGCGAGAGCCCGTGCGCGGTCACGCTCGTGCAGGCCATCCCCAAAGGCAAGCGCTGGGAGATGGTCCTCGAGAAGGCCACCGAGCTCGGCGTGGCCCGCGTCATTCCGCTCGAGACCACGCGCACGGTGGTGCATATCAGCGACGCCAAAGTCGACCGAAAGCTCGACCGCTGGGAGCGCGTGGTCAACGCCGCGGCCCGGCAGTGTGAGCGGACGATCACCCCCGAGATCACCGAGCCGATGAGCCTCGACGAGGCGCTCGAAACCCTGGCGGACGTCCCCTCGTTTGTCGCCCATACCCGCGGCGACTCGCCGTCGCTCGAGGCGCTGCTCGACGAGGCGAACCTGCTCGACGAGCGCCCGGAGGCGGCCGCTATTTGGATCGGCCCGGAGGGGGGCTTCGACGACGACGAAGTCGCCGCGCTCAAAGAGGCCGGTGTGGACAGCTTTCATATGGGCCCGCGCATTCTGCGCGCCGAGACCGCCGGCCTGGTCGCGGTCACGTTGATGCAGGCTTATTTGGGAGACCTGTCGTGAAGGCAGCGCCAGAAAGCCGAGCCACCGAGTCGAAGACCTCCGAGCACGTGACCGCCGGGCTCGCTCGCCGCGGACTCGCGCTCGTGCTCGACGCCACCCCGGCGGCTTTCGTGGTGGCGCTCAGCTTCGCATTTGGCTGGCTCGACGCTCGAATCTTGCAGCCTCCGCACGGTTGGTTTTGGAGCGAGTGGCTCTTCAAATTCTGGCTCGATGAGCGCGCCGCGCTGATCTTGCCGGTGGCGCTCTTTTTGGGGCTGGCCATCGCGTGGACCACCGCCTGGGAGGCGCTTCGCGGCCGAAGCCCCGGAGGCCAAGTGGCCGGGGTGCTGGTCGTCGACCGAGACGCGTTTACAGTATCTGCGACTCGCGCAATCCTCCGAGGTGTCGGTGCCGGGCTCAATGTTGCCAGTTTGGGCCTCGGTTACCTGTGGATCTTCGTGAGCAGCTACCGCAGGGGTTGGCACGACTATCTGGCCGGCACCTTGGTGATTCGCGACGATGAGTAATCTGACGACGAGTAATCTTCGGCAACTTTTCGAAACACGGTTGGCGAAACGAAACTCGTACGTTATAGGACACGACGACTTGAGCGGAATGTGGTGATTGATGAAGAAGATCGAAGCCATCGTCAAACCCTTCAAGCTCGACGACGTCAAGGACCGCCTCGACGAAGTCGGCGTCCATGGCATGACCGTCAGCGAGGTCAAAGGCTTTGGGCGTGGCGGCGGTAAGGCCCCTGTCTACCCGGGTGCCGAGTACGTCGTCGATTTCGTCCCCAAGATCAAAATCGAAATTGTCGTACCCGATGATCTGGTGCATCCAGCCATCGAGGCGATCATGGAAGCCGCACGTACCGGCCATGTCGGTGACGGAAAGATCTTCGTCTCGTCGATCGACGAGGCGTTTCGCATCCGCACCGGTGAGACCGGCCCCGAAGCGCTGTCGTGAACGCGAAAGTTTGTTGTGTGAACAAACAGTTCCCCGTCAGGCGACTCCCCCGGGAGTCGTCGATGAGCCCTCGTGGCTCAACCCCTGCAGCCTCAATCAATACTTGCTGATCTCGAGAGGAGCAGAATGTCCAACGCTAACGTCACATCCGTCAAAGACGCGATCAAATACGCCAAGGAGCACGAGGCGCGAATGGTCGACCTGAAGTTCTTGGATTTCCCGGGAACTTGGCAGCACGTCACCATTCCGGCCCACCGCCTCGACGAAGACCTCTTCGAAGAAGGCCAAGGCTTCGACGGTAGCTCGATCCGCGGCTGGCAGCCCATCAACGCCTCGGACATGCAGATTCGCCCCGATCCGACCACCGCGCGCATGGACCCGTTCGCCAGCGTGCCCACGGTCAGCTTCATCTGCAACGTCTTCGACCCCATCACCGGCCAGGCCTACTCGCGCGACCCGCGCTACGTGGCTCAAAAGGCGGTCAACCACCTCAAAGAGACCGGGATCGCCGACACGGCCTACTTCGGCCCCGAGGCGGAGTTCTTCGTCTTTGACGACATCCGCTACGACCTGACCCCGCACTCGTCGTTCTTCGCGGTCGACTCGCAAGAGGGCACTTGGAATACGGGTCGCGACGAGCGGCCGAACCTCGGCTATAAGCCGTCGTACAAGGGCGGCTACTTCCCGTGCCCGCCCCACGACAGCCTCTTCGACCTACGCACCGAGATCTCGCTGGTGCTCGAGTCGATGGGCATTCAGGTCGACGCCCACCACCACGAGGTGGCCACCGGCGGTCAGTCCGAGATCGGCATCCGTTTCAACGACATGCTGACGATGGCCGACGAGCTGCAGTGGTTCAAGTACATCGTCAAGAACGTGGCGCGCCGCAACGGCAAGACGGTCACGTTCATGCCCAAGCCGCTCTACGGCGACAACGGTTCGGGGATGCACACCCACATGAGCCTGTGGAAGGACGGCAAGCCGCTGTTCGCCGGCGAGAAGTACGCCGGCCTGAGCGACATGGCGCTGCACTTCATCGGCGGTATCATCGAGCACGGCCGCTCGCTCATCTCGCTGACCAACCCGACGACCAACAGCTACAAGCGCCTGGTCCCCGGTTACGAAGCGCCGGTCAAGCTCGCCTACTCGAGCCGCAACCGCTCGGCCGCCGTGCGTATCCCGATGTACGCCTCGAGCCCCAAAGCCAAGCGCATCGAGTTCCGCACCCCGGACCCGACGTGCAACGGCTACATCGCCTTCGCCGCCATGCTTATGGCCGGCCTCGACGGCATCGAGCGTCAGCTCGATCCGGGCGACGCGCTCGACAAGGATATCTACAACCTGCCCGCGGCCGAGGCAGAGAAGATCCCGAGCGCCCCGGGAAGCCTCGAAGAAGCGCTCGAAGCCCTCATCGAGGACCACGAGTACCTGCTTCGCGGCGACGTCTTCACCGAAGACGTCATCGAGACCTGGGTCGATTACAAGCTCGAAAACGAGGTCGACCCGACCCGACTGCGCCCGACTCCGCTCGAGTACCAGCTGTACTTCGATATCTGAGTTTGGCCGCATCTGAGCGTTGAGCCCGAAAGGGGCGCGGATTATCCGCGCCCCTCTCTGGCGTTTGCCAATCACCCGTTTTGGTTCGTCCCCTTCAGCCTGACGACAAACTATGGTCCGCACGCCTCTTCGCATCGCCGCCCTGCTCCTCGTGACGTGTCTCGTTGTCGCGCTCGGCGCCGGTTGTGATGAGGACACGGCCGACGCCCCTCCGCCCCAGCCTTGGCGTTTTCAAAGCGAGGCCGCCCCTTACGCCATCGAGATTCCCGGAGAGTGGCAGAAGACCGACTCCGGAGAGCTCAACGACTTCGCGGATTTGGCCGTCACCCTCGCCGACAGCTACTTCCTGATCGTCATCCCTCAGGAACTCCCGCAGTACGAGGGCGTCGCCGCCCCCGACGCCAAGGCGATCAAGCGCGCGAGCCTGGCGCTGCTGCGCGAGCGCATCGACAAATTCGAGATCGAGCGCACCGGCCCGCTCAAGCTCGGCGATCAGACCGCGCTGTCGATCTTCGCCGAAGGCCTGTACGAAACCGATCCGGTCCAGTACATCGCCACCTACGCCACGCGCGGCCCCTGGGGCTACCAGATCGTCGCCTGGGGCCCTCAAGAAGAGGAAGACCAGCTCATCGCCGCCACCGACGCCCTGCTGTCGGGGTGGAAATTTACGAGCCCCGCGCCCTCAACACCGTCGCCCGCCGACGAAGGCGAGCCGCCGACACAACCGAAGTGAAACCTTCATCGAATCTGTGCATCGCAATAGGCGCACATTCCTAAGCACACCTGTAGCAGCTCTGGAGAAGTAAATGACTGACCTGAAAAAAGACTTGTACGACGTGACCATCATGGGCTCGGGCCCTGCCGGCCTGACCGCGGCGATCTACACCGCCCGCGCCAACCTCGAGCCGGTGGTCTTCGAGGGCTCCCAGCCCGGCGGCCAGCTCACCATCACGACCGACGTGGAGAACTTCCCCGGCTTCTCCGATGGCATCATGGGCCCCGACCTGATGAACGAGATGCGCGAGCAGGCGCTTCGTTTCGGCGCCGAGGCCCACATGGCCTCCATCGCCAAGGTCGACCTGTCGGAGCGCCCCTTCACGGTCACCCTCGAGGACGGCACCGAGTATAAGACAAAGACGTTCGTCATCGCCTCGGGCGCTCGCGCTCGCCTACTTGGCCTCGACAGCGAGTCGCGCCTGATGGGCCGCGGCGTGTCGACCTGCGCCACCTGTGACGGTTTCTTCTTCCGCGACCAGGAGCTCGCCATCGTCGGCGGCGGCGACTCGGCCATGGAAGAGGCGGTCTTCTTGACCAAATTTGCCAGCAAGGTCACCGTCATCCACCGCCGCGAAGAGCTTCGCGCCTCGCAGATCATGCAGGACCGCGCGTTCAACAACGACAAGATCGAATTCTTGTGGAACCGCGAGGTCGTCGAGGTGCTCGGCAACGAAGACGACGGCGTGACCGGTCTCAAGCTGATGAACAACGAGACCGAAGACGTCGAGGACTTCGACGTCGACGGCCTGTTCATCGCCATCGGGCACATCCCAAACACCGAGATCTTCAAGGGTAAGCTCAAGATGAACGACCACGGCTACATCATGACCGAGCCCGACTCGAGCCGCACCAGCGTGCCGGGCGTGTTCGCCGTGGGCGACGTCCAAGACTGGACCTACCGTCAGGCCATCACCGCCGCCGGCAGCGGCTGCAAAGGCGCCATCGACGCCGAGCGCTACCTCGAAGAGGCGCACGACATCGAGAAGCACCGCACCGAGGAATGGGACTAACCCCCTTTTTCGCTGCGAGGGCAACTTGCCCTCGTAGTCACAGCTTTTCGGTGCGGGGGCATCTTGCCCTCGTAGTCAAAGCGCGCGGCGTATCACACGCCGCGCGTTTTCTGTTTTTGCCCCACACACTCTTATGCAGTTAACAAACCTCTACAACCGCCACGGCGAGCCCCACGACCGCTACGTCGTCGTGGGCACTTCCGGCTCGGGCAAGTCCACGCTCGCCAACCGCCTCGCCTGGCACACGAGCAACCGCCACATCGAGCTCGACGGGCTCTTCTGGCTGCCCGACTGGCAGATGCGCGAGACCGACGACTTCCGCGCCCAAGTCGCCAGCGCCTGCGCCGGCGAGCGCTGGGTCGTCGACGGCAACTACTCGAAAGCGCGGGACATCGCCTGGCGGCGCGCCCAGGCCATCGTCTGGCTCGACCTCCCATTCCACGTCGTCATGACCCAAATGCTTGGGCGCACGCTCGACCGCTGCATCAGCAGGTGCGATCTCTGGAATTCCGGAAATCACGCGACCTTTCGGCGTGCGTTCCTCAGCCGCGACTCGATCATCTGGTGGGCAGCAAAGACTTGGAAGCAGCGAAAAGAGCTCTACTCGACGCTGCTCTACGAGCCGCAGTGGACTCATCTCGACATCTTTCGGGTTCGCTCCAATGACCTGAGCGACGTCGAGGTGCGTCGCGGACGACGCTCACGCTCTGTTGCCAGCGCCGAATCGGACTGCTAGCGCTTGTGGAGACGCTGCCGGCGCTGTTGCCGGCACGAAAACGAGAAAGACGCCATGAACGCGCGGTTCACCACAGCCCGCACCACCACGACCACCACCCGCACCGGCGGGGCTGGTGAGGTGCGCATGCGGTGAACTGACCGACACAGAAACGCACGAACTCACGCCCTGCCCGGTTTTCCCGGACGGGGCGTTTCGCGTTTCTTGTCTCGCGTTCGACGGCCGCTCCTCCGGATGACCGGGCGATGATTCAGGAGGAAAGACGATGTTAGATGCAAACGACCACAGACAAATCGCCCAGCGTATGGACCTGTTGCATTTCCAAGACGAAGCGCCCGGCATGGTGTTCTGGAACCCGAGGGGCGTCAAGTTGTGCCGGCTGCTCGAGGAGGCCGCGCGCCGGCGCATGCGAGCCGACGGCTACGAGGAAGTGCGCTCTCCCCATCTGCTGCGCCACCCCATCTGGGAAGTCTCGAGCGGTTCATGGGCTTGCTCCTCGAGCACCACAAAGGAAGGCTTCCGGCGTGGCTCGCGCCCGTTCAGGCGCATGTGTTGCCAATTGGGGAGGACCACGTCGACTACGCCGACGCCCTCGCTCGAGAGCTCGGTGCGCGAGGTATCCGAGGACGCGTCGTGGCCCCCGACGAGAGCGTCGGACGCCGCATCGCCGAAGCCCACGACACGGGCATCCCGTGGATGCTCATCGTCGGCGACCGAGAGGTTGGGAGTCGTTCGGTGAGTGTGCGCGACCAGGAGGGACAGCAAAATCAGCTGCGCGACGAAGCCATCGCCGAGCTTGCCGCGGAGGCCAGCCCGCCGGTGTGACCGCGTACCGATGCGATTGACCGACGGTCTCGAACGACGAAAGGGCCGGGAAAGCATCCCGGCCCTTTCGTGCACACCACATCCGTGTTTGTAGTTATGCCTGCTTCATCGACAAACCAATGCGACCGCGGTCCTTGTCGACCGACAAAATCATCACTTCGATCTTGTCACCCACGCTGACGAAGTCGTGCGGATTTTTAACGTAGCGGTCGGCCATCTCGCTCACGTGCACCAAGCCGTCTTGCTTGACGCCGATGTCGACGAAGGCGCCGAAGTCGACCACGTTGCGCACCGTGCCGGTGAGCTTCATACCCTCGCGCAGGTCCTCCATCTTCAGAACGTCGCTGCGAAGCTGGGGCGGGTCGAGCGCCTCGCGCGGATCGCGGCCGGGGCGAAGCAGCGCGTCGACGATATCCTCGAGCGTATAGCGGCCGACGCCGTGTTTGTCGGCGAGTTGGCCGAGCTTACCTGACGAGCGCAGCCCCTTGAGGCGCTGCTGCAGGTTGTCCTCGCCGAGCTTGGCGCCCGCTTCCTTGAGGATCGCCCGCGCCATCTTGTAGTTCTCCGGGTGGATGCCCGTTCCGTCGAGGGGCTCCTTTCCGTTTCGGATACGCAAGAATCCGGCGCACTGCTCGTAGGTCTTCGCGCCTACGCCGCGTACGTCTTTGAGTTCTTCGCGGCTCTTGATCCCGCCGCTTCGCGACCGGTGCTTGACGATGCGCCGGGCGAGCGTCGGCCCGATGCCGGCCACGCGCGCCAGGAGAGGCTCGGAGGCCGAGCCCAGATCGACGCCCACGCCGTTGACCACGTCCTCGACGACCGCGTCGAGCGACTCTTGGAGCTGCGTCTGGTTCACATCGTGCTGGTACATGCCCACGCCGATGCTCTTCGGGTCGATCTTGACGAGCTCGGCGAGCGGGTCTTGCAGACGGCGAGCGATCGAAATCGCGCCGCGCACGCTGACGTCTAGGTCGGGAAACTCGCGCCGGGCGATGTCCGAGGCGCTGTAGACGCTCGCGCCGGCTTCGTCGACGATGGCGTACTGCACGTCGCGGTCGATCGCGCTGATGGCGTCAGCGACGGCCTGCTCGGTCTCTCGGCTGCCTGTGCCGTTGCCCACGGCCACCACGTCGATGTCGTGCCCATCGATCATCTTTCGGATCTTGTGCGGGGCTTCGTTTCGGCGCCCGTCGTGCACGTAGATCATGTCGGTCGTCTCGAACTCACCCGACTTCGAGATGACCGCCATCTTGCAGCCGGTGCGGTAGCCCGGGTCGATCCCCAGAATGCGCCGGCCGGGCAAAGGCGGCTGGAGCAAGAGGTTCTTCAAGTTGAGCGCGAACACGCCGATAGCGTGTTCCTCGGCCATTTCTTCAAGTTCTCCTCGAATGTCTCGCTCGATGGACGGGTGGATCAAGCGCTTGTATCCGTCCTCGATCGCCTCGTCGACGAGCTTACGGCCCTGGCCCGACTTTGCGCCATTCTTGCGGTTCGAAATCCAGCTGCACATCGCCGCATCGTCGACCTCGATGCCCGCGCTCAAGACCTTCTCGTTTTCCCCGCGACGAATCGCAAGTACTTGATGAGGTTTGGCGTGCTGGACCGACGTCGAAAACTCAAAGTAAAGCTTGAAGTTCGGATCTTCATCCCCACCACGACGGCGTCTACACGCGAATTTGCCGCGCTTTCGCGCCTCGCGGCGCACGCGGTCGCGCACCTCTGCGTCGTCCGAGATATCCTCGGCAATGATGTCCTTAGCCCCGCCGATGACGTCGTCGGCGCTCGGGTAGTCGTCGCACACATGGGCCTTGGCAGCGGCGCGAATGTCCCCGCCCTTCCAGATCGTCTCGGCGACGGGCTCGAGACCTGCTTCGCGAGCCTTCTGGCCGCGGGTGCGACGCTTGGGGCGGTATGGCGCGTACAGATCTTCGAGGCGAGCGACCGTGTCGGCTTGCAGCAACTTTTTGCGCAGCTCCGCGGTCAGCGCGCCCTGCTCTTCGATGCTCGCTAAGATCGTCTTGCGACGGTCCTCGAGCTGACGAATCGCATCGACGGTCGAGGCGACGTCACGAATCTGCACCTCGTCGAGGTTTCCGGTCGCCTCTTTGCGGTAGCGGGCGATGAACGGAACCGTATTGCCCTCATCGAGGAGGCTCATCGTCCCCTCGACTTGGTGATTCTTGATCCCGAGCTGTCGCGCGACACGCTCGACGATGGATTTCGTGTTGGTCTTGCTCATGCGGATATGGCCAATAAGACAGGGATAAACGAAAGGAATTAACGTTCGACGATGTCGAGGTCGACGGCGTCGACAAACTCGCGCACGTTAAAGAGCGCGGGCAATGAGGTAAACCCGCCCTCGTCGGGCGGCGTATCTGCGGTGCGCCGAGCAGCCTCGACGATGACGCGCGCCGTGACATCGTAGGGATCTTTGCCCGTGATGGCGGCGTAAAAATGGGCGTTGTCGGGGTCGAAAGCGGCGACGACAAAATCGGGCTCGGCGCCGGCTTTGTGCGGGTCGCCCCCGGTGAAATCGATCACGCGGTCGGCGACTCCGCCAACCGTGCCGGCGAGCTTTTCGATGACCGGCGAGGCGAGTTTGAGCAGCTTTCCAGCCGTCTCGCCGACGGCCAGACACGACTCGACCTGCTTGACGTTGGCAAAGAGTGGCACGGTCAGGGATTCACCACCGGGAAACCACGCCCCCTTGACGGTGCGGCCGCTCGGGAGGGGCACGTCGAACAGGCGGTACGCCGGTTTGCGCCGCTCGAGGTGACCGCCGACGAAGGTGTAGCCGTCGCTCGACAAGACACGCACGATTGACTTCTTCGTGCCGTGACTCATGGCCATGCCGCGCACGGCGTAGCAGATCCCGAGCTTGCGCGCGCCCTTCGCGGCGGCGAGTTTGGCGGCGAAATTGCCGGTGGCGTACTCGTAGGCCGACCCAGGCGCCAGCACGACGCCTTTTTCGTGCGCCTCGGCGGCGAGTTCGCTCTGCACCCACCGCATAAAGCCCTGCTCGCCGGTGGTGTCGAAATAATGCACGCCGTTACGCACGGCTGCCTCGACGACCGGCGCGCCGATATCCATAAACGGCCCGGCGCAATTGATGAGCACCTTGGCGCCTTGGAGCATCTCGTCGAGCGAATGCGACTGGTCGACACTGGCCTGGCGCGTCTCGACCTCGGCGTTGAGATCGCGCCGCAGTGCGGCGACGAGGTTGTCCAGCTTGGTGCGGTTCCTGGCCGAGGCCACGAACGGCACCGCTTTCTGGGCGAGTTCACGAGCCACCAGACGTCCAGTGAAGCCAGTGACTCCATAAACGACGATTGCAGGAGACTCCATCGGCTGTCCTCGGTTCAATGCTGGGGTTTGAGCACGCGCTTGGGTCGCAACGCCAGGCCCTCTTCGGTCTCACGCGCCACGGTCACCGCGACTAGTTCGCCGGCCTCATTGGCGACGGCGACGAAGCTGTCGACGTCGACGTCGAGCCGCTCGGGCTGGATATTTTGGCCGTAGCCCAACGCCAAACACATCGATTCGTCGACGGTGTAGGTCGGAAACTCGCGCATCAACTCGATGGGAGGGAGCAAGAGATCGGAGAAGTTCTCGGGGGTAATCTCTGCAAGCGGCGTCGCTTCGTCGAGCGAAAAGCGCCCGACCACCGTGCGGCGAATCGCCGTGGTGTACGCACACGAGCCGAGCGCGCCGCCGAGATCGCGCACCAAGGCGCGCACGTAGGTTCCCGAGCCGCAGCGTGTGTGAAGCTTGGCTCGGGGGGGCTCGAAGCTCACGAGGCTTAGCGACTCGATGGTCACCGGTCGCGGCTCGAGTTCGAACTCTTCGCCCTTGCGAGCGAGTTCATAGGCGCGCTTGCCGTTCACCTTGACTGCCGAATAGATCGGCGGCACCTGCTCGATCTCACCAATAAATTGCTCGCAGGCCTCGCGGATCGCCTCTTCGCTTACGTGCTCCCACGGACACTCGCGTACGGCTTCGCCCTCGACGTCACCCGTTTCGGTCTCGACGCCGAGTTCCATCTCGAAATCGTACTCTTTGACGTCGAGGCTCAAGAAGTTGGCCAGTTTGGTGCACCGGCCCACCACCAGCGGAAGCAGCCCGCTCGCCTGTGGGTCGAGCGTGCCGGTATGTCCGATTTTGCGGGTATTCGCCACGCGCCGAATATTGCGGATGACGTCGAAGCTGGTCATCCCGGTCGGCTTGTCGACGAGCAATAGACCATCCATGGTTCTCTGCCCCTATGAGGTGAGATCAGATTTGGGAATCAGGTTCGAGATGCAGGTGAGGCAGGCTACCTGCTATTCGTCGAGCAACTCGACGAGCGCCTGGCTCAACTTCTCGACGATTTCGTCGCTCGTCCCCTCGATCCGGCAGCCGGCGGCGTTGTGATGGCCGCCGCCGCCAAACTTGGCGGCGAGTTCGGAGACGTCGACCTTGCCCCGCGAGCGAAACGACACGCGCCACAGATCTTCATCATCCTCTCGAAGCTGCGTGGCAACCTCGACGCCCCGAATGGAGCGCGCGTAGTTGATGAAACCGTCGGTGAGTTCGGGCCCGGTGCCGGTCGACTCGAACATCTCGTCTTCGATGCGCAAGAAGGCGAGTCGGCCGCAGTGGGAGAACTCGAGCGTGTTAAGAACGAGGGCGAGCAGCTCGAGGCGCTCCTTCGGATTGCTCTCGTAGATGTGCGAGGTCATCCGCCACGGCTCGACGCCTGCGTCGATAAGCTCGCCTGCGATGCGGAACGTGGTGCGCGACGTGTTCGAGTAGCGGAAGCTTCCCGTGTCAGTCATCACACAGCAGTACAACGCCTCGGCGATGGGCTTGTCGAGCTTGACCCCGGCGGCCACCACCAGACGGTAGACGAGCTCACCGGTCGCGGCTGCGCCCACATCGCGCACGTAGATGTCGGCAAACTCCGCATCCCACGTCTTGTGGTGGTCGACGACCACGATCGTGTCGCCCCAGCCCTGCTCGGGGAACTCCTCACCGATACGCTCCGGCTCGGCGCAGTCCAGCACGACGGTGACGTCGATGTCGGCGTCGGCCGGCACTTCGGTGACCATGGCGTCGGCGCCCTCCAGAAACCCGAAGTTATAGGGCACCGCGTCGCGGTTATAGAAGACCACCTCTTTTCCGAGGGCCTCGAGCAGAAGCCCCATGCTCAGCGTCGAGCCGATCGCGTCACCGTCGGGGGACGTGTGTGAGACGACCAGGAATCGCTCATTTTCCTCGATGACTTCGAGAAAGCGCTCGATCTGGTCGGCTAGTTCCACGGTTGTCGGCACGAGTTCAATAGCTGGGTCGCCGCCCGTTGACGCATTCATGGGCATTCACTCTTCGGCGGGGTGGGCTCGATCATCTAGTCGGACCCACGGTTCTTACTCTTCTTGATTGTCGCTGTCTAGGTTACCAGCGCCGGTGTCGAGGTTGGACAGCAACTCGTCCATGCGCCGGCCGCGCTCGACCGACTCATCGTACTTGAAATGCAGCTCGGGCACGTATCGAAGCTCGAGCCGATTGCTCAGCTCGTGCTTGATATACCCTTCCGAGCGCTCCAACCCCTCTTGGACGCCGAGGTCTTCCTCGCGCTGGTCGAGCAGCACGTAATACACATGAGCGTGCTGCAAATCAGGCGTCACCTCGACGTCGGTGACCTGCACTTGCTGCACGCGGGGGTCGTCGACCTCGGTCAACAGCAGCGTGGCGATCACCTCGTGCAACTGTTGGCCGACGCGGTCGCTTCGCCGAAAACCTCTCTTCGATCGTCTGCTCATCGGTGGTCCGGGGGGCTTGTAGAAATACTCAAAAGCGACGCCCGTGGCTCGAAAAGCCTACGGGCGTCGCTTGGATAGTCAAAATGTGGCCGGCCGTCAAAGCGTGGCGGCAACTTCGACGTGCTTGTAGACCTCGATGATGTCACCGAGCTTGATGTCGTTGAAGTTCTCAATCGACAGACCACACTCGAAGCCGTGCTTGACCTCGGTCACGTCGTCTTTGAAGCGGCGCAGCGAGCTGATGGTCGAGTCGTAGACGACTCGGCCGTCGCGCACCACACGCGCCATGGCGTTGCGGCGAAGAATGCCGTCTTGGACGTAGCAACCGGCGACCATGCCCGAGCGCGGCGTCTGGAACAGCTCGCGCACTTCGGCGTGGCCGATGACCTCTTCCTCGATGATCGGCTCGAGCAGACCTTCGAGAATGCCACTGATCTGGTTGATGGCGTCGTAGATGACGCTGTGGGTCAAGATCTTGACGCCGTGCTGCTCGGCCACCTCGGCGGCGCGATTATCGGGTCGGACGTTGAAGCCGACGACGACTGCACCGGTCTCCGAAGAGGCGGCCAGGTTGACGTCGTTCTCGGTGATGCCACCAACACCCGAGTGGATGACTTTGACGCGCACTTCCTCGTTTCCGATCTTGCCGAAGGCTTCCTTAATCGCCTCGACCGAGCCCTGCACATCACCCTTGAGGATGACCTTGAGCTCTTTGATCTCGCCCTGCTGAATCATCTTGGAGAGATCTTCGAGGCTGCCGGTGACCTCTTTGGCGCGGCTGGCCATCACCTCTTTACGACGCTGCTCGGCGACGTGATCGGTGATGCGCTTGGCGTCCTTCTCGTCGTCGACGACGAAGAAGGGCTCGCCGGCCTCGGGGATGCCGCTCAGACCGGTAATCTCGACCGGTGTACTCGGGCCGACCTCCTCGACGTTCTGGGCCTTGTCGTTGTGCATCGTACGGACACGGCCGTAATACTGACCGCTGACGATGATGTCGCCCTGCTTGAGCGAGCCACGCTGGACAAGGATGGTGGCCACGGGACCTCGACCGATGTCGAGCTCGGCCTCGATGATGAGGCCCTGGGCATCGCGGTCGGGGTTGGCCTTGAGTTCTTCGATTTCCGCCTGCAGCGCCAGCATTTCGAGCAGCTCGTCGATGCCCTGTTGCTGGAGCGCGCTGACCTCGGCGAACAGCGTCGTGCCGCCCCACTCTTCCGGAATCAGCTCGTACTCGGTCAGAGCCTGCTTGATTCGGTCGGGGTTGGCCGTCGGCTTGTCGACCTTGTTGATGGCCACGATGATCGGCACGCCGGCTTCACGGGCGTGGTTGATGGCCTCGACAGTCTGCGGCATGACGCCGTCGTCGGCCGCGATAACCAGCACGACGATGTCGGTGGCCTTGGCGCCGCGAGCACGAAGCTGAGTGAACGCCTCGTGACCGGGAGTATCGAGGAAGGTGATCTCGCTGTCTTCTTCGGTGCGAACTTTGTACGCGCCGATGTGCTGGGTAATACCGCCGGCCTCGCCGCCGGTGACGTTGCTCTTTCGAATCGCGTCGAGCAGCGACGTCTTACCATGGTCGACGTGACCCATGACGGTGACAACCGGAGCACGCGGCTTCTGCTTCTCCTCCGGATCGGGGGAGGTGTCGTAGAAGTTCGTGATATCGAAGGCGACGTTCTCGACGGTGTAGCCGAATTCGTCGGCCACCAATGCGGCGGTCTCGAAGTCGAGCAGCGTGTTGACCGTGGCCATCATGCCCGATTCGACGAGCTTCATGGCCACTTCACCGGCTTTGACGCCCATCTGGTGGGCCAGGTCGCCGACCGAGATGACGTCCTCGATGCGGATATTACGCTTGTGCTCGGCAGCCTCGGTGATCTGCGTCTTCTGCTGCCGCTGTTTGCTGCGGCTGCGACGCTTCTTGCGACGACCACCTTTGTACAGGTCGCGCCCTTCGACCACGCGCTTGCGCGAGCGACCGCGGCTTCGACCACTGCTCGAACGCCCACGGCGCCCGGAGGACTTTTTCTTGGACGGCCCCGGCGAAAAGTCTTTGCCTTCGGCCGACAGTCGGTCGAGCACGACGTTGGAGTCGATCTGGCCGAGCACGCGGGCTCCGCCTTTGCTCTTTTCCTTTTTGCGGCGGCGACGCGAGCCCTCGGACCGTTTTTTGGTCTTGTCGGCCTCGGGAGACTTGGCAGCCTTTTTCTCAGGCTTTTCCTCAGCCTCGGCCTTCTTCTCGGCCTCTTTGGCCTCTTTGGCCTCTTCGGCTTCAGCAGCCTCTTCGGCTTCCTCGACTTCCTCGGCTTCGGCAGCCTCTTCGGCCTCCTCAGCTTCAGCAACCTCTTCAGCCTCTTCGGCTTCAGCAGCCTCTTCGGCCTCTTCAGCTTCGGCAGCCTCTTCGGCTTCCTCGACCTCGGCGGCCTCTTCGGCTTCCTCGACCTCAGCAGCCTCTTCGGCCTCTTCGACTTCCTCGACCTCGGCAGCCTCTTCGGCTTCCTCGACCTCAGCAGCCTCTTCGGCTTCTTCGACTTCCTCGACCTCGGCAGCCTCTTCGGCCTCTTCCACCTCGGCAGCCTCTTCGGCCTCCTCGGCTTCAGCAGCTTCCTCGGCAGCGCCGGCCACGACCTTGCGGCGGCGACGACGCACCGTCGGGGCGACAGCCTCACCGGATTCGTCGGCCTCTTCGGCCTCCCCGGCAGACTTTTTGCGGCGTCGACGCACCACCGGTGCGGCCACTCCGCCGTCGTCGGCGGCAGCCTCGACTTGTTCACCGTCGCTGGCCGGCTTTTGTGCTTTTTCGACGCCCTCGCCGCCCTCATCGAGGGCATCTTTGAGCTCCGAGACCTCTTCTGGGCTCAGCTTGGTCATGTAGTTATTCACCTGGAAGCCCAACGCAAGACTGTTGATCTTGGTGACCAGCTCCTGGCGATTGAACCCAAGCTCTTCGGCAAGTTCGTATACTCGTTGACTCGGCATGTGCTCTCCGCGCTGTCCGCTGATGTGCCTGTCGTAGATGGGCGGCGAACAGGAAACCTTCTAATAAGCTACTATGATACCTTCAGTTGGCGCGCCTGCAACCGACGGCCCGTGCATACTGTGCTTTGCGACCAGATTCAACCCCGACACCTTCATCCATCGAGTTGGCACTGGTTTATCAAAGCGCATCCATGTGCGCGAGCTTGTCGAGATCCTGGCGAATCTTGGCCAGGGGACGCGATGGGGCTACTGCCATGATGGCGACATAATCGCCGCCGACCACAGCCCCTAGTTCTTCGCCGGTGAGCGCATCGCACACCGGAATGTTCTTACGATCGGCGTTGGTGGCAAATTTCGTCCGCGTACTCTCGCCGGCATCTGCCGCCAAGAGCACAAGCCCAACGTTGTCGAGCTTGAATGCGTCGGAAGCCGCCCGGGCGCCGACAATTAAGTTCTGTGACTGAAGTGCGACCCGAAGCGCCTCGTCGAGGCGCCGCCGAATCCCTGCGGCCACATCGGCCGTCAATTCCTCGGCGTCGGCAATCACGCGGCGTTTGAAGCCTCGTGCAAAGCCTCCCCTTTCGACGGCCTGGCGGATGCAATCGGGGGCGGCGTGCACGTAAGCTCCGCGGCCCGGAGCCTTACGACGCAAGTCGAAAACGAGTCCCGCCTCATCATGATAGATGAACCGTTCCAAGTCTTCCTTCGGGGCACTTTGGCGGCAGCCCACACACTTTCGTGTGGGCTGATGCTCCGCCGACCCCGACACGCCATTGTTGGTCGCGTCGTGAATCGTCACATCTCCTAAGGAGCGACACCGGCTAACTATTCCGCCCGCTCCGCTTGATCTTCATCAGTCTCTTCTTGCTTCTCTTCAGCTGCTTCTTCCTCGCCCGCTTCGGCCTCTTCAGGCTCTTCAGCCTCTCCAGCTTCGGCGGCTTCTTCAGCTTTCTCGGCCTCTTCGGCCTCGCCAGCTTCTTCTTGCTCGGCGCCCGCTTCGGCGCCTTCAGCTTCCTCGGCCTCGGCAGCCTTCTCGGCTTCTTCGGCCAGGAACTTCTCTTGGTACTCCTCGAGTTCCTCGTCGCTCTCGAGACCTTGCTCTTGTTTGACGAGGTCGCGCGCGGCGTACCACAACTGACGGCCCTTCTTCGACGGAATGCCCGCCGACTCTGCCATCGCGTCGGTGTCTTCTGCAAACGCGATATGCTCGACCTTCTTGTAGCCGGCATCGTACAGCTTGGCGGCGACCTTCGAGCCGACACCGCGCACCTCTTCGAGGGCTTTGCGCTCGTAATCTTCGGGCGTCATCGCCTCGGGCGAGCCCGGCGCCGGACGCGCCAAGATCTCCTCGGCGGCGGCCACGAGCACCTCGGCATCCTCGGTGTTGATCCCCGGGATCTGCGCGAGCTCCTCGATGTTGGCGTGCGCGATATGCTCGAGCTTGTTGTAGCCGAGCGTGAACAGCGAGTCGATCATGTCTTCGTTGACACCTTCGAACTCGAGCAAGTTCTCGCGCGCCTCCTTCATCATGTTCTTGAGGCGCGTCTCGCTGATAATATCGAGGTTCCAGCCCGTCAACTGCGCAGCCAAACGCACGTTCTGACCGCCGCGCCCGATGGCCAGGCTGAGTTGATCGTCGGGAACGATCAATTCCATGGTCATGTTGTGCTCGTCGATGAGCACTTTGGCCACCTCGGCCGGGCTGATGGCGTTGGTAACGAAGCGCGCCGGATCTTCGACGTACGGCACGATGTCAATCTTCTCACCATGAAGCTCTTGTACAACCGCTTGGACGCGAGAACCGCGCATACCGACACACGCGCCGACCGGATCGACGTCGCTGTCACGGCTGTAAACCGCCACTTTGGTACGCACGCCGGGCTCGCGGGCCACGGCGACGATGCGCACGATATTCTCGTAAATCTCGGGGACTTCGTGCTCGAACAGGTTGATGAGCAACTGAGGATCGGCGCGAGTGAGCACCACTTGGGGGCTTCGGCTCGAGCGCTGGATCTCCTTGATCATCGCCTGGACGCGATCGCCGGGGCGATAGCTCTCTCGCGGAGTCTGCTCGCGACGCGGCAAAATGGCGTCGGCGCGACCCAGGTCCACGATGATATTGCCCTTCTCGAAGCGACGCACGATACCGGTGACCATGTCACCGACGCGGTCTTTGTACTCGTTGTAAATGATGTCGCGCTCGGCTTCGCGCACACGCTGGATGATCACCTGTTTGGCGGTCTGCGCAGCGATGCGACCGAACGTCGAGTTGTACGAGTCGAGCTTGAGCAACTCGCCGAAGCGATCGTCTTGGGCCTTGGCTTTCTCTTTGTCCTCTTCACGATAGAAGATCTGAAAGAGCAGCTCGTCGCCCGGCTCGGCGCTGAACCCGGCCGTCTCGACCTCCGCGACCGATACTTCGCGGTAGGGGTTTTCGACGTTGTTGTTGACCGTAACGATCTGGAACAGCTCGATCTCGCCGCTGTCCTCGTTGAACTGCGCCTCGATCTCGCGCTGCGGCCCATAGGTACGCCGGGCAGCCGTCAGAATCGCGGCCTCGAGCGTCTCGATGAGCGTCTCGCGGTCGATCCCCTTGTCCCGACCGACCTGGTCTATGACGGTGTTCAGATCCATGGACGTTACTCCTAAAAATCGAAATCGTATTTCAACCGGGCTTCTTTGACGTTGGCCCAGTCAATATCGACGGGCTCACCCTCGTCGTCTTCGAGTTGCACGGTCAACGTGCCGTCCTCGTACTCCAAGAGTTCACCGATGACTTTATTCTTGCCTGCGACTTGCTGGCGGACGACCAGTTGGATCGTTTCGCCCACCGACTGCTGCAGGTGTCTTGGTTTTTTGAGCTCGCGCTCGATGCCAGGGCTGCTGACTTCGATGACGTAGCGTTCTGGAATCGCCTCGGAGGCGTCCAGATACGCCTCGATGTAGCGGCTGACCTGGGCGCACTCGTCGACGTTGACTCCTTTGCCAGGCTCGACTTTGCCCTCGTGGTCGACGTAGACGCGAATGATCCAGCGCCCTTTGACCAAAAGCTCGACATCGAAGAGCACCAGACCATGCGCTTGGGCAGCCTCTTCGGCCCATGCCTCGATCTGGTCTTGGACCTGCGGGGAAAATTTGGGCGCCTTCTTGGACGCCGATTCGTCCTCGTCGAAGAACTGCCGTTTCTTTTTTCGCCGTCGCGCCAACTGTTGCTCCTAACCTGATGCTCTTGTCTGGTCGTGTTCGTCCGGTCGTGTTCGACTCTTCCGGCCGTTCTGCGACTGGGGCGTGCGCCTAATAAAAAAAGCGGGCTTTAGGGCCCACTTCGCATGAATCTTGCGAAAATGTGACACCACCTGCGAAGGCGGCGTCGCCCGCGCCGTGGGCGGTCCAGCGGACCGTCGACGGCACATGACCGAGCAGCTTAAAGAAATTCCGCTGTCTCGGGCCAAGGGAGGCTTACAAAAACTAAGCGAGCGAGTCAAGCATACGACAGCGACTCCAAGGCGCGGCGCGCCATATTCTGGACCTCGTCGCATGCCGCTCGTCAATTCTCTGGGTCAACGGACCTTCCATGCCCAACATTCCCAGGGCCGATTTGCGTTGACAGCGCCCTCGTCAGGCCCCACCTTGGCAGCCGTTTGCTCCTCTCGCGACCCGCTTCGTGGTCAGGAGGCCCCATGAAAGTCTCGCTTGTGCAACTCTGCTCGACCCGAGCTCTCGAACGCAACCTCACACGCTGTCGTCAACTGGCCGAACAGGCCGCCGGCGAGGGCGCCGACTGGATCTTGTTCCCCGAAAACGCGCCCTTTCTGGGCAAGGATGCCGACAAACTCGCCGTCGCCGAGACAATTGACGGCACGATCGTCGACCAGTTCCGCGCGATCGCCCGCGACACGGGGTGTTGGGTGGGCCTGGGTAGCTTCCCGGAAATCAGCCCCGACGCCTCGCGTACTTATAACACGCAGGTTCTGCTCGACCCCGCGGGGCAAACAAGCGCGGTCTACCGGAAGATCCACCTCTTCGACGTCGACGTCGAGGGCGGTCGCAATTACCGCGAATCCGACTCGGTGGCGGCCGGGCAATCCCCGGTGACCGCGACGGTGGCGGCACCCGACGGCGATCACACCGTGGGGCTGTCGGTCTGCTATGACCTGCGCTTTCCCGAGTTGTACCGCAAGTTGGTCGCCCGCGGCGCCAGTGTGTTGACGGTCCCGTCGGCCTTCACCTTGCAGACCGGGCGCGACCACTGGCATCCGCTCTTGCAAGCACGCGCCATCGAAAATCAGTGCTACGTGCTCGCCCCCAACCAGTGGGGCAATCACTTTGGCCAGCGCAGCTCGTACGGTCACTCCGCGATTTACGACCCCTGGGGTCGCATGCTCGCGTGCGCGCCAGAAAAGGAGTGTATTGTGACTGCGGAGCTTGACTTCGAGTACCTACAGGACGTACGCCAGCGCATGCCCTGCCTGACGCATCGGCGCGTCGGGCCGGATGATCGGAAGAAGTGAACGAACCCTATCCCAAGCTTTTTTGGCGTTCCGGATGATTCGACCCGCCCCGCGCGTTAGCCGGGCGGTGCGCCACAAGCGTTGTTCGTTTGATCTGGAGTCGCGCCGGGTAGCCCGTCGGAACCTGGGTGAGAAATGACGAGCGTTTTAGACATACTGGAATTCTTGCTTCCGGCATTGTACGCGGTGACGTTCGCGCTGTACTTCCGCCACTTCTTGAATCCCGATACCGAAAAGAACTTCCTCGGTAGCCATCTGCTCAAGGGGACTCTGTTTGTCCACGTGGGCTATTTGGTGTTGCGCGGCGTGATGCTCGAGCACTTCCCGTTCGCCACCCGCGCCGAGTTTTTGTCGCTGCTGGCGGTCAGCATTACGGCCATCTACACGCTGGTCGAATCGCGCCATAAAGATCCGAATACCGGGATTTTCTTTCTCGGACTGATCTTTCTGTTCCAGCTCGCCAGCTCGGTGCTCGTCGGCGATATGGCCAACTACCCGGACCAGACGCGTCACCCCGTATTTGGCGTCCACGTGCTCTTTACCGTCTTCGGGTTCGCCGCGTTGAGCCTCAGCGCACTGTACGCGCTGATGTATGTGCTCCTGTCACGCCAGCTCAAGTCACGTGAGTTGGGCGTCATCTTTCGACGCCTGCCTCCGCTGGTCACGCTGGAAGACATGAGCAAGCTGGCATCAATTGCCGGCGTCGTCTTATTAGGTGTCGGGCTTGCGCTCGGTCACTGGGTTGCCCTCGACCAGGGCGTTCCGATGTACCGCCTCGATCCCATCATCATCGCCGCCGATTTGATCTGGCTGGCCTATTTCCTCGGATTGATCGTCGCCTCGGTGCGCGGGCTTTCGGGGCTTCGAATGGGCTATCTGTCGCTATTTGGCTACGTCGTGCTTATCGGCACGGTGTTTGTAATCATGACCGTCTCCGGGGCGTTTCACTCGTTTCAGTAATGAGTCGGAGCAGCATACTCAAAGCCTACACCTTCAGCTACAAGAACACGTCGCTGGAGGACCGCGACGCGCTGGCCTTCTCCTCGGAGAACGTGGCCACGTTTGTCGCACGGGTGCGCGATGAACTCGACGGTGAAGGCGCCGTCATCTCGACGTGCAACCGCACCGAGTTCTACGTGTTTGGCCCCCGGGCGAATGCGGGCTGGGAGCAGGTGCGCGCGCTGGTGGCTGATATCAAAGGCATGCGCGTCTCCCAAATCCCGCAGCCTCACGGCCTCAGCGGCAATGACGCGGCCACCCATATCTTTCGCGTGGCCGCCTCACTGGAGTCACTGGCCCTCGGCGAAAACCAGATCTTGGGCCAGGTCAAAGACGCGCACGAAATCCTGCTCGGCCAGCCGGTCAAGACGCCGGCGCTCGACCGACTCTTCCAGTACGCGGTGCGCTGCGGCAAAGAGGTGCGCACCGAGACGTCGCTGTGCGAGGGCACCGTCTCCATCAGCTCGGTCGCCGTGCAGCTCGCCGAGAAGATCTTCGGCAACTTCGCCAAGCGCCAGATTTTGTTCATCGGCGCCGGCGACACCGCCGAGAAGGCGGCGATTCACTTCCAAGAGGCCGGCGCCAAGAATTTCGTGGTGGTCAACCGCAGCGAGGGCAAGGGCCGCGCCTTTGCCCATCAGCTCGGCGGCAGCTACCGCCCCCTGGAGGATATCCCGGAGGCGTGCATCGACGCCGACATCGTCCTCGTCGCCACCGGCTCGCAGGACTACCTCGTCACCAAGAAGATGTTCAAAAAGGTGATGAAGAAGCGCCACCGGCGCTCCATCTTCCTCATCGACATCAGTAACCCGCGCAACATCGACCCGGCCGTGGGCGATATGAGCGGCGTGTATCTGTACAACATGGACAACCTGCAGCGCGTCGTCGCCGACAACCTCGATGCGCGCCGCCAGGAAATCCCCGCCGCCGAAAAGATCGTGGCGCACTTCGTCAGCGAGTGGGACAACTGGCTGCAGTCTCTGCAGGTCACCCCCACCATTGCCACATTGGCTAAGTACTTCGACGCGGTTCGCGAGCAGGAGCTCGATCGTCACGGCGGAAGCGTCGACGACGACGACCGCGTCATGCTCGAAGAGTTCTCCAAAGGGCTCATCAAAAAGCTTTTGCACCATCCAATCATGTACCTGCGCTCCTCGGTCCAGAACAACAGCCTGACCGCCGAGGATCTGCGCGTGGTACGCTCGCTGTACAACCTCGAGGATTTCGATGACGGCTCCGAGTAAGGCCCAATCCAAAACGATCAAAATCGGCTCGCGAAAGTCGCGGCTCGCCCTGTGGCAGACCCGCCACGTCGCCGCCCTCATGGAGGAAGCGCACGACGACCTCGACGTCGAAATCGTGACGATGGACACCCTGGGCGACAAGATTCTCGACAAGTCGCTGCCCGAGATTGGCGGCAAGGGGATCTTTACGGCCGAGCTGGAGCAGGCGCTGATGTCCGACGCCATCGACCTGGCGGTGCACTCGCTCAAGGATCTGCCGACCGACCTGCCCGAAGGGCTCAAGTATGCCGGCTCGCCCGAGCGCGCCACCGCCACCGACAGCCTGATCTCGACCAAGTGGAGCTGCATCGACGAGTTGCCCGAGGACGCGATCATCGCCACCGGCAGCATCCGACGTCGCGCCGAGCTCTTGGCTCGCCACCCCACGTTCGAGTTCCGCGACCTGCGCGGCAATATCGGCACTCGCCTCGAGAAGCTCGACAAGCACGGCTTCGACGCCATCGTCATGGCGACCGCTGCGCTCGAGCGCCTCGAAATGCACGACACGATCACCTGCGAGCTGCCCGCCGACCAGTACGTACCGGCCGTCGGCCAGGGTGCTATCGGCATCGAGATTCGTGAGGGGCGCGAGGACGTCGAAGCATTGCTCGCCCCCATCTTGCACGAAGAGACGGTCGCCGCCGTCACCGCCGAGCGCGTGGTGATGAACCGCCTCGAGGGCGGCTGCTCGGTCCCGTTGGGCGCCCACTGCCGGCGCACCGACGACGGCGGCTGGCGCCTCGACGCCTGGGTCGGAAGCAAAGATGGCCAGCGCGTGCTGCACGAGACCCTCACCGGCGACGATCCCCGCGCGATGGCCGACGAAGCCGTCGCCACCCTCGTCGACAAGGGCGCGCGCAGCATTTTGGGCCACGAATAATCCTCGATTATGAGCGACGCCTGCACACAAGACGCCTCGACCACGGTCGTCTACACCGGCACGCGCCGGCCGAGCTTCAGCGATCCGACGCTTCGCATCCACCACCTGCCGATGCTCGAGGTCGCTGCGGTCGATTTTGACCGCAAGAAGGTCAAAATTCTGGTGCGCCAGCCGTGCACGTTGGTCTTTTACAGCACCAACAGCGTCAAAGTGGTCGCCGACTCCGGCGTGCTCGACGATATCGACCTGCGCCACCACACCGCCTGGGCGGTCGGCGAAAAGACCGCCGCCACCGTGCGCGAGCGACTCGGCATCGACGCCTCCGTCCCCGACGATGAGCGCTTCGACGGCCTCGTGGCCACCTTTCGCCAAAGCCCTCCGTCCTCCCCCATCATCGCGTTTGCGCTCAAAGAATCGCCCCGCGACCTCGCCCGCCGCCTCGGGCGTACCGACGTGCACGAAGTCCCCGTCTACCACACGTGCGCGAAGCTCTACCCACGCCTCCGAGACGAACTCGCCGAAGTCGACGCCGATTGGATCGCGTTCACCAGCCCGCGCGGCGTACGGACCTTTTTGAGCCAAGCCTCCCACGTCGACCTCGATGCTTATAAATTTGCGGCGATCGGTCCGACGACCGGCGACGCCATGAACGAAGCCGGCATCGAGCCGGCGTTGGTGATGGAGACGCCGGACAAGGATCTGATGATGCAAAAGATTCTACAGCTCTGAGGATGGCGGGTTGTTGAGTAGGCTCCATTGAGACCTCCCCACATCTGCCTACATTCGCCTTGTCGGTTGACTATTTCCCGAACGACGAGGCGACCATGGCAGCCCAGACTCCCCAGAATAAGACGCCCCAGAAGATAAAAAGCAGCGAAGCCCCCTCCTCTGGCCCCAAATTCCTGCGCCAACTCGCCAGCGGCGACCAGGTCGGCATGCGCATGTGGGTCGACGAGAAGCCAGGCGACAAAGAGAGCAAGATGCACTCGAGTCCGTACGAGACGGTCGGCTACGTCATCGACGGCAAAGCCAAGCTGCACTGCGGCGGCGAGACGATCGAGCTAGCCAAGGGAGACTCGTGGTTCGTGCCGGCCGACGTCGAGCACTGCTACGAGATCCTCGATAGCTTCACCGCCGTCGAAGCCACCAGCCCGCCATCGGCGCGCAGCTAAAGCAGCCAAAGCAGCTAGTCGCAGCCAAACAGGAGACACCATGCCGGCCATCCACGAGGGAGACCGCGTACGCTGGAAGTGGGGCTCGGACTACGCCGAAGGCACGGTCAAGAGCAGCTTCGAGAAACGCGTGACGCGCACAATCAAAGGCAGCGAGATCGTGCGCAACGGCTCGTCCGACAACCCGGCGCTCTACATCGAGCAGGACGACGGCGACCACGTCCTCAAGCTGAGCTCCGAGGTCGACAAGGTAAACTGAACGACACCACGAGTGTCACGCCAAGGGGCGCGTCGCCGCCTTCATCTCACTCACAAATCGGCTCAGCGCCTCGAGCATCGCCTCGCGGTCGCCCCGGTGCTCTTCGATGCGCCGCACGACCGCCGATCCGCTGATCGCACCGGCGGCGGCGGCCTCGAGGGCTGCGCGGACCTGTTCGGGGCGCGAGATCCCAAACCCGACCACAGACGCCGGCGCGTCCAGCCGAGCGAGCGTGTCGAGCACCTCGCTTCGCGTCGTGTCGGCGTCGACCTCCGCACCGGTCACGCCCGAGCGCGTCACTACGTAGGTGTATCCCGCCCCCAACCGAGCGACCGTCTCGAGCTTCTCACGAGAGGCATTCGGCGTCGCGATCATCACCGGACAGACGCCCTTGGAACGCGCAACCTTCGCGAACGCCTCGGCCTCGAGCGTCGGCACGTCGGCGACGAGCACCGAGTCGACGCCCGCCTCGGCAGCGCGCTCGTAGAACTGCTCGACTGATCCCTGCACCACCAAATTCGCATACACCAGCAGGCCGATAGGCACCTCCGGATGGCGCTTGCGCACCTCTGCCAACAGCTCCCAGCACGTCCCCGGCGTCGTACCGGCGTCGAGCGCCCGTCGGGTCGCCCGTTGGATCGTAGGACCGTCGGCGATGGGATCCGAAAACGGAATCCCGAGCTCGAGCGCATCCGCACCCGCCTCCACCAGGCAGCTCACCACCTCCAGGCTCACCTCGGGTGTCGGATCTCCAAGCGTGACGAACGGGATAAACGCTCCTTCACCGGCCTCTTCCAAACGTTCGAACATGCGATCATAGCGATTCATACCGTCTCCTGATGGTCATCGCCGGCAATCCGGCCCAAATCTTTGTCGCCGCGACCCGACAGGTTCACCAAAATCACCTCGGGGCCGCCTTCTTTTCGTGCGAGTTTCAACGCATGCGCCACGGCGTGCGCCGATTCGATGGCCGGGATGATCCCTTCGGCCCCAGACAACGCGCGAAACGCCTCGACGACCTCGTCGTCGGTCGCCCCGACGTAATCCACCCGCCCGATATCCTGCAGATGCGCGTGCTCCGGGCCCACGCCCGGGTAGTCGAGCCCCGCCGCAAGCGAGTGCGACTCGGCGATCTGGCCGTGCTCGTCCTGCAGCACGAACGTGCGCGAGCCGTGCAAGATCCCCGGGCGCCCTCGGCCCAACGTCAGGCCGTGCTTCCGTGCATGCAGCCCCTGGCCGGCCGGCTCGACGCCAACCAACTCGACGTCGTCCTCGAGCAGGTCGTAGAACAGGCCGATCGCGTTCGAGCCACCGCCCACGCACGCGATGGCGACGTCGGGCAGCCTCCCCTCGGCCTCCAAGATTTGCGCCCTGGCCTCGCGCCCGATGACACGCTGAAACTCGCGCACCATCGTCGGGAACGGGTGCGGACCGGCCACCGTGCCGAGCATGTAGTGGGTTGTCTCGTAAGACGACGCCCAGTCGCGCATCGCCTCGTTGATCGCGTCTTTGAGCGTGCGGCTTCCGGCGTCGACCGTCTCGACACGCGCGCCCAGAAGCTCCATGCGTTGCACGTTCGGCAACTGGCGCTCCGCGTCGAGCTCGCCCATGTAAATGACCGTCTCCATGTCGAACAGCGCGCCGACGATCGCCGTGGCCACGCCGTGCTGGCCGGCACCCGTCTCGGCGATGAGCCGCGTCTTTCCAAGCCGCTTGGCGAGCAGCGCCTGGCCGAGCACCTGGTTCGTTTTGTGCGCCCCGCCGTGCACGAGGTCCTCGCGCTTCAAGTAGATCTTCGCGCCCGTCCCGGCCGCCAGGTTCCGACACCGGTACAGCGGCGTCTGGCGCCCCGCGTAGTCACGCAACAAATCGTCGAGCTCCGCCAAGAACTCGGCGTCGTCCATCGCCTCCAGGAACGCCGCCTCGAGCTCCTCGAGCGCCGGCACGAGTATCTCGGGGGCAAATGTGCCCCCGAACTCACCAAATCTTCCGTCACCAATCATGTTCTTCTCCCTCGGCCGCGCAGGGCCGCAAAAAACTGCTCCAATCGTCCGCTATCTTTGATGCCGGGCGCCTGCTCGACCCCGGAGTTCACGTCGAGGGCTCGCGCCCCCACCCGGTCGGCCTTCCCCGCGTTGTCGGGTCCGAGCCCGCCGCTGAGCACCACGCGCTCTTCGAGCCCCTCGAGACCGGCGAGCAACGACCAGTCGAAGCGCTCGCCCGTGCCGCCGCGCTTTCCGGCGGCGAAGGTGTCGAGCAACACCCGGTCGGCCTTCGCAGACATGACGTCCGGCAGCACGTTTGCCACCCGCCCGACCTGCCAGATGGCCGTCGCGCCGGGGAGCTTCTGTCGAAGCTCGTCCACATAGGCATCGTCCTCGTCGCCGTGGAGCTGCACGGCGGCCAAGCCCAACGCCGCGGCCTTCCCGGCCACTTCGTCGACCTCGGCGTTGACGAAGACGCCCACAAAGCCGAGCCCGCCCACCTCGCGCACCTCACGCGCCTGCGCTTCGGTGACGCACCGGGGAGACTCCTCGGCGAAGATCAGCCCGCCCAGGCTCGCGCCGGCGTCGAACGCGGCCTTGGCGTCCTCCGGACGGGTCAGCCCGCACACTTTCACCTCGCCGAAGACCAACTCCCGCACCGCACGGTCGAGGTCCGGAGCGCCCATGAGCGCCGTGCCCACCAAGAACGCATCGCAGTGCCCACGCAGCCGCAGCGTATCGCGGTGCGACTTCACACCTGATTCGCACACGATGACCCGGTCGGCAGGCACCTTCGGCGCGAGCCTTTCTGTCACGCCGAGGTCGACATCGAGCGTCTTCAGGTTGCGGTTGTTGATGCCGATAATCGGCGGCGCACACGGATGAGCGAGCGCACGATCGAGTTCCGCCGCGTCGTGGACTTCGGTGAGCACGTCCATGCCGAGCCGCCGAGCAACCTCGAAGCAGCGCCCGTACGCCTCGTCGTCGAGGACCGACAGCATCAGCAAGATCGCGTCGGCGCCGTGCCCTCGCGCCTCGTAGACCTGATACGGGTCGACCACGAAGTCTTTGCACAACACCGGCACGTCGGCCGCCTCGCGCACCTCGCGCAGGTATTCGAAGCGCCCGCCGAAATACGGCTCGTCGGTCAGCACCGAGATCGCGTCGGCGAAGGGCGCGTAGCTCCGGGCGATGTCGACGGGCACGAAGTCCTCGCGGATCTGTCCCTGCGACGGCGACGAGCGCTTGCACTCGCAGATAAACCCGGCGCGGGGCGCGCGCAACGCAGCTTCAAGGCTGCGATCGGACGGCTCCAATGCATCGACGAAGCTCTCCAGGGTCCGGCGCGCCTTGCGCTCCCCCACATCGGCGCGTTTTCGCTCCAAGATCTCTTCAAGCGCCATGGGACACCTCCGCGAAGCGCTCGAAGCGGTCGATGAGCTCGCCGGAGCGAAGCACCGCCAGCGCCTGCTCGGCACCGTCGGCCAAGGTCTCGGCGCGGCCCGATATCCAGGCGAGCGCGCCGGCGTTCATCGCCACCGCCGCGTTGTGGGCGCGGGGGCCGTCGCCGCTCAACAGCCGGCGCAGGTGCGCGGCGTTCTCCTCGGGCTCGCCGCCGGCCAGCTCGTCGAGCGTGTGGCGCTCGAGCCCGGCCTCCTCTGGGCAGATC
Source organism: Persicimonas caeni (assembly GCF_006517175.1). Classification (NCBI taxonomy): domain Bacteria; class Deltaproteobacteria; order Bradymonadales; family Bradymonadaceae; genus Persicimonas; species Persicimonas caeni. Next base: position 7,251,286 of record NZ_CP041186.1, on the reverse strand, counting down.
TCGAGCTCGCGCACGTGCCCGTCGCGAAGCAGCGCCGCCTTCGTCGTGCCGTGGACCGCCACCTCGTCGAGGCCGCTTCCGTGCACCACCATGGCGCGCTCGCAACCGAGCAGGCGCAGCGTCTCGGCGATGGGCACGCACAGCTTTGGGTCGTAAACGCCCATCAACTGCACCGCCGGACGGCTCGGATTCACCAAGGGCCCGAGCAGGTTGAAGATCGTGCGCGTTCGCAGCGCCCGCCGCACCGGCATCGCGAAGCGCACCCCGGCGTGATATTTCGGCGCGTATAAAAAGCAGATCCCCGTCTCGTCGAGGCAACGCCGGGCCGCTTCGGGCTCCGCGTCGAGGCGCACCCCGAGTTGCTCGAGCACGTCGGCCGAGCCACACTTCGACGACACCGACCGATTGCCATGCTTGGCCACCGGCATACCCAGCCCGGCGCACACCAGCGCCACGGCGGTCGAGATATTGACCGTGCCAGCCCCGTCACCACCCGTGCCGCACGTGTCGACGAACGCGTAGTCGGGCCGCGGAAACTCGGCCGCGCCCTGCCGGAGCGCCTGAGCGGCGCCGGCGATCTCGTGCGGCGCCTCGCCCTTGGCCTTGAGCGCGATCACGAGCGAGGTGATCTCGACCTCGCTCAGCTCGCCGGCGAGCAGTCGGGTGAACGTGTCGAAGGCTTGTTGCTGTGTTAGGTCGTTTCCGCTGCAGATTTGTTCGAGTGTCTCTTTCATTGTCCTCTCATCTATCTTGAGTCAGCTTGATTTTTCGGTGCGATCTCATCGGTGCGGGGGCATCTTGCCCTCGTCTGCCTCCTCATCGGTGCGGGGATATCTTGCCCTCGTCTACGACTCCTTCGCCCACCGAATCACGTTCTCCACCAACCGCCCTCCGTGCGGCGTCAGGATCGACTCGGGATGAAACTGCACCCCGGCCACCTTGTGCTCGCGGTGCTCGACGGCCATCGGCACCTCACCCAACCGTGCGCTCACCCGCAGCTCCGCAGGCACCTCCTGCGCAACCAGCGAGTGATACCGCCCCACGCTCATCGGCCGCGGCAGCCCGGCGAAGATCCCCTCGCCGGCGTGCTCCACCACCGTCGCCTTGCCGTGCACGCTCTCGCTATGCCGCCCCACGCGCCCACCGAACGCCTCCACGATCGTCTGGTGCCCCAGACAGATCCCGAACACCGGCACCCGCCCGCTCACCGCACGCACCAACTCCAGGCAGCAACCCGACTCACGCGGCGTCCCCGGCCCCGGCGACAGCACCACCAGATCGCGCTCACTGGCGAGCCCCACCACCTCCTCGATGTTTGTATCGTTGCGATACACCTCCACCGCCGCCCCCCGCCGCGCAAATTCGTCGACCAGGTTGAAAGAAAACGAATCAAAATTATCGACCAACAACACACGCAACCCATCACCGCTCATAGCCCCTCCTTCTTTTTTCCTTTTGCGTCCTTCGCGCCCTTCGCGCCCTTTGCGGTTCGACCCGCCCCTCCCAGCGCCCTCAACACAGCTCGAGCCTTCCGACGCGTCTCATCGGCCTCCAACGCAGGCTGGGAATCCGCAACAACCCCCGCCCCGGCCCGCACATGAGCCACGCCATCCCGCACGAGCGCCGAGCGAATCACGATCGCCGTGTCCATCTCGCCGTCGGGCGTCAGGTACCCCACCGCCCCGCCGTAGGGCCCGCGCCGATCGACCTCGAAGCGTCGAATCAACTCGGCCGCGCGAAGCTTGGGCGCACCCACGAGCGTCCCCATATTCATCGAACCGGCATAGGCGTGCAGCGCGTCTAATCCGTCGGCGAGTTCGCCGCGCACGTGGCTGACGAGGTGCATGACGTGGGAGTAGCGGTCGACGCCGAGCAGCCGGCTCACCTCGCGGGTGCCGGGCCGGCTCACCCGCGCGACGTCATTTCGCGCCAGGTCGACGAGCATCATGTGCTCGGCGAGTTCCTTGGTGTCGAGGCGAAGCTCGGCCTCCATGCGGGCGTCCAAATCGGCGTCGATACGCCCCTGCGCGTCGAAGCCGCGCGGACGTGTCCCGGCGATCGGTCGAATCTCGACCTCTTTGGGCTCGCCTCGCCCACATTGACTCACCTTGACGCTCGTCTCCGGCGAGGCGCCGAACAAGACGTCTTCCTCGCGGCGCACGTAGAACATGTACGGGCTGGGGTTCTCGGCGCGCAGCCGCCGGTACGAGGCCAGCGGGTCCGAGCAAGCCGCCCGAAACGTGCGCGAGGGCACGGCCTGGAAGATATCGCCGGCGGCGATATGCCCTTTGAGTTCTTCGACTGCGCCGCCGAAGGTCGCCTCGTCGATGTCGACCTCGACCTGCGGCTCCTCGTCGAGACGCGCGCCCTTCACCCGCTCGGCCTTGGCTGCAGCCGGCGCCGCCTCGACCGCCGCGCAGAGGCCTTCGAGCGCGTTCATCGCGTCGTGGTAGCTCGCGCGAGCCTGGGAGCCGGCGTAGACGTGGCGAATCGCCCGCGTCGCACCAGTCGTGTGGTCGATGACGACGGTCTCCTCGGGCAACCAGAAGACGAAATCGGGGTATTCGGTAGCGTCACCACGGGGCTCGGGGAGCGCCTCGAACTCGTCGATGAGCTCGTAGGCGAACACGCCCGGGCAGACCATCGACAGCGGCCCCGGCGAGGAGACGAGCTCCCAGCCGAACGCCATCGCCCGCAGCGCGTCGAGGCTCGACGGCGCGCGCAGCCGATGCGCTTCGCTACCGCCACGTGTGGCCGTCTCGGGTACAAACCGAAGCGCGCCCGCCTCGTCGCGCACCTCGCCAAACTCGCCGAGCCGCTCGGCGACGTGCTCGAGCGCCGACTCGCCGTTGGCCGACAACGCCTCGAACATGACCTCACGCGCTCGACACGTCGCCCGCACGGCGCACTTGGTCACGAGCATGCTCCGCAAGTGGCGCCCCTCGGCGCCGTCGGCCGATTCGAGCAGCGCAGCGTCGGCGCGCTCGCCGGCGTCGGTCAGCCGCGCGAAGAGCTCGAGCGGATCGGGCGCCTTTGGCACGCGTCGCGAGATGGGCAGCACCTGCCCCTGTTGCAGATTCGGTCCTCGCATCAGACTTCCCTCCCGACCGCGGCGGCGACGCGGCGAAGGCGCCCCACCAGCTCGGCGAATTGTTCCGGATAGAGCTGCTGCTGGCCGTCGGAGAGCGCCTCTTCGGGCGCGCAGTGCACCTCGACGATGATCCCGTCGGCGCCGCTCGCCGCCGCGGCGAGCGCCATCGGCGCGACGTACTCACGCACGCCGGTTCCGTGCGACGGGTCGACCACCACGGGCAGGTGGGTCTTCGACTTGAGCACCGGCACGGCGTTCAGGTCGAGGGTGTTGCGCGTGGCCGTCTCGAAGGTCGAAATCCCACGCTCGCACAAGATGACGTTGCCGTTGCCCTCCGAGACGATGTACTCGGCGGCCAACAAAAGCTCCTCGACGGTCGCCGACATGCCGCGCTTGAGCAGCACCGGCTTGTCGGTCTGGCCGACCGCCTTGAGCAGCCGCGAGTTCTGCATGTTGCGCGAGCCGATCTGGAAGCCCGCGCTATGCTCGGCCACGAGCTCGACGTCGCGCGCCTCCATCACTTCGGTGAACGCCGGCAGGCCGACCTCCTCGCTCACGCGGCTCAAAATCTCGAGCCCCTCCTCGCCCAGGCCCTGGAAGCTATACGGGCTCGTCCTCGGCTTGAACGCCCCGCCCCGAAGGATGCCCGCGCCAGCCTCTTTGACCGCCTTCGCCGTCTCGAGCATCTGCGCGTGGCTCTCCACCGAGCACGGCCCGGCGATGACCGTAAAGCGACTCCCGCCCACAACCGTCCCGCCCACGTCGACGAGGGTGTCGTGCGGGTGCAATTCGCGGCTGACGAGCTTGTACGGGCTCAACACCGGCGTGACCTTCTCGACGGCCGGATGGCTGTCGAGGTTGAGCTTGGCGAGCACGCGCTCGTCGCCGATGGCGCCCAGCACGGTGCGCTCGGTCCCCGGCATATGCAACGGCTTGAGCCCCAACATCTCGATACGCCCGAGCAGCTCGGCGGCGACGGCTTCTGTGGTCTGCGGCTTCAACACGATAATCATGACTGGCTCCTTCGATTGGCTCTAAAAAATGGCCCAAGAAATCAAAAAACCCACCGTTTCCGGTGGGTTGACTCGTCGAATCGTCTGTCGCTTCTAGTTAGCCTGTCCTTGTACAACCAGCCAGCGACCCACCGCGGGTATGCGAGTAGGAGGGCCACCACCACTGGTTGTTGAGCAAGTTGAGCATTCTGTTCTTTCGTCGGTTCGCGCCGTCGGGCGCAGCGTCGTTAGCGACCTCTGAATAGTTACGGGCATCGCGGGTTGTGTCAAGGGGGCGTCGAGCGTAACGCGGACTCGCTTCGATTCGACGGCCCTGCTTGGTTGATGCGCCGCATTGACGGTTGGGGCGCGGTCGTCCCCGGCCGCCGGAGTCCGTCTCGGGCCCCGCACCTGTTCGAGCAAGGCGCGTGCCTTCCAGATGACACGCAAGCTGGGGCGGTGACGCCCCCGCGCGCTCCGACCCTATTGTGCGCCTCCGCCATTTGTGGTGGGATGGTCAGCCGGTGCCGTAACCGTGACCGGTGCCGTGACCGTAACCGCCCCCTTGCGACATATTGGATTCGCGCCTCCCTGGCTGCTACTGTCTGCGGACTACACTCGCACGACTCGAATGGGGGAACTCCATGACACCGCGTCTCACGATTCGACTCTTTGGTTTGGTCTTCACCGTAACGGTCGTCGGCGTCGGCCTGCTCGTGCCTGATGAAGCACTCTGCTGCAGCCCGAGTCCGAGCGGCTTTCGGACCGTGCCGGCTGAAGGCGAGGTCGCCCCCCCTGACACGCTACTCAACCTCGCCCTGATTGGGCCGCTGTCATTCGATAGCTATGATCGCCCTCGCCTCCTCGATAGCGATGGAGAGGAGGTGGCGCTCGACACATCCGCACCGACGCAGGCCCTCGGCGAGGCAGCCTTCGAGCGGATGGTCTATGCGGTATCTCCGTCTGAGCAGCTCAGCCCGGGGACCTACACCATCCAGCTAGCCAATCCGAACCAAGTGCTGGCCGAGACGAACTTCGAGGTGTCCGACGACATCGACTACGCGACGCCGCCGACTATCGCCTCCCTCGAGTGGTTCACCCGCGTTTACGACTCCGTGCAGCCGGCGCGCTGGTCTTGCAATCATGACTTCCAACAGCAGTCGCTCATCTCCTTTCCCCGCCCACGCTCCTCAGATGACCCACGCTCCTTGATGTACCAGGTGCGTTTGACGGCGGTCGGCGCATTCGACGGAGATATCGAACGGACCGAAGGGTCCACAATAGACTCGCGCAGGTTCATCTACATCGACGACGTCGCCGCGGACGATTACCACGGCTTCGGAGAGATCGACGGCGACATCGTGCGGATCGCGACGCAAACACCTTTCAAGGCCGAGTGCATCGAGGTCACCGCCATAGACGGGGCCGGTCAGCGCGGCCCGACCATCTCCAGTTGCGTGCCGGACCGATGTGCGCCGCCAGAGACCGACCTTCAGTCGAGTGACGACTGGGAGCACTTCGAAGATATCGACTGGTCGGCGCAGCCCGACTGCTCGCAGGTATACTGCTACACGGGCGACTGCGCACCGAGCCCCCAACCTGACGCCGGCATACCTGCCGACGCCAGCTCGACCGACGCCGGCTCGACCGACGTTAATTCCGGTCCAGCCCCAGCCGACGCATCCGGCTCGACGCCGGACACGACTGGTGACGCCGAAAATAGCACGAACACGAGCGAAGAAGGCTGCGCGTGCACGTCCGTCGAAGCGGGACGCAGCCCACGACGCGGTCTCGCACTCGCTGCACTGCTGGCGGGGCTTTTGGCGTGTCGCACCGCCTCGCGCAAACGTCGCGAGTCGTCCGCCCCTCAATCTTAACTCTCTCAATAGCAGACGCTGCTCACCTGCAAGGCGTTCCCTTTCGATTCGATGGCCTTGCAGGACTGATGCGCCAGCTAGTGAGGTGGAACTACCTACGTTTGCGCGAGGCGGTCGTTTTGCAGGTCCTGCCTCTGCCCTTGCAATTTGGCGCCAAGTGGGCAAGTTGGTGGGCGATTGAATTGTGCTTATTGCCCCCATTTACCGCGCCCGCGTGAAGCCCATGAACTCTCGAGAACGATTCCTCAAAGCCTGCCGGTGTGAGCCGGTCGACCGTCCCCCCATCTGGATCATGCGCCAGGCAGGTCGCCACCTGCCCGAGTACCGCGAGTTGCGCGCCGACCACAGCTTTCACGACGTGGTCCAGACGCCCGAGCTCGCCCTCGAGGTGACGATGCAGCCGCTTCGTCGCTACGACGTCGACGCGGCGATCGTCTTCTCGGACATTTTGGTCATCCCCGAGGCGATGGGCCAGCCGTACGGCTTCCCCGAAGGCGGCGGCATCGAGATGGACTTCGCCATCGAGACCGAAGAGGACGTCGACGCGCTCAAGGTCGACCGCGTCGAGCAAAAGCTCAACTACGTGGCCAAATCGCTGCGCCTCATCAAGCAGGAACTCGCCGGCGAGCGCGCGCTCATCGGGTTTTCGGGCTCGCCGTGGACCCTGGCGACCTACATGATTGAGGGCAAGAGCTCGAAGCACTACACCAAGGCCAAGAAACTCTTCTACACCAACCGGCCGCTGTTCGACCGGTTGATGCGCAAGATCACCAGCGCCGTGGTGCGCTACCTGAAGATGCAGATCGTCGCCGGCGTCGACGCCGTCCAGATCTTCGACAGCTGGGGCGGCGTGCTCTCCCCGGATGCGTTCGCCGAGGCCTCGGCGTTCTGGATGAAGAAGATCGTCGACGCTGTCAAAGACGACGTGCCCGTCATCGTCTTCTCCAAGGGCATGTCGCACCTGCCCGACATCATGGCGAGCACCGGCGCCAACGTCATCGGCGTCAACTGGAACACCCGCCTGTCGCACGTGCGCCGCAGCCTGCCCGAGAACGTCGGCGTGCAGGGCAACCTCGATCCGGTCATTTTGGAGACCAACGAGGCGACCGTCGAGCGCGAGGCGCTGCGCATCCTCGAGGACATGCGTGGGCTGAATGGCCACATCTTCAACCTCGGCCACGGCATCGCGCCGGGCGCCGACCCGAAGAACGTCAAGCGGCTCGTCGATACGGTCGTCAATTTCAAATAGAGAGTGGGTGACCCCATGGCTGCGTCCGATAAAACCATCGCTGTAATCGGCGCCGGGATCACCGGGCTGACGACCGCCTTCAAGTTGCGCCAGGCCGGCTTCGACGTCGTCATCTTCGAGGCGTCGGGGCATGTGGGCGGCCAGATTCGCACCAAGCGCGAGGACGGCTACCTGCTCGAGACCGGCCCGCACACCCTGCTCGGCCGCGACAAGCTCCCGACGCTCGTCGACGAGCTCGGCTTGCGAGGCCGGATGATCGAGGCAAATTCGGAGGCGAATAAGCGCTACCTGGTGCGCTACGGCAAGCCGCACGCCGCGCCGATGGACCCGATCTCGTTTCTGAAGACCCAGCTCTTGTCGCCTCTAGCCAAGCTGCGCCTCTTCGTCGAGCCGTTCATCCCGCCGGGCAACCGCTCCGACGAGAGCCTCGCCGACTTCGTGACCCGCCGGTTGGGCCCCGAGCCGCTCGAGTTCGCCGTGGGACCGCTCGTCGCCGGCACGTTTGCGGGCGACCCGGGCAAGCTGTCGGTCAAGCACGCCTTCCCCAAGCTCTTCAACCTCGAGCGCGAGCACGGCTCGCTTGTGCGCGGCCTGCTCACACGTGTGTTCGAGGGCCGCAAGGACCCGCAGGGCAAAAAGAAGACCCCTCGCCCCAAGCTCATCTCCTTCGACGAAGGCTCGCAGGTGCTCACCGGCGAGTTGGAGACGCGCCTCGAAGACCACATCGAGCGCGAGTCGCGGGTTTACAGCCTCGAAAAGAAGAGCAACGGGCGCTGGCTGGTGCGCTTTCGCCAGTCGGACAAGCGCCGCCAAAAGACCGTCGACGCGGTGGTCTCCACCATCCCGACCCACGCCCTGGCCGAGGTCGAGCTCGACGGCGCGGAGCCCTTCGCCCCGCTCGACGACGTCTACTACCCGCCGGTGTCGATCCTGGCGATGGGCTTTCGCTGCGAAGATGTCGAGCACCCGCTCGACGGCTTCGGCATGCTCATCCCCGCCGAGGAGCGCCGCAGCATCCTGGGCACGCTGTTCATGAGCACCCTCTTCCCGGGCCGCGCCCCCGACGGACAGGTCCTGCTGACGAGCTTTGTCGGCGGCGCCCGCGACCCCGAGCTCGCCCTCGAAGACAAGAGCATCCTCGTGGAGCGCGCCCTGGCCGACCTCGACGACCTGCTCGGCCTGCGCGGTCAGCCGCAATTCACCGAGCATATCGTCTGGAAGAAGGCCATCCCGCAATACGAAGTCGGCTACGCCCGCTTCCACGAGATCATGGACGACCTCGAAGCGGACAACCCGGGGTTGTTCTTGGTGGGCAACTTCCGAAACGGCATCGCGGTGCCCGACCTCGTCACCGCCGGCTACGAAGCAGCCGAGCGCATTAGCCAGTTTATAAGTTAATCGAGATGACGGCCTTGCAGACAAGAGAATCCCTCTATTTGGGCAACTAAGGATTTGTGGGTTGCGAGTCGAGACGGATGGTCGCCACGCAGCCCCTAAATCCTTAAGTGCCCAAATAGAAGGCGTCACAATTTCTGAACGCCCCCACGATACGGAGTTTCCAATGTCCGAACGATTCGACCTGCCCAGACGCCCTCGGCGGCTTCGCCGCAACGAGAATATCCGCAGCCTCGTGCGTGAGACGCACCTGAGCAAAGACGACCTCATCATGCCGGTGTTCATCACCGCCGAGGAGAACGTCAAAAACGAGATCTCGTCGATGCCCGGCATCTACCAGTACTCGCTCGACCGGGTCGACGAAGAGTTGGAGACGCTCGTCGAGCGTGGGATCACGCGGGTGATTCTGTTCGGGATTCCCGAGTCCAAAGACGAGGTCGGCTCGGATACATGGCACGAGCACGGGGTGATGCAAGAGGCGGTGCGCCACATCAAAAAGCAGCACCCAGAGATGTACGTCATCACCGACGTGTGCTTCTGCGAGTACACCTCGCACGGGCACTGCGGCGTGGTCGATGAGGAGGGGAACCTGCTCAACGACCCGACACTGGCGAACCTGCAAAAGCAGGCGATCTCGCACGCCGAGGCCGGCGCCGACATGGTCGCCCCGTCGGGCATGCTCGACGGCATGATCAAGGCGATGCGCACCGGCCTCGACGAGGCGGGGCACGCCGAGATGCCGATCATGAGCTACGCGGTCAAGTACGCCTCGGCGTTCTACGGGCCGTTCCGCGACGCGGTCGACTCGAGCCCGCGCTTCGGCGACCGGCGCGCCTACCAGATGGATCCGCCGAATACCCGCGAGGCAATGGTCGAGGCGGCGCTCGACGTCGAGGAAGGCGCCGACATCCTGATGGTCAAGCCGGCGCTGTCGTATATGGACGTCATCCAGAAAGTGCGGGAGCGCTTCGAGCTGCCCGTGGCCGCCTACAACGTCTCGGGCGAGTACGCGATGGTCAAAGCGGCGGCCGAGAAAGGCTGGATCGACGGCGATGCCGTGGCCTACGAGAAGCTCCTGTCGATGAAGCGCGCCGGGGCGGACATCATTCTGACGTATTTCGCGCGCGATCTTGCGCCGATGCTCGGTTGAGCTTGGCTTTTTGAGATGCGATTGGTTGAACCAGCGCCCTCTACATGAGCATCTAAGGACACGCGGGTTGCGAAACGGCGACATGGTCTGGCGCGAGGCCCGTCCACTCTTTTGGACGCGAAGCTCGTCCTCCGCCGACTCGCAGCCCTAAAATCATTAATTGCCCAAATAGAGGGCGTTCCGATTTCCGAATGACCAACGATATGTCCAATCCCAACAAACAACGCACCCGAGGCGTTCTCCTCGTCAACCTGGGCTCCCCCGAATCGACCGACGTCGGCGACGTGCGCACCTACCTGCGTGAGTTTTTGACCGACCCGCGCGTCCTCGACAACCCGGCGCCCATCCGCCACGCGGTGGTCAACCTGTTCATCTTGCCCAGCCGCCCCAAAGATTCGGCGGAGGCCTACGAGAAGATCTGGACCGAAGAGGGTTCCCCGCTGATCGTCATCAGCGAGCGGGTGACCGAGCTTCTGCGAGAGCGCGTCGACGTGCCCGTCGAGCTGGCCATGCGCTACGGCAACCCGTCGGTCAAATCGGCGCTTCGCAAGCTCGCCTCGATGGGAGTCGACGACCTGTTCGTCATCCCGCTGTACCCGCACTACGCCATGTCGAGCTACGAGACGGCGGTCGCCAAGGTCAAAGACGAGCTGGCCAAGCTGCCGTTCCGCATGGATCTGACGTTCCAGCCGCCCTTCTACGACGACCCGGCGTATATCGACGCGCTCGTCGACAGCGCCAAGGAGTACCTCGAGCAGGACTACGACCACGTGCTGTTCAGCTACCACGGCGTGCCCGAGCGGCACATCAAGAAGGGCGACCCGTCGGGATGCTATTGTCTGCAGACCGCCGACTGCTGCAGAAAGAAGAACCCGGTGCACGGCATGTGCTATCGCCACCAGGTCCACGCCACGACCTGGGCGTTCGCCGACAAGGCGGGCATCCCGCCAGAGAAATACAGCCTGACGTTCCAGTCGCGGCTCGGCCGTGACCCGTGGCTGACGCCCTACACCGACAAAACCCTCGAGCGCATGCCGTCCAAAGGCATCAAAAAGCTCGTGGTCATGTCCCCTGCGTTCGTCTCCGACTGCCTCGAGACCATCGAGGAGCTCGGCATGGAAGGACGCGAGGACTTTTTGGAGGCCGGCGGCGAGGAGTTCCACCTCGTACCCTGCCTCAACGACCACCCCAAGTGGATCGACGTGCTCGAGAAATTCGTTCGTGAATTCGAAGAAGGTGCCCTCGTAGATGAGCACCCAGTCATCCCCCAACCCTGAACAACACATGCTCGAAAAAAGCCAGAAACTCCTCGAACGCGCCCGCAAAACCATCCCCGGCGGGGTCAACTCGCCGGTACGCGCCTTCAACAGCGTGGGCGGCACCCCGCCGTTCATCAAGAAGGCCGAAGGGGCGTATATCTTCGACGAAGACGACAACCGCTACATCGACTTCGTGCTGACCTGGGGCCCGGCCATCTTGGGCCACGCCAACCCCAAGGTCGTCCAAGCCGCGCAAGAGGCCGTCGCGCTGGGGTCGTCGTTCGGCGCGCCCACCGCGCGCGAAGTCAACATGGCCGAGATGATCGTCGAGCGCGTCCCCGGCCTCGACCGGGTGCGCCTGGTCAACAGCGGCACCGAGGCGTGCATGTCGGCCATCCGCGTGGCCCGCGGCGCCAAAGGCCGCGACAAGATCATCAAGTTCGAGGGCTGCTACCACGGCCACGCCGACTCGTTCCTCATCGCCGCCGGCTCCGGCGCGCTCACCCTGGGCGTCCCGAACTCCCCGGGCGTCACTGAGGGCACCGCCAAGGACACGCTCCTGGCCGAGTTCAACAATATCGACTCGGTGCGCGAGCTCATGGAGGCCAACAAAGACGAGGTCGCCGCGGTGATCCTCGAGCCCATCTGCGGCAACACCGGCTGCATCCCGCCGCTCGACGGCTTTTTGACCAAGCTTCGCGAGCTGTGCGACGAGCACGACGTCGCGCTCATCATTGACGAGGTGATGACCGGCTTTCGCGTCTCGCGCGGCGGCGCCGCCCAGCTGTACGACGTGCAGGCGGATATCTACTGTTTCGGAAAGGTCATCGGCGGCGGATTCCCGCTGGCGGCCTACGGCGGCACCGAAGAGATGATGAGCTTCGTGGCCCCCGACGGGCCGGTCTACCAGGCCGGAACGCTCAGCGGAAACCCGGTCGCCGTCGCCGCCGGCACCGCCCAGCTCGAGCAGCTCGACGACTCGGTCTACGAGGCCCTCGAAGCCCGCGGCCAGCAGCTCCAAGAGGGCATGCAGAGCATCATCGACGAGCACGACTACCCGCTGTTCCAGCACCGGGTCGGCTCGATGTTCTCGCTGTTCTTTAGTGAGGGGCCGATTCGCGACCACGAGGACGTCAAGAAGTGCGACATCCCGCGCTTCAACAAGTTCTTCCACGCCATGCTCGACCGCGGCGTCTACCTCGCCCCGAGCCAATTCGAGGCCGGTTTCCTCGCCACGGCCCACACCGAGGCGATCATCGACGAAGTGCTCGAGAAGGCAGAAGAGTCGCTCGCAGAAGTCTTCTAGCCGCCGGCATTCACCACGGGGACACTGGGAACACGGAGAAAAGAAAGAAGCTGTTCCCCGTGAGCCCCGTGTCCCCGTGGTGAGTCTTCCTTCCCGTCTATCCTTCCAAAAAACGCGAACCCGGGCTGGGCCCGCCGGGCTCCTCGAAGCCCTCGCTGCCGATGAGCGGCACGAAGCGCACCGCGCCCAAGTTCTCTTCTTTGAAATCGCCGTTTTGTTGGGCGCGGGTCACGCGCATCAGGGTCTGAGCGCCCATGCGCTGGCCCACGGGGATGACCAGGCGGCCGCCCTGGGCGAGTTGGTGTTTGAGGGACTCGGGCACCGTGGGGCCGGCGGCGGCGGCGACGATGGCGTCGAAGGGGGCCTCTTCGGCCCAGCCCTTGGTGCCGTCGGCGTGGCGCACGTGGATATTATCGTAGCCGAGCTTCTCGAAGCGCTCACGTGCTTGCTCCGCCAACGAGCGATGGCGCTCGACGGTGTAGACCTCACCTGCGACCCGGCTCAAGATGGCCGCCGCGTAACCCGAGCCGGCGCCGATTTCGAGCACCTTGTCCTCGGGTCCTAGCTGCAGCGACTCGGTCATCATCGCCACCATATACGGCTGCGAGATCGTCTGTCCCTCGCCGATGGGAAGCGGGCGGTCGCTGTAGGCGGTCGTCTTGTACTTGTCGGGCACGAACTCCTCGCGAGGCACCTCGGCCATCGCCTCGAGCACCGCCTTCTGCTCGACGCCGCGTCGCTTGATCTGCTCCTCGACCATTCGCTCTCGCTTCCAACTAAAATCAGTGCTCTTCATCGTAGGTCCTGTTCGGGTGGGACATGTGCCGCGCGGGTGCTGTCGGTCAAAAGGTCAGCACAGGGTCGATGTGGTTCAACCGGGGCGTCGAGATGCAGCAACAGCATGCTGCCAACCGGAGTTGCCAGTTGGGGTGTAGAGTCCTCACCGCGCGCGCCCTTCCCTGCCCCAAACCCTCATTCCCCCGCTGTCTGGCCCGTTTGGCGGCCTGGCACCGCCCTTGCTCTGTACTTCGGCAACGCGAAGTACAACGCAACGCTCACAGAGCGAACACTCACAGGCGGGGAGAGACCCATGATGACTCTGACGAGGCTATTCTGGACACTTTGCCTTTTGGGACTGGCCGCATCGTTGGCGGCGTGCCACGAAGCGGCGGCCACCGACGCACCCGAGGGCCAGAAACCGGCGTCCTCGCAGACGGCAGGCGGCAAGGCGGACATCTATGGCAAGGACGACCGACACGATTATTACGAGAGTGCCGACCCAGTGCTGAAGCAGGTGGCCGACGCGACTGCAGTGCTCGTGCGCCCCTTCCGCGTCAAAGACGGCGACTCGCCCGAGACGCGGCGCCTGCGCGACGACACCTTCGCCGAAGAGAAGAACCTGTGCGCCTCCGAGCCCTACCGAGAGCAGCGTGCGCCCGGCTTCTGTACGGGCTTCCTCGTCGCCCCGGATGTCCTCGCCACCGCCGCCCATTGCGTCGACGACCTCGCCGACTGCAAGAACACGCGCTTCGTGTTCGACTTTCGCTACGAGTCGGCCGACGACGACCCGACTCTGGTCGACGCCGACGATATCTATAGCTGCGCGTCCCTGCTCGCCCGCCAGCATGACGACCAGATTGGCCGAGACATCGGCACCGACTGGGCGTTGGTGCGCCTCGACCGCACGGTCGACGACCGCGCGCCGGTGAGTCTTCGTGACCGCGGCGTGCTCGGCGAAGGCGATTGGGTCGGCTTGGTCGGCCATCCCTCGGGACTCCCGCTCAAAATCGCCCCGGGAGGGCGCGTCTTCGATGTCTCAAGCGACGTCTACTTTTCGTCCGACCTCGACAGCTACGGCGGAAACTCCGGCTCGCCGGTGGTCAACATGATCACCGGCGCGGTCGAGGGGATTCATGTGCGCGGCACCAGGGACTTCGTCGACACCGAAGCCGGCTGCTCGGTCTCGCGGGTTTGCGAAGAGGTCGGCGACGACGGCTGCGGAGGCAACTCGGCCGTGCGCGTAGGGCAGTTTCGACCGTGGATTGCGCCGCCGGCGGGGTCCGCGGGATGGGTACGCGCCGAGGGGCATGGCTTCGAAGCGCACGGCGACGAGTGGACGAGCACCGTCGAGGTCGACGCGTCCGGCTCGGTCGACTTCGTGACAGTCGACGTCGACACGGACGTCGCGTTGCCGGGCGACGCACGTGTCATCTTAGAAGTCGACGACCGCGTGGTCGATCTGACGCGAATGTATCACGGGCGCGTCGACCTCGGCGGCGAGTCGGCTGTGGCGTCGCTATACGGCGCCGAGGTGGCGGGACGTTGGACGTTGCGCCTCAAAGGAGTCAATCCGGAGTCCATACACGCATGGCGCCTGGGAGTGCATCGGAACTAGTTGCTCGCCGCCTCAGCGGCCTCGAGGACCTTGTCGACGAGGATGACGCCCTTGAAAAAGACCACTTCCGCCGGCGCCTCAGCCAGCTCTGCACGCCCCGTCTTGAGGCGTTCACTGACCACCAGCACCAATGGCACGTCACACGAGTCGACGAGCATCTCGATGCGTCGCTCGAGGTAGGCGAGCCGCCAGAAGCCGACGACCTCCAGGTAGACCTGCCGGCCGTCGGGGTGCGTGAGCACGTAGTCGGGGATGATGACGACGTTGTCGTCGAGGTCGACGATGGATCCCTGGCGCTCGAGCTGCCAGTCGGTCTCGGTTTCGGCGAAGCGCTTCTCGAAGTAGCGCTCCTCTTCGGCGACCCACTGGCCGCGCGCTTTGTAGTGCGAGACCAGCCCATCTTCGTGGGAGAGCACCATCTCGTGCTGTTTGCCCTTGCCCTCCCAGTCGAGTTCCGCGCGCATCGCCCATTCGTCGGCGAGCAAGAGCGCGGGCAAAAAGGTCGCCATCTGAAGACCGTATTTGCGGCTGCGCTTGAACAGACTTGCCGGGCCGTCGACCTCGAGGCGATAACCGCCGTCGATGCGCTCGGCTCGGTGCATCAGCCGGTTGAACTTGAGCGCCTGGAACAGGTAGCGCAGCATATTCGAGTCGGTCTCGCCCAGGTCAATCGTCAGACGAGTGGCCTTGTAGAGCACGGCCTGAGCGAGGGCGAGGTTGTAACGGTGCAGGAGTTCGAGGGGCTCGAGGGCTTTGAACTCGACGAGGCGCTGGCGCTCTTCGAGGTCGGCGTACAGGCTCTCCTCGATCTCTTCAGGGGCGAGTTCGAGCGCCTGCCCTGCTCTGTCGAGCACGGCGCCGCGCGCCTCGGCGCCGGTCACCGGGCCGAGTTCGCCAGAGGCCTCGAAGACCGCGCGTCGAATGTCCTGGGGATCGACCGAGGCGACCGTCTCGAACTCGCTGCGGTCGTACAGGAGCTTGGCCAAACCGCGCCAGATCAGGAAGTCGGTGCCGTGGCCGATGGCCTCGTCGACCGCCTCGTCGACGTCGCCGCGCATACCGCCAGCGTGCCGCTCGAAGATGTCGATGAGCTCCTCGGCCTTCGCACGCGCCTCTTCGGAGTCGGTGTCGAGGTATTGGGGAGTGACGCGGCCCTTCTTGACGCGCGTGCGGACCAGATCAGTCGTAAGCATCGTGCTTCCTTCGTCGCTCGCTGACGTACGTCTCGACGGAATTCTCGGTCACCAACTCGTAGAGCACTGCGCGTTTGTCCTCGGCGCGGCGCAAGATACGCCCCAGGCGCTGGACATGCTCTCGCACCGAACCGGAGCCCGACAGAATGACCGCGATGGCCGCCTTGGGCACATCGACGCCCTCGTTGAGCACCTTGCTGGTGACCACGACGCGGTAGGTGCCCTCGTTGAAGCGCGCCAGGATCTCCTTGCGCTCTTTGATCTTGGTCTGGTGGGTGATCGCGGGCACGAGCGCCTTCTCGCTGATTTCGTAGACGCTGTCGTTGTCGTTGGTGAAGACGAGGACGCGGTCGTCGTGGTGGCGCTCGAGCAGCTCGTAGAGCTTGTGCATCTTCGCCTCGTGCACCAGCGCCAGACGCTTCTGGAGTTGGTAGGCTTTGAGCGCCCGCCTGCCCTTCTCGGACTGGTTTGTGGCCGCCAAGAATCGCGGCCAGCCGCTTCGCGACGACATCCGAATCCCGCGCGCTTCGACAAAATCGCGGTAGAACTTGCGCGCCGCTGAATAGACCTGGAAGTCATCGTCGGTCATCGCCACCGGCACCGTGCGCACCTCGTAGTCGGCGAGGATGTCGCCGGAGAGCTCTTTGATCGACTTGCGATACACAATGGGGCCGATGAGTTCGTCGAGCATCGCCTCTTTGCCGTCGGCGCGCTCGGGCGTGGCGGTCAGCCCCAGCCGGAACGGCGCGATGCTACAGTCGGCTGCCTGCCGGTAGACCTCGCCCGGGAGATGATGCGCCTCGTCGAACACCACGAGGCCAAATTGCCCACCAATACGCTCCATGTGGATGGCCGCCGAGTCGTAGGTAGTCACCGTCAGGTCCTCGATCTCGTGGTAGCCGCCGCCGAGCAGGCCGACCTTGCACCCGAAGGCCTCCTCGAGCACGCCCGACCACTGGTTCATCAGGTCGATGGTCGGCACGACCACAAGCGTGCTGCGGGCGACCGACTCGATGGCCATCTGGGCGACGTAGGTCTTTCCGGCGCCCGTGGGCAGCACGACCAAACCGCGTTTTCCGGCGCGATGCCACGCCTCGAGCGCCTCACGCTGGTGCTCGTAGGGCTCGAGGCGCTCCTCGATGGTGAAGTCGCACTCGACGTACTCGCGGGCGCGGTCGACTACGGTGTGGCCGACTCGAAGCAGCTTGGCCAAGACGAGCCGGTAGTCGATGGCCTCGCCGCGATAGCGCTCGATTCGGTCGTCCCACGTAAGCTCATCGGGCAGCGGTTCGTCGCCTTTGGCCAGACCGTCGATCACCAGCGTGCCGGCCTCGAAGCGAAGCTCGAGCGGCTCGGCGTCGGGCCTTTGAGGAGCCCCGTCGAGCCTGAGTGTGAGTTGTTCGTCCATGAGTCCGTCCGCGCAAAGTCCACGTGACTATAGCAATTCGCAGGCGTCGACCCCAACTCCGCAATTGATCTCCCAGAATTGCACTGATAGCCTGACGCTTGGCTCCATCCACTCCAAACGGGCAGCGGGACTGCCCTTGAGCGTGCCGAGCTTAAGGGCGCGCCAAGCTGACGAGGGATCCTTCGACGTGGCCGGAAGACAACGCCAAACCAACTTCCTCGACAAAGGGGCGATCTTCGAGGGCAAGTATCGCATTGTGCGCGAGCTTGGCCGCGGCGGCTTCGGCATGGTCTATCTGGCCTATCAAGAGCAGATGGACCGCCACGTGGCCATCAAGGTGCTCAAGTCGGGCATCGGTGAGCTGCACCGAAGCGCCAAGGAGCGCTTTTTACGCGAAGTCAAAATCATCAGCAAGCTTCGCCACCCGAACACGGTCACCATCCACGACTTTGGCGAGACTGCCAACGGTTTGCTCTACATGGTCCTCGAGTTTATCGAGGGCGAGACCGTCAAGCAGATCCTCAAGCGCGAGGGAGCTCAGCCGGCCCAACGCGCGCTTGCACTGACGGGGCAAATCGCACGGTCGCTGGCCGAAGCGCACCGTCACGGGGTCATCCACCGGGATCTCAAGCCTGCCAATATCATGATCATGGACCTGGAGACGGAGAAAGACTTCGTCAAGGTCCTCGATTTTGGCATCGCCCGCCTACTTCGCACCGACGAGCGCGACCTGACCAGCGTCGGGCTCCCCGAAGGCGAGCGCGAGCTCATCGGCACGCCGCGCTACATGAGCCCCGAGCAGGTGCGCGGCGAATCGCTGGGCCCGGCCAGCGACGTCTACAGCGTCGGCCTCATCCTCTACGAGATGTTGGTGGGCCAGCCGGCCGTGCAGGGCGACACGACCATGGCGCTCATCAGCCAGCAGATCAGCCCCGAGCCACTGCGACTCGACGGCTTGCGTGCGCTGCCTCCGCAGGTCTCCCAGATCATTCGGCGGTCGACCTCCAAAAACCTGTCACGGCGATTTCCCGACGCCGAGACATTCGGCGACGCGGTCGACCAGGCGCTCGCCAGCGTCGGCGGGCCGCCGGTGGGAACGGCCAGCGCGCGCCAATCGGGCCGCTTCAACGTCGTCGACCGATCCGGACAGTTCAACAACCAGAGCACGCCACAGCCGGCCTACCAGACCGGCCGCTTCGGCGCCCAGCCGGGTCCGAATGGCGGTGGTGAGAAACAGCACGGTGGGATGCAACCGAGCGGCATGCAACAGATGGGCGCTCCGTTCGGCGCCGGCATTTCCGAGAACGCCGAGACCAATCCGACGCAGGCTGCGCTGCCGCAACATCAGCAGCAGCAACAGCGTTTCGGGCAACCGTCGCAACAAGCGCAACAACAGCCCAGCGACCACGGCCGCGCCGGCCCCTTCACGGGTAACGCCATCCACGAGTACATCGAAGACGATGAGCTCGACGAGGATTTGCCGCCACCGCCCTCGGACACCAATCAATTTGCGGTGCCCAACCCGTCGGCGCGTTCTGCAGAAAAGCCCACGCCCAACCGAGCAGACGCGAAGGACGAAGAGACGACGATCTTCGTGCTCGAGTTTTTGCGGCTCGCCATCTTTGGCCTCGTCGCCGCGGTTGGGCTCTACCTCGCCTTCTTGGTCGTGAGCACCATCTTCGGGCATTTCCTGTCGGGCCAGCTCAAGCTCATCGCCTCGCTGATTCTGGCGGCGGCAATCCCGGTGTTGACCGCGTTGGGCGAAAACAGCAAGCGCGAGCGCTTCGAGGTCGTCGAGAACCCGTACGACCGGATCGTGCGCGTCTTCGTGGGGACCGCGATCTTCTCGTTCGGCACCGCCGTCATCTGTGCGTTGGCCATGTCGGGCGCCGTCGTCTACGAACTGCGGAAATTTCCCAACTGGTTTATGACCGATTCGCAGCGCCACTCGGCTTTCGGTGAGTTCAACGCCAAGGTGTCGCTGGGCCTGGCCCAGGTGGTCGAGGAGGCGACGAGCGCTATCGGCATCTACGAGGGGAAGACCCACGCCGATACGACCGCGAGTCCCAAGCGAATGAAGCCTACGATCGCCGAGCCGCCCGCGCCGACGCGCCCGTCGACGCAGGCCAAGCAGCGCAAGCAGCAACAGAAGGCCCTAGAGGCCGAGCCGGCTCAGGATAAGCGGACTGGGACTCGACCGACCACCTCACCATCTTCTGACTCGAAGGCGCCTGGCAAGTCGAAGGACGACGAATACATCGAGTGGTAGGCTTATCGCCTTTGGCACCACTGCCGGACCGACACACACCGAGCTGACACAAAAAAGCCGGCTGCGCGTTCGCGCAGCCGGCTTTCGTTTGCTAGCAGACCAACCTCAACTTACTTGCCGAGATTGGGCTCCTGAAGCTTCAGCTTGGTCGGGTCCGACCCTTTCGAGTCGCCGCCTTGCTGCTTTTGCTGCTGCTGTTGCTGCAGCTTCTTCTGCAGGGCCTTTTGCAGCTGCATTTGCTGCATCTTGCCACCGCCCATCATACCCGGGCCGCCCTGCGCGGCATCGGCGCTGACGTTGACCTTGATGTTGTCTTCCTTGCGCTCGATTTTGACGTCCTTCTTCAGCTCGGCGAGGAACTGCTTCATCGCCTTGCGGAACTTCTGACGCTCGAGCTGCATCATGATCTTCTCTTTGGCCTCGTCGTAAGGAACCTTGCCGGCTTCCTTTTTCTCTTCGACCTTGATCACGTGGTAGCCGAACTGGGTCTTGACGGGGTCGGAGATCTCGCCGGGCTTCATGTTGAAGGCAGCCTCGGAGAACTCGGGGACCATGCGACGACGGGTAAAGAAGCCCAGGTCACCACCGCGCGAAGCCGAGGGGCCCTCGGACTTCTCTTCGGCGAGCTTGGCGAAGTCGGTGCCCGACTTCTTGGCTTCCTTGGCGAGGTCCTCGGCGCGCTTCTTGGCTTTGTCGAGCGCAGCCTGGTCGGCGCCCTTCTCGGTTTTGATGAGAATGTGACGCGCTTTGACCTGCTCGGGCTGCTCGAAGCGAGCCTCGTTCTTCTCGTAGTAGTCTTTGGCGTCCTTCTCGGTGACCTCGATGCCGTACTTGTCCTCGAGCAACTTGCGCAGCTTGAGGTCTTTCTGGAGGTTTTCCTTCATCTTGTCGGCGGTGATGCCGTTACGAGTCAGGAAAGATTCAAAGGCCTTCTCGTTGGGGAAGCGCTCTTTGAATTTGTTGAACTCCTCGTCGACTTCCTTCGGCTCGACTTCGACCTTGGCCCCTTCGAGCTTCTGGTCGATGAGGTGCTCGTCGATGAGGCGATCGACGGTGCGCTTCTTCATCATGTTGGCCATCGGAGGGGGCATCCGCCCGCCCATCGCCTTGGTGCGACGCTCGACAGCTTCATTGAAGCGCTCAGCGGTGATCTCGGTGCCGTCGACCACGGCCACAGGACCGGTCGCCTCGAGCGGCGGACCGTCGGTCTTGGCCTGCTCTTTGGCTCCGTCTTCTTTCTTGTCGTCCTCGGCCGCTTTGGCCTCGGCTTTCTCTTCTTTGGCATCATCTTTGACCTTCTGGTCACAGCCGGTCGCGAGACCCAGTCCCACGATGGCGGCCAGCGCCAGAAGTAACATTTTGCAGCGATCCATGAAGGCTCCTTGTCGTTGTTCACAAGTTCGCAAGTGCATGACGCCTACAATCTGGCGGTCCAAAGTGTCAAGCTCGCCAGCGCGTCAAGAACGAATGTAGGGAGATTTTGTCGTCGGTTTGTCAGTTGATGAGATGGCCGCCGGAATCGAGCAGCGTCGACAAGACGACGGCATAGCGCCGCATCACCCACGTCAACACGCCCTCTGTCGCATCCATTCCGGGCAGGTCCCGAACGGGGGCGAGAAACCAGGTGGGGTGACGGTACAATTCGGTGATGAGTTTGGCTGGGCCCAGAGCATGGGCCACAAAGGCGGCCGCGATCGAAAAAAGGTTCCACAGCCGAAAGAAACTATAACGCCAGCTGCCTCGGCCCGACCCGACCGACCAAGCCAGCGCGATGACCACCGGCACCAACCCCACCGCCAAGCGTATGCCGTAGTCGAACGAGCGAAGCTGCGCCGTCAACAGCACGAACGCAAAGAAGCCCAGAAGCGGCGCAACGCACGCCTCGACCCACTCGATGGGCCGATCCGGGCCTCGAAACAAAACGTACGCATCATCTTTCTCGCGTTTCTTGAGCGCGGGATCGCGCTGTCTGGAACCGTGCTGATCGTACGCCTCCCAATCGAGGTCGAGCTCCTGCTCCTGGCGTGCCTCGGCGGCGATGCGCTGAGCTTGTTTTCGTCGCTCTTGGGGAACCCGGCTGACCGGTGCAGCCGCTTGCGATGTGGCGCCTGCCGCGGGCCCGCCTTCGACGCGTCCCTTTAGCGGGTCGAATTGCGGTCGATCCGGGGCGCCGATTCCCACGCCGGTCTCGTAGCGCAGCGCGTCGAGGTCGGCCATGAGTTCTTCGGCCGAACGGTAACGCTTCTGCGGGTCCTTCTCGATGAGCCGAAAGAGCACCGGGCGAAACGTCTCGGGGACCTGGTCGAGTTCTTGGAGGTCGAGCGGCTTTCGTGACACATGGGCGCTCACAGCCCCCTCGACGTCGTCGGCCTTGACCGCCCGCGCGCCGGTGAGCATCTCGTACACCAACAGGCCCAACGCATACAAATCAGTCCAAGGCCCTACCTGCTCCCCGCGCGCCTGCTCGGGCGCAATGTAGCGAGGCGTACCCACCGCCATTCCCTCGCGGGTAAGCTGGGGGATGGAGTCGTCATCGATACGCGACAGAAGCTTCGCCATGCCAAAGTCGAGCACTTTGACGTCGTAGCCGTCCGCCTCGCGGGTGAGCATGATGTTGGCGGGCTTCAGATCGCGATGGATCACCCCGCGGTGGTGAGCGAGGTTGAGCGCCGAGGCGATCTGCTCGCACACATCGATGACGTCCTGGGGCTCCAGCGGAGAGCGGTACACGACCCGGTCGAGCGGCTTGCCGTCGACGTACTCGAGGATCATGAAAAAGACGTCCTCGTCGGTCTGCCCGAAGTCATACAGCCCGATGATGTTGCGGTGAATCAGGTTGCTGATCACCTTCATCTCACGGCGAAAACGCGCCAGCGCAGTGTCGCTGGCTGCCTCACCTTGCGGCGGCAACGCCTTGACCGCCACCCGCTCCCCGGTCTGCTGGTCGATGGCGCTGTAAATAGCCCCAAAAGCTCCGGCGCCGACCGTATCTTCGATGAAGTACCGACCGACCAGCGCATCGCCGATGTGGATATAATCGCGCAGTGTATTGCCAGGTTGCGACATGGAGCCGAGGTCGATCAGTAAGGAAGTACGTTGGCCATGTAGGCGAACAGGGGAGCGAGCGTTTCGGCGCCCCAAACGGTCGCCGCGTCAATCCAGGTCAGCGGCGGAAACTTGGGGAGCGATGCATAGAACCATGTCGGGTCGGTGGTCAGACCCGTGGAAGTGGGCCCGGGACGCCACAGCGCGGCCGCCAAGAAGATAATCCCGAGAATGTACACGAAGTTTTTGGCGGTCGGAACGAGCCAACGCCGACCGAAGTCGACGCCAACCGCTTGAACCTCGGAGAACGCCGTCCACGTCACCGCCGCGACGATCATCAGCAAACCTGCGCCGAAGCGCACCGAGTTCGATTGGCCACTCATCATCGCCGTGAGCAACACAAATCCCCAGTGAGACGCCAGCAGACCGGCGGCATAGACCGACAAGCGTGTCCAATACTCGCGCGCCTCCCAATCACCGTCGACCTGGCGCGAGCCGGTCGACCGCTGACGGCGGCGCTGCTCGATGCGCTGGCGCTGTCGATTGACCGTCTCCAGATCGAGGTCGAGCTCGTCGGTGCTCAGCGACGGTGACGGCCGCTTGGGCCGCTTGGGGCGCTGGGGCTCGCGTTGACGCGGTGCCCGGGCGAGGAACTCCCCGGACCGTGCGGCGGCCGCCCTCTCCTCTTCGGGCTCGGGCGGCGCCAGGTAATTCTTACCCGAGAAGACATCCGGCTCGGAGGTTTCCTGAGTCAAGCCCGGGGCGGCCTCGGCGGTGGCCAGCTCCGCTTGCGGGCGGATTTGCTCGATGCTCTCGGCGACCCCTTCGACTGGTAGCGCGCGGGCGAACGCCTTGACGGTGCGATACCGCGCTTTGGGTTGGCGCTCGGTACACTTGCGAATGATCTTTTGGAGCGGCGGCGCGACCTGATCGAGCTTCGGAAACGGCAGCGGCCGATCGTCGAGGTGTTCACGCACCACCGAGGCGACGCTGTCGTGCTCGATCGGCGTCTGGCCGGTGAGCATTTCGTAGAGGATCAACCCGAGGCTGTAGAGATCGCTGGCAGGTGCGACCGGCTGGCCGAGCACCTGCTCCGGACTCATATACACGGGGGTACCGATGAACTGCGTGGAGCGGGGCTGAAACTTGGTGTCGCGGCGTTCGGAATCCTCGAGCAGCTTGGCCACGCCGAAGTCGAGCACCTTGACGAAATCCGGCTCGCCGTGAAGCTCGGTGAGCATGATATTGGACGGCTTCAGATCCCGGTGGATGATCCCGAGGGCGTGCGCCTCGGCCAAGCTCTTCAAGATCTGTCGGCAGATATGAATCGCGCGTGTTTCGTCGAGGGCACCTTCGCGCGCGATGAGTTCGTCGAGCGTCTGTCCCTTCAGGTACTCGAGGACCATGTAGGCCAGATCATCGTCGGTCTGGCCGAAATCGAAAATGGTCACGGTGTTGGGATGGCGCAGCCGACTGACGATCTGCACCTCGTTGACGAAGCGCTCGGAGACCTCCGGGTTGGATCGCACCACCGAAGGCTTGAGGCACTTGAGAGCGACGTCACGCCCCATGACCTCGTGTCGCGCCTTGACCACGATGGCAAAGCTTCCCGTCCCCAGCTGGGAGACGACCCGATACTTTTCCTCGAACAAACTTCCCGGCGCGAGAAGCTTGCGCAGGCGCGCGTCGGGATCGGACTTAACCATCAGAAGCTCGCTAGAGACTCGTGTTGCGGCGAGTGAAATGCGTTGACCGAGGTGAGCTTAGCACCCCGGTCGTGTCTGCTTCAACTCGCGTTCGCCGCACAAAAAAAAGCCCCGCGCACCCAAAGAGTGCGCGGGGCTTCTAGATTCGGCGGGAGGCGCCGGTGACAACTCACCGGGCCTCGAGCCGCATCGGAGTCGGGGGCTTACATCATGCCGCCCATGCCTCCCATGCCGCCCATTCCACCCATGGCGCCCATGCCGCCCATTCCGGCGTCATCGTCGTCCTCGGCGCCCTTCTTCTTGGGCTTCTCGGCGACCATCGCCTCGGTGGTGAGCATCAGGCCAGCGACGCTGGCTGCGTTCTGCAGCGCGGTACGGGTGACCTTGGCCGGGTCGATGACACCGGCTTCGACCAGGTCCTGGTACTCGCCGATGGCAGCGTTGTAGCCGTAGTTGCCGTCCTGGCTGAGAACTTCCTGGATGACCAGCGAGCCCTCGACGCCGGCGTTGGCCGAGATCTGACGGATCGGCTCTTCGACGGCGCGACGGATGATCTCGACACCGAAGACTTCGTCGTCCTTGGCTTCGACGTTGTCGAGCGCCTTGCGAGCGCGGAGCAGAGCGACACCACCACCGGGGACGATGCCCTCTTCGACGGCGGCGCGGGTTGCGTTGAGGGCGTCCTCGACGCGCGCCTTCTTCTCCTTCATCTCGATCTCGGTGGCCGCACCGACCTTCATGACAGCGACGCCGCCCGAAAGCTTGGCCAGGCGCTCCTGGAGCTTCTCGCGGTCGTAGTCGCTGGTGGTCGTGCCGATCTGGGTGTTGATCTGCTGGATGCGGGCCTGGATGTCGTCCTTGGTGCCCTTGCCACCGACGACGGTGGTCGCGTCTTTGGTGATGGTGACGCTATCAGCCGTGCCCAGGTCGTTGAGCTTGGTGTTCTCCAGCTGCATGCCGCGCTCTTCGCTGATGACCTGACCACCGGTCAGCACCGCGATGTCTTCGAGCATCTGCTTGCGGCGGTCGCCGAAGCCCGGCGCCTTGACCGCAGCGACGTTGAGCACGCCGCGCAGCTTGTTGACCACGAGGGTGGCAAGCGCTTCGCCTTCGATGTCTTCGGCGATGATGAGCAGCGGCTTGTTGCCCTGCTGGTGGACCTGCTCGAGCACCGGAAGAAGGTCCTTCATGCTGCTGACCTTCTTGTCGAAGAGCAGGATGAAGGGATCTTCGAGGTTGACTTCCATGCGCTCGCTGTCGGTCACGAAGTACGGCGACAGGTAGCCACGGTCGAACTGCATACCTTCGACGAACTCGAGCTCGTCGTGCAGGCCTTTGGCCTCTTCGACGGTGATGACGCCCGACTCACCGACCTTTTCCATCGCCTCGGCGATCAGCTCGCCGATCTGCGGGTCGTTGTTCGCCGAGATGGTACCCACCTGAGCGATCTTGCCGCGGTCGTTGGTGCGGGTGGCCAACTCGCCGATGGCGCCGACGACGGCCTCGACGGCCTTGTCGATGCCACGCTTGATGCTCATCGGGTCGTGGCCGGCGGCCACGAGCTTGGAGCCCTCACGGAAGATGGCCTGAGCGAGCACGGTTGCGGTGGTCGTACCGTCACCGGCGGTGTCCGAGGTCTTCGACGAGACCTCTTTGACCATCTGCGCGCCCATGTTCTGGAACTTGTCTTCGAGCTCGACCTCTTTGGCGACGGTCACGCCGTCCTTGGTGATGGTCGGCGCACCGAAGCTCTTCTCGATGACCACGTTGCGGCCACGGGGTCCGAGCGTCACGCGCACGGCGTTGGCCAGGGTGTTGACACCCTTGAGAATGCGCTGGCGAGCGCGTGCATCAAAAATAATTTCTTTAGCTGCCATGTCTGAACTCCTTCAGATCGTATGTATTGCTATCGATTGAGCAGTTGGAGTTGAATGCCCGACTGGGCGTTCGCTCCGACGATTCAGTCTTCGATGACCGCCAGGATCTCGTCCTCACGCAGGATGAGGTGCTCTTCGCCCTGGATGGTGATCTCGGTGCCCGAGTACTTGCCGAAGAGGATCTTGTCGCCCTCTTGGACCTGCATGGGAGCGTTCTCACCCGAGTCGGTGAGCTTGCCCGGTCCGACCGAGCGCACGATGCCCTCGAGGGGCTTCTCTTTGGCGGTCTCGGGGATGATGATTCCACCGGCACTCTTCTCATCACTCTGGACTCGCTGGACCAGGACGCGGTCATAAAGCGGCTTGACGTTCATGAGACTGTCCTCCGTAAGGTTTTCAACAAAAGGGAACGGACTTGCTACCAATATAAATTTAAAGAAGTTGCTCGGCCCGGAGGGGCGCGACACGATGGGAGCGCGCTCCTCCGAAGCCCGCATTAGCACTCTGCTTCCGAGAGTGCTAACTGCGTCGGATTTATAGTGACCCTCCTCTGAAAGTCAAGGCGTAAAGCGCAAGATTTTCTCAGCGATGAAACTCGGCCCGTGAGACTGGCGTTGGTGAACCGAGCGCGGCGGCGAAAGTGGCGCCGCGCGGGGCCGAGCCATGGGTCACAATCTGATCGGCGACCAACTCTTAACACGATCTCAAAGAGGTCAAGCCGACGGGCGCACTTTTTTGCGCTTCCTCCTTTTGTCGGCCGGCCCGACCCCTCTTGACTGGGAAATGGGGGGCACTATGATCAACCTGTGTGGGCTACACAGCCCGCACCATACAAACCCAGTTCCCCCGTTCGGTTTGTCATGGCTGTATTTCGAATCCACAAGAGAAGTTAAAAGGCCGTCCATGCCTGACGCGACTAAGTCTGTCCGTTTCGAGAAATTGCACTCCACCGCCCGACGGGTTCGCCAGTCGGCTCGTCTCCTCGCCTTCCAGCCCTCCAGTGCCAAGAACGACGCGCTGTCGAAGATCGCCACTGCACTGCGCGATCAGACCGAGGCGATCTTGGAAGCCAATCGCCAGGACCTGGCCAACGGGCGCGCCAAGGGGCTCGACGAGGCGTTTTTGGACCGGCTCGAGTTGACCCCGGCACGTATCGACAAAATGGCGTCCGACGTCGAGGAGATCATCGCACTGGGCGATCCCGTCGGTCGCGTCGAATCAACCTGGGTACGCCCGAATGGCTTGCGCGTGGGGCGCCGGCGCATCCCGCTGGGGGTGATCGGCATCATTTACGAGTCGCGCCCCAACGTGACCAGCGATGCCGCGGCGCTGTGCATCAAGAGCGGCAACGGAGTGTTGCTCAAGGGCGGCTCGGACGCTTTCGCGTCGAACCGCGCGGTCTACAAGGCCATTCTGGCGGGCCTCGAGGCGAGCGCCCTGCCCGAGGGCGCACGCCACGCGGTAGGCTTTGTCGACACCACCGACCGCGGCGCCGTCCAAGAGATGCTCAGGCTCTCCGACGACATCGACGTGATCATCCCGCGCGGAGGCAAAGGGCTTATCCGATTCGTGACCGAGCACTCGCGTATCCCGGTGATCAAGCACGACGAAGGCGTCTGCCACGTGGTCATCGACGGCTCGGCGCGCCGCGAGGTCGTCGATCCGATCGTACTCAACGCCAAGACTCAACGCCCCGGGGTGTGCAACGCCATGGAGACGCTGCTCGTGCTCGACAACGCCGTCAAGACACACTTGGGGCGCGCGCTCGACCGCCTGGCCGACGCCGGCGTCAAGCTCCACCTTTGCGAACGTGCTTTCGAGGTCGCCGAGCAGAGCGGCTTGGACGCCAACACCTACGACCACGCCACCGCCGAACATTACCGCACCGAGTTTTTGTCGCTGGAGCTCGCCGTGCGCGTGGTCGAGGACCTGAGCGAGGCCATTGGGCACATTAACGAATACGGCTCGCACCACACCGAGTCTCTGCTGACGGAGGACTACTCTCAGAGCGAGCGTTTTCAGCGCGAGGTTGACAGTTCGGTAGTCATGATCAACGCATCAACTCGCTTTAGCGATGGCAACCAGCTCGGACTGGGTGCCGAAATTGGCATCAGCACCACCAAGATGCACGCGTATGGCCCGATGGGCATCGACGAGTTGACGACCACCAAATTTGTAGTGCTCGGAGACGGGCAAATTCGACAGTGAGCGCCAGAACGGGCGCTCGAACACCAACAGGTAGCGCGGTAACATCCACGCAGGAGACGAATGAGTAACGACACGCCACTCCCCTCCGGTTCGACCCCCCAGACGCCTTCCGATGGGGGCAACTCCGACATCTATGCGCTCAATGCCGACGAGGTGGATACCGAGACGCTCGCGCGCGACATCGCCGGGCTGACTTGGGACCTCAAGGCGCTGAACACCAAGGCCATCGACCTGCGAGGGCTGGTCAGCTACACCGATTTTGTGATCGTGTGTACGGCCACCTCCGACCGCCACGTCCAGGCGATCGCCAAGCACGTGCAAAACAGCCTGTCCGAAGCCGGCTACAAGCCGCTGGGCATCGAAGGCGTCGAGTCGGGCCAGTGGGCGCTCATCGACTTCGGTGACGCCATTTTGCACATCTTCAACGGCTCGGTGCGCGACGAGTACGACCTCGAGCGCATGTGGCCCGACGCGCCGTTTTTGGAGCTCGAAGACGGCCCTGACGACCTGTACGGCCACTTCGAGCTGCAAAAGCTCTAAGCAGCCGCCTTCGGTACGCGGCTATCCAAGCTAGCGGTGATAGGGCTCACCGCGGATGATGCTCATCGCCCGGTAGAGTTGCTCGGCGAGCATCATGCGTGCCATTTCGTGCGGGAGCGTCATCTTCGATAGCGACAGGCGTCGGCGGCAGCTTTTGCGAAAGTTGGCGTCGAGGCCGTTGGCGCTACCGATAAAGAAGCTGACGTAGCGCGTGCCGGTCACCATCCAATCGTCGACCCAACGGGCCAACTCACGGCTCGTCAGGTGCTTGCCTCGCTCGTCCAGCGCGATCGTCACCGCCCCCTCCGAAGCCGCATTCTCCAGCGACTCGGCCTCCTCGGCCAGCCCCTTCGACACATTTCGGTCCGTGAGCCGCGACTCACGCACTTCCAACTCCTCGACCGGCGTGTAGTGCTCCAGTCGTCCGAGGTAGTCGTCGGTCAACGCCCGAAAATGCTGATTTCTGAGTTTCCCTACCGCAACAATTTCAAATTTCACAAATCACCTCGTGAAGCCCGTGGGGGCGTGATTTTCAAAAAACCACGCAACAAATCCCATAGATCTGCCGAAAACCAAAGGGGAGGCTCGACGAGCCTCTCCACCACCAAGCACCTGTTTTCGACAGAGGACGACATGAAACTGCCCCCAAGACTCCGAACGATCGTACGCTTTGCACTTCGCCAAGTCTTTCCGGCGCGCTGCGTCAGTTGTGACGACTACCTGACTGAAGACCAACTCGCCTGCGGGCGCTGCGCGCACGCCGTGTTCCCGATCGAGGGCCCCAAATGTCTCGTCTGTGGAGCCCCCCGCCTTCAGGTGGAGGGGACGTACTCGGGCGTCGACGAAATCTGCGGCCGGTGTCTCGCGCGGCGTCCGCGCTTCGAAACCGCCCGGGCGCGGTGGGAGTATGCCGGCGTCATCGCCGAAGCGTTACAGCGCGCCAAGTACCAGGGTCATTTGTGGATGCTTCGCAGTCTAGCACGCGCGTGGCGCCCCTGGATTGACGAGCGCATCGCTCGGGCGAGCGACGAGGTCGATAGCGTCATTACGGCCGTGCCCATGCACGCGGCAGACTTGCGCGCTCGTGGATTCAACCCGGCTCATCTCCTCGCCCGCCTCGCATTGCCCCATCGACACGTTGCGAGCGACCTGGTGCGCAAGACCGTGCGTACTCGTGCCCAGGCCGCATTGAGCCGCGACGAGCGGCTGACGAACCTGCGGGGAGCCTTCGAGTGTACGAACTCTGAGCGAGTCGAGGGGAACAAGGTCGTGCTCATCGACGACGTGATGACCACCGGCGCGACGGCCGACGAAGTGGCGCGCGTGCTCCGAGGTGCCGGTGCCCGCGAGGTGGTCGTGTTGACCGCCGCGCGCACCCTACCCAGCTAGCTCAGCGCTTGTCTGCGGACGATGCTTTGGCCGAAGACTCAGCTTCTAGCTCGAGCGGCTCCAAGTTGCGCTCCAAGAGGCGACATGCCACTTGGTTGCCCTTGGCGCAGGCCGCCTGGTTCATCCGCACGAAGATGTCCCAGTTGTGGCTGCCCATGTAGTTGCCCCACTGGTAGCACATCAGCGCCGTCCCCTTCTGACAGGCCCAGGCGAGTTCTTCGTAGAATTTTGCGCCCCACGGCTGGCCCTCTTCGAAGGACAGCGTGACATAGATCGTGCAGGCGTCCGCGCTGCCGAGTTCGCACGCCTTTCGGTAGTGGGGAAGCGCCTTGCGAAACCGGTTTGTGTCGGTCGTTCCGAACTCGTGGTGCCGCGCCAGGAGCACACAACTCGCCGCGTCGCCAGCTTTGCAAGCTTTGTCGAGGTCTTTGGGGGACTTGTCCGCGTCGTCATCAGTCTTCTTCGCCAGGCGAACCAACTCGGCGCGTGAGCAAGCTTCGGAGCTGAAGCCAACTTCGGCGTCGCAGACACGTTCGTAGAGGCTGAGGGCGCGGTAGGGTTCTCTGGGAAGGCTGTAGCCGGTTTCGTACATCCGTGCGAGGGGCGTACAAACGGAGTCATTGCCGTCATAGACGCAATACTGCTGCAGCAAATCGGGCATGCTCTTTTCGTCATCGCTCTCTGGATGACTGCGCAATACCGTCACGCCGGCGCCGGTGCAGCCTTGGCGCTCGCCGTCTTCACTGCAGGCTCGGAAGGCATACTCGAACGCCTTTTTCGCATCGCGCTGGGCGCCGTGACCGCGCAGATAGTGCAATCCGAGTTTCACACACGCAGCGTCGTTCGAGTACCAGAAGCATCCACGCCGGTGATAGTCGAGGCCATCGGCGAGTTCGCTCTCCCCGCCCAGCCCGAAGGACAACTCGTCGGCCAAGGTGTCGCAGCTGGCGTTGTCTCCTTTGTCACAGAGGCTTCGCAGCTTCTCGATACCCCGCTGGCGCTCACGAGGATAAATTTCGCCGATGACATACTGCGAGGCGATCTCACGACACGCCCCCTTGGCGCCATCCTCACAAGCCTTTTCGAGAAACGCCCTCGCCTCCTCGAGCTTTTTCTCTCGCGGGAAGCCGTGGGCGATGGCGTGAGCGGCGTAGAAACAGCCGCGCCCCTGCTCGTCGCCGCACGCATCTTTGTGGAGCTCGATGCCTCGTTCGACGAGCTCGGTGGCGCGTTTGTCGTCGACGGAGACACCGCGTCCGAATCGATAGCCGTCAGCCGCGCGCGTGCAATGCAGGGCCGACCCGAGCTCGCATGCTTTCGAAGCCAACTCGATGGCGACCTTCTCGTTGGAGGGAACTCCGTTGCCGAAGTAAAACCGGTCAGCCCCTTGCTTGCAGCCATCGGCGAACTTTGCGTCGCATGCGCTTCGGTAGAGCGACTCCACGCGTGCAACGGCCTGCTCGTCCAGAGGCTTCTTGGCGAGCTCGATCTCGGCGCGATGGGCGCACGCGGGGCCGTCGCCAAGCTCACAACCCTTGCCAAAATACGAGGCAATTTCAGCCCTCTTGGTCCGGAAAACAATCGCGGTCTTGTAGAGCGACGCGAGTTCACGGCAGGCGATACCGCTCTCTCCTTCGCAAGCCGCCGAGTACAGTTTCTCGGCAGCCTGCGGGTCGCGCTCGCCGCCGAGCCCCTCGGCGAGCATGCGGGCTGCCCCCACGCACGCCTCGGTGTTATCGGGCCCACAGCCCCAGGCGAAGAGCTTACGCGCCACGCCCGTTTGCCTGGGGACGACTTGGCCACGCGCGTAAAAGCGCCCCAACGCGCCACAGCCGGCCATATCAGCGAGCATGCACGCCTTCTCATAGTAGGTGACCGCCTCACCAAGGTTGCGCTCGAGATGCTCGCCGTCCTCGGCGAAACGCCCGAGCACGCGACATGATGCGCCATCACCGCGGCGGCACGCCTGTTGGCGGCACGGCACCGGCTGCTGTGCATCGCACGTGTTGTGGGCCATGTCGAACGCGGGCTTCTCGCCTTTGAGCCGCGCGGCTTCGAAACAACTCGCCCGCGACCCCAGCTTGCAACCGCGACCGAAGATCTTGGCCGCCTGTGCGTCAAATCGCATCGCCAACAGCTCGAGACCGTGCAAGGCGCAACCGTCGCCTTCGCCGGCCTTGCAGCCAGCCGCCGCCGCGGTCGCCACCGCGCCATCTTCCAAGTCGAGGTGGGTGGTTCGGTTGTATCGACTGACGGCGCGCGCGACCTTGCAACTTGTCTTCTCACCGGCCTTGCATCCGGCCTTGGCGGCCTCGACGACGCGCTTCGGGTAGCACTTGTGGCCCACAAGTCGTTCGTAGCGCAAATTCCAAGACGCAGCGCACGGCCCCTGTTTCGACAGATCCCCCTGCGCGTCGGGAGCCTGCGCGGTGCTGCAACTCAGGAGAAACGCCGTCGCGATCAACAGCGGCGAGACAAGTATCAGGCGTAGGTTCATCATTCATCCACAAGTGTGAGACGCCCCGGAACATTGAAGAAGAGGCCAAGGAGCACGGACCCAAAGTGTCGCGCCTGAAGGAACAGACCGTCAAGCCGCCGCGTGATCTTGTAACGGGACTTGTGTTTCCGCTACATTGTGCCCCAGTCGATAACAGACGTAATTCCGCCCTGTTGGATAAATGCCATGCGCGCACTTGTATATTGTCGTTCGTTTCTCGTCCTCGCCGCTGCCTCCGTGCTCACCCTGAGTGCATGTAGCGACGACACCGACTCTGGAGGGGGCGCGCTCGATTGCGGCCCCGGAGAGGTCTTCAACCAGATCTCGGGCCAATGTGAGCCGGAGCGTTCGGTAGGCAACAACGGAGGCTCCGACGCCACCGACGGCGGTGGCTCGGATACAGACGCCGGCGGCGGTGAGGATGCCTTCGTGCCGCCCGACGCCAACTACGACCCCGACGCCCAAACGAGCGTCGACGTCGATGCCAACCAGGCGTGTGCCAATGATCTCGACAGCGACGGCGACGGGCTGACCAACGGCTGCGAATGCCGCTTGGGCACGTCACCGGGCCATTCGGACACCGATCGAGACGGCGTCCCCGACGGCGAAGAAGACGAGAACAAAAACTGCCGATTCGACCCGGGTGAGAGCGATCCGCGCACCGCTGATACTGACGGTGACGGGCTCGACGACGCGCAAGAGCGTCTCAACGGCACCGACTTCTTGAATCCGGATAGCGACGGCGACGGGGTCAATGACGGCCCCGAAGTCGACTCGGGCTGCATGAACCCACGCACGGATGACACCGACGGCGACGGCATCCCCGACGCGGTCGAAGATGGCAACGCCGACGGCCAACTCGGCACTTGCCCCAACCGGCAGTACGACCCGACCTGTGCGCAAGGCGAGTCCGATCCGTGCTCGACGGACACCGATGGCGACGGCACGCCCGACAACGACGAAGTGCAGTATCTGGAGTGTCGTCCCGAAGACACTCAGAACCTGTCTCAACCGCAGATGCTGAGCAACAGCACCGGAAACTACCAGTTGGCCGTACCGACGGCGCTGTCCACCAGTCAGGTGAGCGGACTGTCGAGCGGCCAGGCTCACGTGTTCAACGACACGACCAACAACTTTGCCGGATTCGTGGCCTCGCTGCCGACCAACCGGTCGAGCGCCGAGACCGTGCGCGACGATGTCTTCAGCGACATCACCGGCCTGTATGGCGGCTCGACGCAGCGCGCCACCGGCCGGCGCATCACCACCCACGACGGCTACAACGCCGTCGTCAGCGCCGTGATCGACCTGTCGGGTGTGCAGAGCCCGACCTCCGCACGCGACGCCATCCTCGGCCGCCTCGACGGAGCGACGCCGTCACACTCGCTGTCGGATACGCTTCCGAACGCGAGCTCGGGCAACCCGCTGCTCTTCGTCTACCAGGTTATCAAGCGCGGCTCGGGCAACTACATCATCTCGGGCGCCGTCGTGCGCGAGTCGGAGTACACCGACGACGCGGCGGCCACCGGCTATCTGATCGACGACATCACCGGTGGTGCGGCGATCGCCGAGGCCAACGAGACGCTCACCGAGCAGTGCGTCTCCTACCGGGTCGACACCACGCCCAAGGTCGATTTCATCTGGATCATCGACGGCTCGGGCTCGATGAACGAGGAGATCGCCCAGGTGCGTCAGTTTGCCGACGACTTCGTCCAGATTTTGCAGCAGTCCAACCTGGACTGGCGTCTGGCGGTGACTACGGGCACCTGCGATGGCATCTCCAGCGACCCGGCGGTCAGCCAGGGGGTCAAGGACATGTTTGGCGGCGGCGGATTTACCGGGTCGTGCCCGTCTTTGCCCTCGTTCCCGGGGATTTCGTTCACCCCGTACAAAAACGGCAAGTTGTGTGACCACAACGGCGCCAACTTCACCCGTGACCCGCAGAAATTCAAAGACTGCGTGCAGAAGGTCGCCGACCAGGAGTCGGGTGAGATGACCATGACGATGGGCGTGGCCGCCATCGACCGGGCGATGCCGCGGGCGGCGAACGACCCGCTCAAACTGCGCCAAGACGCAGCGGTGGTGATCATCTCGGTGACCGACGAGTTCGACGACTACGTGCAGGCCAAGATGAACTGGACCGACGCCGGCGGCGGCAGCAACCCGCCGCAGGATCCGACCACCTACTCCAACTACGATCAGTCGGCGGTCGACGCGGTCGTCCAGCCCTTCGTCGATTATTACCTGCGCACCGACGTCGCCGCCACGCTGTTCGGCATCTACTGGATTCCCGGCGAGAGTTGTGCGACGGCGGCCGAAGCCCCCGCCGGCATTCACAGCGCGGTAAACGCCACCGGCGGCACCGCCGGCAGCATCTGCCAGTCGGACCTGGGCACCACCCTGGCCGATATCGCCAACGCCTCGGCGGGCATCGCCAGCGGCCTGCGCTTGCGCGGAACACCGGCGCCTCCCTCCATCGACGTCAACGTCGGTCAAGTCTCCTCGGGCACGATTGTCGACTGGACACGTAGCCGCGCCGACGGATGGGATTATGATTCGATCGTCAACCGAGTCATCTTTGGCGGCCCCAATCCGCCGCAGACCGGCGACCGGGTCGTGATTCCGTATCTGCGCTGGGACGGCAGCATTCGCCAGTGCAGCACCGACGCCGATTGCCCGCAGGAGCAGAAGCTTCGATGCATCGACGGGGTCTGCCTATAAGGCGACGCCGACGAAATAAACGCTGGCCGGGTTGTCGTTCCATCTATGGCAACCCGGCTCGCGCTCACGTATCTCAGGCCCCCGTTGAGCCGAGGATGGAACAGCCGACACAGGCAAAGCATATGCGCTCCTCTCCTCGAGAGCGCCTGGAACCATCGCCGGCTGGTTCCGGAACAACGGCCCACCGTAGTACGAGGTACGTCGGCATGGACCCAGCATTATTACTCAACGCGACTTACGAGCCGCTGAGCGTCGTCTCCTGGAAAAAGGCCATCACGCTGCTCATCCTGGGCAAAGCGGAGATGATCGAGCCCCAAGCCAGCGTGGTCCACTCGGCCACGCGCGTGTTTCGGCTCCCCTCGGTATTGCGCCTGTTGCGCCGGGTCAGCGTGCCTCGAAGCCGGGTGCAGTTCTCCCGCACCAACGTCTACCGGCGCGACGGCTTTAGCTGCCAATATTGTGGGGTTCGCTTTCGCAAAGAGGAGCTTACCTTCGACCACGTACTACCACGGAGCCGCGGTGGGGCGACGAACTGGACAAATATCGTCACCTCGTGCAAACCGTGTAATCGAACCAAGGGTGACCGGACCCCCGAAGAAGCAACCATGCCGCTTCTGTCGCAGCCCAAAGAGCCGCGGTGGTGGCCCTTTTCAGCCAGCAGCGCGCGCTTCGATGAGCATCCGGACGAGTGGAAACCTTATCTCTGGACCTAGCTCCTCGAACCGCATACGCTCCTAGACATGCAGCGCGTAGCCGTCATCTCAGATATCCACGCTAATCCCTTCGCACTGGCGGCGGTGGTCGACGACATCGACCGTGTCGGCGTCGACGAAGTGTTGGTAGGAGGAGACCTCGTGGGCCGCGGCCCACTGGGAAGCGCGGTCGTCGATCACGTCCGCGAGCTCGGCTGGCACAGCGTGCGCGGCAATCACGAGGACTACACCCTCGACTTTCGCCGCCAGGATGTCCCTGACGATTGGCTCACCGAGTTGGTATGGGCAGCCTCGCGCTGGATGGCCGCCGAGCTCGACGATGAACACGCCGAGTACCTCGACGCGCTCCCCTTCACGATGACTGCCGAGTGCGCCCCGTCGCTGCGCCTCTTTCACGGAAGCCCACGCTCGTACCGCGAAGGCATCGGCGAGTGGACCCAGGCGGAGACGCTTCGCGAGCACTGGGAGTCGATCGAAGAGCCGCTGCTAGTCTGCGCGCACACCCACCGACCGATGGTGCGAGAGGTTGGCGACGGCCTCATCGTCAACGTCGGCTCGGTCGGCCTTCCCTTCAACGGTGACTGGCGCGCCCAGTACGCCATCTTCACGCTCAAACCCACCGGCTGGGAAGTCGAGTTTCGCCAGGTCGAGTATGACCGCCAGGCTTTTCTCGACGCCTACGAAACCAGCGGGTTTCTGGATGGCGGTGACGTCTCGGCGTATCTACTTCAAAAAGAGGTCGAGCATGCCCGCCCCTTCCTCGTCCCCTTCCTCAAGTGGACGGAGATGACCGAGCATCCGGCGTTGATGGACTCGCTCGAGCACTTCTTGGACGTCTACGGCCCCGAGATGTCGATGCGCGAGTTCCACGCATTGCTCTCCGAGTAGCAAACCTGCCACAGAGCAAAAAGGGCGGCCCGTCCGACGGGCCGCCCTCTTCTCGTCAAATCGATCGCTCAGTCGTCGATCGACTCTTTTTGCAAGATTTCGCGTAAGGTGTCGGCCTTGAACAAGTTCGACACGGAGCTGCCGTCGCGGATACGTGCCATCGCCTCGGCGAACATCGGCGCGACCGAGACGACCTCGATCTTATCGGTGTCGGCCCCCTCGGCGATGGGAATCGTGTCGGTGACCAAGACCTTGGTCAGCGGCGCGGTGGCGATGCGACCGAGCGCGTTCGAGCTGAACACCGGGTGCGTCGCCACGGCCATTACTTCGCGAGCGCCCTTGATCTTTAGGAACGTCGCCGCCTCGATGAGCGTCCCCCCGCTGGCGATCTCGTCGTCGACGACCAGCGCGACCTTCCCCTCCACGTCGCCGATGAGGTTGACCGCGCGCGGCTTCTCGTCGTCGCCCTCGCGACGCTTGTCGATGATCGCCATGGGCAGGTCGAGCCGGTTGGCGTAACGGCCCAGGTCTTTGGCCTCGCCGGCGTCTGCGGCCACGAGCACCCAGTCGTCCTGCTTGTCGTCGGCCAAGCGCTCACACAGCGGCCCGGCGCCCTGGAGTTGGTCGACCGGCATGCGGAAAAAGCCCTGCGCCTGCGGGCTGTGCAGGTCCATCGTGAGCACGCGATCGGCCCCGGACGCTTTGACCAAGTCGGCCATCAGGCGCGCGGTGATGCTGATGCGGGGACGATCCTTCTTGTCGCTTCGGATGTACGGAAAGTACGGAATGACCGCCGTGATGCGCTTGGCCGACGCCGAGCGCAGCGCGTCGATCATGATGAGCATCTCGAAGAGGTGCGTGTGCACCGGCGGACACGAGGTTTGGACCACATAAACGTCGCTTCCGCGCACGTTCTCGTCGATCTGAACGAGCATATTCTCGTTGCTGAACGTGACGGTGTGGCTCTTTCCTAGCTCGATGCCCAGGTAATCGCAGATCGCCTTGGCAAAAGCGGGATGGCTGCTGCCCGAAAATACTTTCATTGTTTGTGTGCTCGTTTGGGGGGTGGTCGACGCAACGCACGCATATCACAAGATGCAGCTCATGATGAACGCGTCCTCGCCAGTGTCGGCATAGTACTGCTCGCGCTTGCCAATGATCTCGAATCCCAGCGATTCGTAAAGGGCGATCGCGGCCTGATTGTGCTCGCGCACCTCGAGCGTCACAAAACTCGACGCGTGTTCCTCGGCGATTTCAACCAGATAAACCAAGACAGCGGTGGCGATTCCTTGGCGTCGACATGCAGGATCGACAGCCACGTTGAGGATGTGGACCTCGTCGTGGATCACCCAGAAGACGAGGAATCCGACGGCCTTATTCCCACGCTCGAAAAGCCACAGATACGACCAGTCGAGGGCCATCTCTCGCTCGAAGACCTCTGCGATCCACGGCGTCGGGTGGGCGGTCTCCTCGATGGCGAGGATCGCCTCCAGATCATCGGCGCCGGCTTCGCGCACTCTGAGCGCGTCCCCCTCGCGCACCAGGCGAGGCTCGTCGAGGCGCCAACTCATCCGTTGCCCAGCCCGGTCAGCTCCTCGATACGCCTCCATACGCGATCGACGCCCGTGCGGTTGAGGCTCGAGAACAAGATGATGTCGTCTTTGTGCACGCCGAACTCGTTGGCGATGTCGATCCGGCGTTGCTTCTTCTTCTGCTTGTTCAGCTTGTCGGCTTTGGTGAAGACCAAGATGGGCTGAACGCCGAAGTGAGGGGCTGCGTGAATCAGTTCGAAATCGTCCTCTTGCACGCCGCGGCGCACGTCCATGATGCACACCATGGCGGTGAGATTGGGCCGATTGGCCAAGTACCCCTCGATCATCGGCCCCCACGCGTCTTTGACCTCTTTAGGCACTTTCGCAAAGCCATAGCCCGGAAGGTCGACGAAGTAGAGCTGGTCGTTGATGTTGAAGAAGTTGACCAACTGGGTATGCCCGGGCCGACCGCTGACTTTGACGAGCTTCTTGCGGTTGAGCAATGTGTTGATCAAGCTCGACTTGCCCACGTTG
The DNA here is from genome assembly GCF_006517175.1 of Persicimonas caeni. Taxonomy (NCBI): domain Bacteria; class Deltaproteobacteria; order Bradymonadales; family Bradymonadaceae; genus Persicimonas; species Persicimonas caeni. Next base: position 7,212,055 of record NZ_CP041186.1, on the reverse strand, counting down.
CTTCGCCCCGCGAAGGCCACCTCCGGCTTGTCGGCCGGCGGAAAATGCTCGGGTTGGGTGGCGCTCTTGATGAATTCGGCTTTCGTGATTTTCATGGTCTCTCTTGTATGCAAGGCGTAGCGATTTGGCGCCACAAAGCAGTCCCGACTAAAACGCGATCGACAACCCAAATGGCGCGTCGAACACCACACCGGTCGCAATCCCGAACAATAGCAATCCGAACATCACGCCCGGCGCCAACTCTCTAATGATACGGTCACTGCGTCCATTCCGCCTGCTCCAACTGAGCAGAAGAACACCTGTCGCGAGCGCCAAAAAACCCACCGCGCTCCATTCGGCCGGCGAGCCGACGCCGACGGCGCCGAAGTGGTTCCAGTGAATCAGTGTAACGAGCAGCCAAGCGAGCCAGCCGAACACGACGCCGCGCAGCGCGTAGTCGCGTGCATGCAGCCCCATCGCTGTGCGCTCGGCTCCTTCGCCGGCGCTTCCGGGCCAATGGACACGCAGGGAGAAGACGCCGGCCAGCAGCGCAATCAACGCAGCCGCAACGAGCATCCCCAGCTCCGGGGCGATGTCACCGAGAGGCACGAACACGCCGCCCTCGCTGACGAAGCTTCCCTGCTGGATGAGCATCGGAGCTCCCTGAATGCCGCCCAAGACCGTGCTGGCCGTTTCTCGATACGGCGCCGGATCCGGCAGACTGGCGCCGGTCCGACTCGACAGCAGTCCCGCGACTCCGGACAACGCAACCGCTCCCGTGACAAACCAGCCGAGCGCTGAAGCGCGGCGTCCAGCCTTAAAGCGTGTAGCCAGGCCGGTCACCACGCCGAGAACGGCAGCAGCGATCAACAGCGGGCCCATCCAAGCAAGCTCGGCGACCGCTTCGAGCCACAGCCCCTGCGGCAACGCGGCCGACGGAGGAATCTGCCAGGTCACACCGCCGGCTTCGGAGGCGAGCGGCACTGACCAGGCGATTCCCTCGGGGCCTCCTCGCAAGCTGCCGATCATCCAGGCGGCGATCGTCAGCGAGGCGAGCACCACACCGACGCCCATTCCAGGCGTCTTGCGGGAGGCATCTTTCGCCCAGCCCTCGCTCGAGGAGAGCCCCGCGGCGACGAGCAACGACACAAGTGCCGCGCTCAGTGCGCCCCAGTGGCCGGCGTGCAGCAAGAAGAGCCCGGAGTTTCCGCCGGCCATGTCGACCTGGACCGTCAGGCCCAACGTGGCCAAGACCAAGGGGAGCGCAGCGCCCAACGTCCACGCCAGGTTGCGCGCAGGGGCGAGCTGCATACCGAGGGGCAAGATTGCGAGGCCGGCCGAGGCCGCCACGCCGAGCAACACGCCCGCTCCGGCGAGTTGCTCGGTGTAGATACCGATCGCACCGCCGAGCACGCCCAGCCAGCCTAAGACGACGGCCGAGCGGCCGAGATACGAGCGCACGCGTTCGCTCAGCGGCGCCAGAACTGCAAGCGCGAGGAGAGCTCCGATGACGGCGATGATTGGGATAACGAGGTTCATGATTAGTCCTCCCCTCGCTTCGCCGGGGACGGCGCGGTGGTCAACTGCTCGGTGATGCGGCCGGCTTCATTAAAGCTCCAGATGCGCACTCGACCATCCTTGCGTCGAGAGATGCGCTCCGGAAAGACGATGAGCAGCGCGAAGCCCAAAACGAAGAGCGTGCCGCCGAGCGACAACGGCCAGAAGGGCTGCGCCTTGGCGACGGCGAAGACCGCCGCCGGCTGGGTCTGCAACCGATCGAGCACGATGGAGTGCTCCAAGTCGGGCGGCACCTTGGCCTGCGACGCACTCTGGAACACCCAGAATTCGCCGACCTTGGGCGCGCTGACTTTCACCGCCGGGCCCATCACACCGAGGTAGTTCTGTGAGACCTCCAACACCTTATACTCGGGGCCGTCGAGGCTGAGGCGGAACGAGTCCCCCTCGCTGGCCACCGCCGGGATGGTGTTCGGGGCGCTGCTCTGGAGCACCGCACGCAACTTGGTAGCGTCCGGTTGCATGCCGACGAAGGTGAGGCGAAAGTCGCCCATCTCGACGCCCGAGCCAGCCGGAACCCCTTGCGGGCTGGGTGGCTCTTGGCCGGCCTTGAACAACTGGACGTTGGCGACCAGCCCTTCTTTGCGCTCGAGACCATCCACACGAACTCGCAGCGGAAGCATGACCTTGAGGCCCTTCTGTCCATACGGGAGCGTGTAGTGCTCGATGGTCTCGCCGACCGCCACGGGAACGCGTGCGGTGCCGAGCATCTGCTGGGCGAAAAACCAGTAGCCGACTACGACCGCGATGCCCGAGAGCATGCACAGTGCGCCGGCCCAGGCAAACCAGGGGCGACGCGCCTCGCCGACGTCGTCGCCGTCCGTAAGTTGGACGCTTGCATCGGGCGTGGCGGTTTCGGCGAGGTCCGGGTCGCTGGCCAGCCGATAACGATTCCACATCGTCCCGAGCAGCAACACGGCGGCGACCGACGCCAAACCAGCCGCGACGCCGAGCGGGTCGGGCAGGTACAACGGCGAGTCCCACCACGACACCACCAGTGGGTCGGGCGTGCGAGTCCAGGGAGTGGAGGCCAAGAGCACTCCGGCGAGCACCATAAAGATGCCCGGCGTGCGCACGTCGGTCGCGTACGTCCAGACGCGGTCGATCAGACCGCCCTGCTCGGCTCCTCGGTCTCCCCTGCGTCTTCTTCTTCGTCTGGCCATCGATGGATATCCGTTTTGCGAGCCACCCGCTTTCGCCAACTGCCCGATTTGGGCCGCGTTCGGGCACGCCTATCCTAGACTTCAATGCTCATTTGGCAACCGCCCCGCGATATGCCATAAAATCGGAACGTACCTGAACCAACTCAAGCACGGACGACGAAGCGATGCCACAGGACGACACATTTGTCATCGTGGGATTGACCGGCGGTATTGCCAGCGGCAAATCGACGGTGGCCAACATGATGGCCGAACTCGGCGCACGGATCATCGACGCAGACGTCATCGCCCGTAAGATCGTCGAGCCCGGCGAGCCTGCGTGGGAGGATATCCGGGAGGCCTTCGGCGACGAGGTCTTGCGCGATGACGACACCCTCGACCGCGAGGCGCTCGGAAAGGTCGTCTTCGGCGACCGTGAAGCGCGCAAGAAGCTCGAGTCGATCACGCACCCGCGCATCGGCCAGCGCATGATGGAGCGCGCCCAGCAGATTCGCTCGGAGGGCCACCATTGGGTGATCTACGATGCGGCGCTGATCGTCGAGAACGGCATCCACGAGTGGCTCGACAGCCTGATCGTGGTCGCCGCCGATCGCGACGTGCAGATCAAGCGCGTGATGGAGCGCGACAACATGTCGCACGACGAGGCCGTCCAGCGCCTCGACGCACAGATGCCACTCGAAGAAAAGATCGCGGTGGCCGACTACGTGATCGACAATAACGGCACGCTGCAGCAAACCCGCGAACAGGTCGAACAAATTTATCAACAAATCGAGGAAGGCGTGCGCACCCGCGGCACCGCCAAGCCCGCAGACGAAGACGCCCAGACATGAACAAAGCCAAAGACGACAACCGACGTCCCGACAAGGCACGCGACATCTTGCTGACCGGCTTCCCGAGCTTCGTGTCGCGCCGCCTCCTGCATACCATTCTGGACAACGAGCCCGACGCGTTCGTCCGGCTGCTGGTGCGCCCCGACTTCGTCGACCGCGCCACGCGGCGCCTCGAGAACTTGGAGGTCGACCCGGACCGCTATCAGATCCTGAGCGGCGACGTGGTCGCGCTCGACCTGGGACTGAGCGGCACCGAGTATCTGGAGCTCGTCGCCAACGTCACCGACATCTATCATATCGCCAGCATCTGGTATCTGGGGGCCGACAAAGACGAGATTTGGAGCGTGAACCTCGAGGGCGCCAGAAACGTCATCGACGCGGCCATGGAGATGGAGCAGCTCAACCGGCTCAACCACTTCTCTACGGCATTCGTCGCAGGCAAGCGCACCGGCGTGATCATGGAGGACGAGCTCGAGGAGGCGCAGAGCTTCCGAAACCTCTACGAGCGCACCAAGTACGAGGCCGAAAAGGCGATGCGCGAGGCGATGGCGCACGTGCCCATCAGCGTCTTTCGCCCGAGCATCGTGGTGGGCGACTCGCGCACCGGTGAGATCGACCGGATGGCCGGCCCTTACTACCTGATGAACTTGATCATCCAGATGCCCGAGTCGGTGCCCATTTTGATGCCCGGCAAAGGCGACAAGCCGCTCAACGTCGTGCCGGTCGACTTCGTGTGCGACGCGATGCACCGCATCAGCCTGAGCGAAGACACTGCCGGGCAGACCTTCCACCTGTGCGACCCCAACCCGTTGTCGGCGCGCAAGGTCTTCGAATTGGTCGCCGAGAAGGCGGGCAAGCGCGCCCCGGTGGGTCACGTGCCCTACAAGCTGACCCAGCTGATCATGAAGTTTCCGTACCTCGAGAAGCTCACGCGCAGCCCGCGCCAGTTCGTCGAGGACTTCAACCAGCTGACCATCTACAACTCCATCAACACGATGGAGGCGCTCGAGGGTGAGCTCTCTTGCCCGCCGTTTCCGACCTACGCCGAAAACCTGGTCGACTTCGTGAAGTCGTCGGGGATGTCGCTCGACATCGAGATGCCGGCGGCTGAAGAGTTGCTCGGGTGAGCTTGCGTTTTTTTGATGGCCTTGCAGAGCAGGCACCACACCTCTGCAAGGCCTACGCTCCTGCAAGACCTACACGCCAGCAAAACCAACCCTACCAATAACGCCACGACAACGAGAAGTTCGTGTTCCAGTCGCCGTTGTTCGGCACCGGCGCGCCGATGTCGAACGGCTTGGCGAAGTGGAGCCGGAAGACGAACGGGCCTAGCCCGAAGTTGACCCCGAGCACGTAGTCGAGCACGCGGCGGTCCCATACCTCGGCGAAGTCGTCGCCGGCCGCGCCGAAGTCGACGCCGGTGATGCCCTCCAGGTCCAGAAACGGCACGCGCACCAAGAAGTTGAGCGGGAACTGCAACTCGGCGGTCGAAAAGAAGAACGAGCGCCCCAGCAGGTAGTCGAAGTCGCCCCACTGAACGCCGCGTATCGTGTCGAAGCTCGACAGGAAGAACGAGCGGGCGAAGCGGCTGCCGAAGGTGTAGCCGGTGCCGCCGCGCAAAAAGAGGTTCGTCCGCCCCCACAACGACCAGTACTTCTCGGCGTCGAAGCGAATGTTGGTGTAGCCGTTTTGGCGAAACGGCTGCCAGTCGTAGGTCCCCGTCAGCAGTAGCGAGTGGCCCATAAACGGGCCGGTCTGCGGGTGGTAGCGAATGGTATTGTACCCCAGGCTGACCGACGGCTCTAGCTGGAAGCGCACGTCGTCGTTCTCGGCCTCCCACTGGTCGAGCACGCCGCCGGCGTCATCGGGCGCGGTGTTGTTGCGGATGCAGTTCGGGTCTTGCAGGCAGGCTTCGGTGCCGTCGTACAGGAAGAAGTCGAGACCACCGATCGCGAGCGAGCCCTGCACGAACGTGAACCGATCGAAGGGCCAACGCGCGGTGCCCGTGACGCCGAAGAAGCGCTCCGAGGAGATGAACCGGTTGACCGTGCCGTCGTCCTTGAAGGTGCGGTCGAGGCGGTAGCCGACGTCCTGGAAGAGCCCACCACCCCAGACCAGGCGATTCTCCTGGTTGATGTAGAAGAGCGAGCCGTCGATCGACTCGACCGAGCCCGACGCGAGCATGTTGAAGATGACCGTGTGGTCGCGCAGCTTGTCGTACGAGGTGGCATAGATCTGGCCGGCGATGCCCTCGGAGCTGGCGCCGACGATGCCGAACACCGTGCCCACCTCCCAGCTATCGAGGCTCCACACGTCGTAGCGCTCGGACTTGTCGAGCGATCGCTCGGGCAACGGGTAGGCCGCCGCCTGCACCGACTGTGTCGATATATCGCCCGTCAGCAGACGGCTGGCCGGGATGCGCGCCGGTCGCTGGCGCCCCTCGTGGTACTGCAGCGCCCACAGCCCATCACCCGGCGCAGGACTCAAGTCGGAGAGCGCCGTGGCGAGGCCGGTCTTTCGCACCAGCCCCGGGCCGACGGCTTGATAGACGTTGGCGCCGACCTCGTCGTAGGCCACAAAGAAGACTCGCCCGTCGTCGAGCATGCGCGGCGAGGTGTGGTCGCGGTTCTCGAAGGTCAGCCGCTCGATCTTGCGAGTGTCGGGCTCGAGGCGAAAGATATTGTAGTGCCCTTTCTCGGTGGCATCGGAGGTAAACGCGATGCCGTCGCTGCCCCAACTGATCTCACGCTCGGCGTAGACATCGTCGGTCAGCCGTTTGACCGTAAAGCTCTTGCCATCCTTCTTGGGTTCGAGCAGGTACAGGTCCTTTTGACCGTTTTCGCGAAGCCCCACAAAGGCGATACGCCGGCCGTCGGGCCCCAAGGCGAGGGTGTCGACACCGATGATATTCCAAGCGTCGAGCCGGTATTTGACCCGCTGGCCGAGCTCGAAGTCGACGTCGCTCACCTGTTTGGCAGCCTCCTCGGCGCGCGCCACGGCCTTATCGTCGGCGGCGGCGAGCTTGGTCTTCTCAGTGTCTCGGGCGGAAGCCTCCTCCTCGTCGCCCTCGTCGTCGGCCGAGGGCACTTCCGCCCACTCGACGGTTCGCTTGTAGGGTTGAAAGTAGATGAGGTCGCGCTCGTCCTGCCGGGCCACAAACGCCAGCGTCTCCTTGCCGACGTCGAAGTTTCGCCCGGCAATGGGGTGCAGCGACTCCAGGCCCGGCTTGCCGTCGGCGGCGACCGTCAGCGCGTCCTCCGGATCGCGATGGTCGACCAGGTAGAGCTGGCGCTGGCCGGTGTTCGGCGAGATGCTCCTGTACATGAGCACCCGCCCGTCGGGCGAGGTGCTCAGGGCCTGGATGATGCCGTTGCCGGTGTCGTACTCCTGCAGGATGCCCGGCGACTGGTCGGCGTCCAAGTAGGTGCGAAAGTGGCGGCGCTTGACCCAGTTTTGGAAGCGCGTCGAAATCGTCTTGCGCGAGTCGCCGGTCAGCGCGGTCAACAGCGCC